>NZ_AHZC01000071.1 GCF_000247475.1 Rhizobium sp. PDO1-076 | reverse complement strand
TTACGGGCTCGAAGCCTGCAACCCGCGCGTTGCCGCCTTCGCGAGCACCGCCAAAGCCGACGGCGAGACCGTCGGCGAGGAAATAGGCGTCGAACAGCCCGCGCTCCGCGGTCTGCGCCAACTGCTTGTGAAATTCAAAGCTGACGGCGCCGTCAACCGGCTGGTCGGGATGGCGCCATGAGGCGACGTGCTGTCCTCCACCGGGCAGGAATGCTCCAAGTCTGATCTTGCGTGTCATGGCTGGTCCTCTCTCAGTCAGATGATCGAATGAGAGCAGCCTATATTGTCTATAATTTATATAGAGAAATAGGATTGCGAAGATTCATGCTATTGACGAATTGATTTTCAACGGCGGCGGCCAATAAGCACGAACCTGCTGCGGAATGCGAAAGGAGGCGGATCGCCGACTAGAAACGGGAAGACGAGCTTGAACGATTAATTCAGAAAAACTATATAATTTGGTAGAAACTCAATCGCGGTGGCCATGGGCCGGAATTCCTCGCAATGCTTACCAACAAAGGCAAATACGGTTTGAAGGCCCTGGTCGACCTGGCAGGGTTGGAACCTGGACAGACGGCTTTCGTCACCGATATCGCCACGCGCAACAACATCCCGAAGAAGTTTCTCGACACCATTCTGCTGGAACTGCGAAACAATGGGTTGCTGCGTTCTAAAAAGGGACCGAACGGCGGCTATGCGCTTTCGAAGCCTGCCGATGAAATCATGATCGGCCAGGTCATCCGCGCCCTGGACGGACCGCTGGCGCCAATCCGATGTGCCAGCCGAACCGCATTCGAGGCCTGTGATGATTGTCGCGATCCCTCTGCTTGCCAGGTTCGGATTTCGATGACGCAGGTACGGGATGCTATCGCGTCCATCCTCGACAACATGACGCTTTCGCAGTTCGTCGCGCGCGAGAACCCTGCGGAGGATCTTATTGCGGGGGAGTGACCTCGT
Source organism: Rhizobium sp. PDO1-076 (assembly GCF_000247475.1). Classification (GTDB taxonomy): domain Bacteria; phylum Pseudomonadota; class Alphaproteobacteria; order Rhizobiales; family Rhizobiaceae; genus Allorhizobium. The sequence goes on along the minus strand of NZ_AHZC01000071.1, from coordinate 7,405 downwards.
CGGTGCAGCGGAGGCACGCTGTCTGTAATGCCTCACATAATCTTTCCGTCTGCGCCAGATCGAGGGTGGGTTCATCCACCTGAATGCCGTCGATGATCGAAGCGACTTTCAAGACAATTGCATCGAGAAGTTCGAATTCAATGGCAGATGCGCTGGTATCGCCGATATCGTATTTGCCAAGCTCAGCATCAATTGCCCCGCGACAGATTGCTCCTCGAAGGAAAGCCTGCATGAGTGCAGCAAGCGAGAGAGCATCCAGCCCCAATACAAGGACATTGTCCGGGGAAACTGGCGGCGCTGTCGGTGAAACATCGCCATCCGATGGCTGTGCATCTTCGAATGACAGGATGAAGGCGACCTCGCCCATGCCTGCTGCGGTAGCGATCAGGACATGCCAATCGGTTCCTCGCGGCGGCGGCATGGAAGGCGCAGGTTCGACCATGAAAGAGAGGCCTGAGCGCACCAGGCGGGCCATGGGGGGAACCGTCGGGCCTGCGGAGAAATGGAACACTTCTCCCAAGGCTACCCGGCTGTAGACGGCTCTTCGCTGTTCGGTCGTTCCGCTCGTGCGGAGAAGTTCCAGGGCAATGAGATGATGGACGAAAAGTTCGGCTGTTCTCATATTCCAGGTCGACAATCTGCTGATTGCTTCCGCCACAACGACGTTGGAAATGTCCGCGCCACCAAAAATCGCCGGAATTGATATGGCCAGGAGGCCTGACTTGGCCAAGGTTGCCGCCGCCATATCCTGTCCATCGGAAACGGGTCTCAGAACGATCGATTCGACCACGGCGAGAACCTGACCTTCGGTCGGGAGCTTCGCGGGGACCGGACGCAGTCGATCGGATGCCGATTTCATCATTCAAACCCTCTGGACATAAGACTGATTGTCATCAATCGACAGAATGGTATCTCCCGTTTTGATAGAGCAATGAATTTCCAAATCCGATCCGAATAGCGAGCACTCTGCCAATGACGATGACATGGCTGTGTCTCTCAATCGCCTCCTCGACTTCACAGTCCAGAGCTGCAACGGCATCTTCCAGTACGGGCGCGCCGCTGGCAAGCCTGGTCCATTCGGCACTACGATAGCGCTCTGCTCCCTTCAGACCACCGATCCCAGCAAAACGGTTCGCAAGCACCAGGTGTTCCGCGCCCAGGACATTGATGGCGAAGTGGCGGAAGCGCTCGACGACAGGCCATGTCGAGGATGTCCTGTTGAGGGAAATAAGCATGCGCGGGGGATCGACCGACAATGCCGTCGCAGAAGTGACCGTGGCTCCTGACCTTAGATCGCCTTCGCCCGCCGTCACAATGCTGACCCCACCGCCCAGTGTTCTCATGGCTTCTTTCAGATTATCAGCATCGGCAGGTCGATCGAAGACGGGACGAATGCGTGGCTCGGCAAACTCTGTCGCGATAAAACGGCTCATAATTCCACTCCCTTTGGGCTCATCTGGAGCAAGAGATATCAGCCGTAGAACTGATGCAGTAGACAAGCGTTTTTAATCTACATATATTTTATAGAAAATATGCCCAGATCTACTGCCGCGAACCGGAAGGAAGACTGCCATGTTGAAAATCAGGATATCCTCGCCGCGGGCGAGGACCACCGATCATATGCCGGGCTCAAGGGTCGTCATTGTCGGAGGCGGCTACACGGGAGCAACTGTCGCCAAACTTCTCGTCGAGCGCGGCTTCGGACATGTCGAAGATGTCACGGTCTTTGAACCGCGTACACAACTCGGCAGTGGCCTCGCTTACGACACGAGCGACCCCGATGTCCGTCTCAACGTCGCGGCCCATCGGATGCGTGCCGTCCCCGGCACGCCGTCGGCCTTTCTCGACTGGATGCAGTCAAGCGGTACCTTGACCGTCGACCCGGCGGCCGTCACGTCTGAAGGGATTTTTGCGCGGCGCCGTGATTTCGGTCGCTTCATGCACCAGCAACTGGCCCCTCTGGTCGAGGACGGTACCATTCGTCACCTTCATGAGACGGTATCGACAGTCTGTCGGGTGAATGATCAGTGGCACGTGACGGGCGCTGGCGGCACGACGATTGTAGCCGACATGCTAATTGTCGCGACGGGGCATCCCCCAGCCTCGAGACCTAGGGCTCTGGAAAAATTGAGCAAGCCAACGGCCATGAGGGTGACAGATGCAATGGCGCCGGATGCACTGCAAGACATCTGCTGGGCCACCGATATCCTGATTGTCGGTTCAGGACTGACCGCCCTTGATGCATTGGTGCGGCTCAACGCCCAGGGACATCAGGGGAAGATTTCGCTTCTCTCCCGTTCCGGCCTTCTGCCGAGACCGCACGCAGGCGGTGGCTTTTCGCCCTACGGAAATTTCCACGACGAGACCCTGACCAGCGCCCGGCGTATCCTGGCTAAGGTACGGGCAACCATCTCGGAGGCAGAAACACACGGCATCCCCTGGCAGTCCGTCTTCGATGCTTTGCGGCAGCAGGCTCAGTCGATCTGGCAACGGCTGCCGGACGCTGAGCGTCTGAAACTGCTTCGTCGCCTGCGCCGGTGGTACGACGTCCATCGATACCGGATGCCGCCGCAGGTGTCCGCTGCCCTAACAGAGGGAATGGCCAGCGGTCACGTCGAGAACCTTATCGGAGACCTGACATCCGTACGGCAGGACGGGCGAGATCTCGTTGCGAGGATTACCACAAAAAGCAATCGCGATTTCGAGCATCGCTGCGGCCATATTCTGCTCGCGACAGGACCCGATTTCCGCAACTACGGTGTGCACCAGAAGTTTTTGCTCTCCCTCTTTCGAGAGGGGACCGTTCAATCCGACGCGCTGGGATTGGGATTGGTTTGCGATCGAGGAGGTCGTGTCATCTCGCTAGACGGCTCCCCGAACACCAGTCTCTTCGTCGCGGGTCCGCCCGCTCGCCCGGCATTTGGTGAGTTGATCGGCGTGCCGGAGATTGCTGCTCAGGCGGCGAACCTTGTGGAGGTGGTGTTGAGAACGCTGGCAAGGCGGAACCGGACCATATTTATCGGACGGCAAGACTAGGACGCGCCATTTGTCTGGACTGCGGTGAATGTACTTCACGGCAATCCAGCCTCCTTGTGTCGCCTTGTTAGGAATACTGCAGGCACTGTGCGAAGTTCGCGCCGTGCGAATGGTGGCAGCATGCCGAAACACATTTAGGTTGGTTGTCCTCCCGGCGAATCCAGCAGCAACGATATTTTGACCTCATTTGCGGCCAATCGAGCTTTGGCATGGATCTTTCTTCCCCGCGTGCAGATGATAGAGTTTGATTGATGCTAATGCTGGGTTAGGTCGGGGGGAAGAATGAAGGCTTTGCTGACAGAGGCCGCGGCGTCAGTGATCGTGCTGTTTGCCCGCGCGGTCACGGCGGTTCGCACAATTTGGGCCGAAGAGGGGCTGCCGACCCGCCCCTGCATTTACTTCGCCAACCACTCCAGCCACGGCGACTTCGTGCTGGTTTGGGCGGTTTTGCCGCCAAGGCTTCGGCAGCAGACGCGCCCCGTCGCGGGCGCCGAGTACTGGCTGAAATCCAGGCTCACACGCTTCATTGGCAGTGACGTGTTCAACGCAGTTCTGATCGCCAGAGAGCGCGACAATCGCATCCATGATCCGATCGAGCAGATGGCCGAAGCGATCGACGCCGGTTCCTCCCTTATTCTTTTCCCCGAGGGTACGCGCAACCAGACCGACGCACCGCTACTACCGTTCAAAAGCGGAATTTTCCATTTGATCGCAGCGCGTCCGGACACCGACCTCGTTCCGGTCTGGATCAACAATTTGAACCGGGTCATGCCAAAGGGAGAGATTGTACCGATCCCGCTGATCTGCACAGTCTCCTTCGGAAATCCATTGCGCATCGTACCTGACGAAGGCAAAGACGCGTTTCTTGAACGGATGCAGACCGCCCTTCTGGCCCTGTCTCCTCGACCGGCAGGGAGTGGCGAATGAGTGACGCGAATTCTGATCTCTTGGTGCTTGTGACCGGCATCTTCGGTGTGCTGATCTTTGCCTCTGTCGTCGGCTACGGTCTCCAGCTGCGCTTTTCCCCAACCGGATCGAACGCATCGATTGAAAACCTCAATGCGCGCATCAAGGCCTGGTGGGTGATGGTGGTGCTGATCGGCCTTGCCTTTGTCGCCGGCCGGATCGGCGTGCTGGTCCTGTTCGGCTTCTGCTCGTTCGCCGCGTTGCGCGAATTCGTGACGCTGATCAACACGCGTAGGGCCGATCACTGGGCCCTTGCCGCAGCCTTTTTCCTTGTCGTGCCGATCCAGTATTATCTGCTCTGGGCAGAAGAATACGGTATCTTTTCGATCTTCATTCCGGTCTATGCCTTCCTTCTGATGCCGATCATTTCGGTGCTCAGGGGCGACACCGAGCGCTTCTTGATCCGCATCGCTGAAGTGCAATGGGCCTTGATGATCTGCGTCTTTTGCGCTTCACATGTGCCAGCATTGCTGACCCTGCACATTCCCGGCTACGAGGGCCGCAATGTCCTGCTGATCGCCTTCCTGGTCATCGTTGTCCAACTCAGTGACGTCCTGCAATATGTTTGGGGCAAGATGTTCGGCCGCACCAAGATCGCTCCCAAGCTGTCACCTTCCAAAACCGTCGAAGGCTTTGTCGGTGGCGTGATCAGCGCCACGCTGATTGGTGCAGCTCTATGGTGGATCACGCCCTTCACGCCATTTCAGGCCGGCCTTCTGGCCTTCATCATCACGCTGATGGGCTTCTTCGGTGGCCTGGTCATGTCAGCGATCAAGCGTGACCGCGGCGTAAAGGACTGGGGCAATTTGATCGAGGGCCATGGCGGCCTGATCGACCGACTGGATTCCGTCGTTTTCTCGGCACCAATCTTTTTCCATATCGTCCGCTACTGGTGGTCGCTTTGACAGCGGAACCCCTGCGACGGTTTGCCCGCAAGGGATGGGTGCATGTCCTGTTTGCCTTCGTTGCGATGGGGAGTTGGGCGGTGTTCGTCAATCACGGCCATGACATGCCGCGACCGATTTATGCCGGCCTGGTGCAGGGCACGATGTCGGCCGGGCTGACGCTCTTGCTCAAATCGGTGATCGATGGCCTTTCGCACCGTATCGCCTATCCGATGCAGCTATGGGCTCCGCCGGCCATTGCCTGCCTCGGGTCGGCCAGTCTTCTCCTTGCGATCCATGCGGCAAGTGGCACACCGGAAATATGGAAGACCATAGCCGTTCCGCTTCTGGTCTCGACAAGCTACGCGACGCTCTACAATTACTCAATCTCTGCAAGGCGAGGGCCATGACCGATATAGGCGATCGACGACCGCTGGAAAGCCGCAACACCCGCTGGGCCGGCACAATTGCCCGCTGGTTGGCGGCGCGCAATATCATGCCCAATCAGATATCCCAAGCGAGCATGGCGGCAGCGGCGATGGCCGGCGGGGCTTTCTATTGGGCCGGTGCTGCAAGCGGCTGGCCGCGTGTGAGCCTGCTGTTGCTCGCAGCGCTCTGCTGTCAGGCCCGGCTGCTTTGCAACCTCTTCGACGGCATGGTTGCCATCGAAGGCGGAAAGGGAGAGCCTGACGGTCCATTCTGGAACGAGTTTCCCGATCGCGTCGCAGACCTTCTGATCTTCGTCGGCCTCGGCTATGGCATCGGCATGCCGGATCTCGGATGGGCGGCCGGAGCCTTTGCTGTGTTGACGGCTTACATCCGTGAACTTGGTCGGGCCAATGGCCATCCGAGCGACTTCTCCGGTCCGATGGCCAAGCAGCACCGAATGGCGACGGTAACCGCAGCGACATTGGCGACGCTTGTAGAGCCGCTCTGGGATGGACACAATCAGGTGCTGACGATTGGGTTGTCCGTGGTCGCGATTGGCGCTGCCTTCACGGCATTCCGCCGTGCAAACACGCTGATCAAGTGCCTGAAAGGCGCCAGAAACGTGCCTGACGAGATTGAGCGATGACAGATCCATCGCGGTGCAGAGGCAAGTGACCCGCTGCCGGTTTATCGGACACGAGGTTGGGCTCATCCCTGAGCCGCCCCAGGTTCGCCGGTGGCTCCAACTTCTGAGAAAGTGGAGCTATTATGAGCAACGGCGAGTAATTTTTCCGGGTAAGTCCGCGCCCGAGCCGTGTGGATGGTTTTGAATCACGGCGGCGAGCGTTCGTAAAGATGGGCGGCGGTGCTGCTCTATCGCCACCAAGATCGGCTGCACAGCGCAGACGCTACATGAGTGGGTGAAAAAGGCCGAGGTCGCCAGCGGCAAACGAGCAGATTTGGCGAGATCGCGACCGCTGCGGAGGTGTTTACCACTGATGGCCCAGCCATTCGGTATTTCCGCATGCTACAAGTCTCTCCTACAGAACAGGTGCCTTTCGCCGTTCTACAGCCTGACGGTGTCGTAGTGAGAATACGTCGGAATTGGTATCGTCAGGAACAGTTCAAGGTGGCAACTGGAAAATATTATCTGGACGGGGCAAGTCATATTTAGTTCAACCATTCGCAGCGATACGCTAGGACTGGCTTTGCAAATCCTTTCAATCTGTGATGGCCGCCATTTGTGAATGCACTGGTCATGCCATACTCTTGGCATATGTTTTCTGATATCAGGATTTGATCGCTACCGGCGGCAGCACAAAGCCTTGCTGCCAGTTGTACAGTCTTGCCGAAAAGATCATTGCTGTCTTCGACGGGTTCACCACAATCCAGTCCAATGCGGATGTGAATTGGCTCGGAACTGCCCAAGTTAAAGTGATGGAATTCGCGCTGGATATCAATGGCGCAGTCTACGGCAAACACGGTGGAGGAGAATGCGGCCATTATTCCGTCCCCGGTATGCTTGACTTCACGGCCCGATTGCCGTCCCAGGCAACCGCGAACGAGGGCATCGTGAGCCCTGACAAGTTCGGTGGCCATACGATCGCCAAGTCGAGATGTCATTTCGGTAGATCCGACGATGTCGGTGAAAAGAATCGCCCGGTGACCAGCATCCATATGGCTTGAAGTCGCAGCCGCCGCTGTAGGATCCTGTATTCGGCCGAGGAACGCCTCGACAGCGGATAATGCTACCTCCACGACTTCGCCGGCGATGAACCCATGCGCCTCTCGATGTACGCACTGAGCGGTTTCCACGTCCGGTGCATCGATCAGGCAGAAGGTCGTTCCTCGTCTATGGTCAAACCAATAGGTCAGAAATTTGACACCATACTGATCCTGAATACTGAGATCTTTCAGGTGCGCCTCAGCGACATCCGCAGCGGAAGCTCCGGCAAGATCGTGCCGGTCCATGAAGATAGGCATGAGTTTCCTCCCGAAGATTCCATTGCCACATCTGAAGAACATTTTACGACAGTCACGGACAGTCGTCCATCTCTGACCGTGCAACGACCCTCGCTCATTGGCTAGAC
>NZ_AHZC01000072.1 GCF_000247475.1 Rhizobium sp. PDO1-076 | reverse complement strand
CGGGCCGCGGCATTGTGATGCCAGAAACTGATCAGCATGAAGGAGAAAATACTGGTGAGTTCCCAGAACACCGAGAGCAGGATGACATTTCCCGACAGGACTATGCCGAGCATTGCCCCCATGAACGCCATCAGGAATGAGAAGAAGCGGGCGACCGAATCGTCTTTGCCCATGTAATAGCGGGCATATAGCACGACGAGGAAGCCGATGACCGCGATCAGCATGGTGAAGATCCATGCGAAGCCATCCAGACGGAGGCTGAAGTTTAGCCCCAACTGCGGAACCCATTCGAGCGAATAGCGTACAGCCTGCCCGTCGGAAACCAGCGGATAGAAGCCTGCGGTCAGAAGAATTGCCATAAGCGTGACCGCGCCACCGACGGCGACCGGAAGATCACGAGATTTGTTATTCAGCAGAAAGACGCAGATCACGCTGCCGATGAATGGCAGGGCGAGCAGGACAGTCAGAAAATATGGCTCGAACGTTATCCCAAGACCTGAAGACCTTCTCAATGATTGCAAGCGCCAGAACCGCCAAGCGGCTCCGAAGACGCCAAACCGCGCATCTGGATATTTGCGGAAAACCACTATATTATGGTGTATAGTGACCAATATGGGTAACTTATCGCAGTGGGTCAACCCGAAATGACGAAAAACACTGACACCCGCACTCTGTCGAGCGGCACGCGGCTTTCTCGACTGGACACAGGCCGATCTCGCCGAGCGATCTGGTGTTTCACGTAGCACCGTCCGCGACTATGAAGGCAACCGGCACGACGTACACCGCGCCACGGAAGCACAGCTTTGCCTGGCCTTCGAGAGGAGCGGCATACGCTTTATCGCGTGCGACGGAGACCATGTCGGTCTATCCGGCCTCGATCAGCCCAACGCACCGCAAACCTGATTTTCCTGGAACGCAGGGCATGTTGTCATGCTTATCCGATGTTTGAATTTATTGATATTCGAACTGGACCCAATCACGCTATGCTTTGACAAGGGAATCGTCGATCTGAGGTCAGATCACCCGATGCAATGACGCAGGAATGCGTATCTGCCGTGCGACAAAGCATAAAGTACCAAAGGACATGAGAATGGCACAGAGCCCCGCAGACCCGTTAACCCGAAAGACGCGGCCGAAGCGCTGTTCAGGCCTGTCAAGAAACCCGCCGAACCCGCGATCGAGCGAGCAGCCCTTCCCAACACCAAGGAGTTGGTCTCGATCAAGATCGACAGCGACATCATTGCCCACTTCCAGGCGGACGGCCCCGGTTGGCAGGATCGGATCAACGCAACATTGCGCAGCGCGATCGACCAAGCGCCCTGACCGAGCGCGGAACGACCGATCGCCATTTTCAGACGCATCGGCTCAGTGCGCGATCAGCACCTGGATGCCACGCTTTTCGAACTCCTTTGCATCACGATCGGAAATACCGTCGTCCGTGATGAAGGAGTGGATGACATCGAGCGAGCCGAGACGGGTGAAGGAGGATTTGTTGATCTTGGTCGAATCCGCCACGAGATAGACATGGGCGGCGGCCTTGATCATCGCCTCCTTCAACTGCAGATCGGCAAAGCTCGGATAGGTCAGGCCCGCGTCCAGCGCGACACCGGCGGTCGCCAGAAAAAGCTTTCCGGCGAAAATATTGCGGAAATACTCGACCGACTTGTCGCCTGAAAGTGACAGGGTCGGCGACTTGAACTGACCGCCCGGCATGTGAACGGCAAATGTCGGAACGGCGCCCAGAATGATCGCGATGTTCAGCGCATTGGTAATCAGCGTCAGATCGCGCCGGCTGGTCAGCCGCATGGCAATTTCGGTCGTCGTGGTGCCGGCGTCGAGGATAAGGGTTTCACCGTCCTTGACGAGGCTGGCAGCAAGAGCGCCTATGCGGCGTTTCTTGTCCATGTTTTCCTGATGGTGCAGCGTCATCGTGCCAGTCTGAATCGGCACGGTGTTGAGGTAGGCACCGCCATGCTCGCGGGTGATGAACCCCTCGTTCTCCAGCCGTTCGAGATCCTGGCGAATGGTGGCTTCGGAGACGTGGAAAGCAGCGGCCAGTTCCCGGACACGCGCAGACCCCTCCTCCTGCAGCCATTCCAAAATGCGCCGACGCCGTGGCTCGGACAAAAGCCCGATCATGCTTTCGGAGTTTTCCTGCTCTGTTTTCGCATCCATGGCGATCTGCCCAAACCTAAAAATTCGCAATCAAACGAAAGCGCGTCATCCCGATTAGCCCGGGATATACAGCAACAGACGCCGATATGAAATCCTCACGCTGCCTGCTGCTGCAATATCACCCGCGCCTGCAGCTTCTGCTGGATTTGATCGACCACAACCGCCGCAATGATGACAAGACCCTTGATCACTGTCTGCCAGAAGGACGATACACCCATCATGATCAGACCGTCGGCCAGGATGCCGATGACAAACGCGCCGATGATCGTGCCACCGATGCGCCCGCGTCCGCCGGACATCGACGTGCCGCCAAGAACGGCTGCGGCAATGGCATTCAGTTCGAAGGTTTCGCCGGTTGCCGGATGGCTGGCCTGTAGCTGCGAAGAGATGATCAGGCCGACAAGTGCTGCGCACAGACCGGAGAACATATAGACGAAGAGCTTGGTCCGATCGACATTGACGCCGGATAAGCCTGCTCCGCGTTCATTGCCGCCAACGGCATAGATATGCCGACCGAGCGGCGTGCGCGTGCCAAGATAGCCTGCCGCGAGTGCCACGACCACCATGATCCATATGGACAGGGGAAATCCGAAAAAGCTGCCGGAGCCGATCAGCTTGAACGTATCCGAACCATAGGCCGGATTGCCAGCGAGATTGGGAAAGGTCCGGCCGTCGGAAAACAGCAGGGCTGCACCACGCGCCACATAGAGAACGCCAAGCGTCGCAATGAACGGCGCGACATTCAACTTGGTAATTAATATCCCGTTGATCAGACCGATGAACACGCCGACGACCAGCACGAGGAAGCAGATTTCAAGTGTGTTGAACTGGATGGTCCAGCCGATCCCGAGATCGATGCCGTAAAGCACGAGATAACCGGCGACCATGGCACAGAGACCGACAATGGAGCCGACCGACAGGTCGATACCACCGGCGATGATGACAAATGTCATGCCGATCGCCAGCAGCGCATTGAGCGCAACGTGCTTGGAGATGATAAGCATATTGGCATAGGATAGAAAATTCGGAGCCGCGAAAGCGAAGAAGGCGAAGACCAGGATCAGGGCGACGAAGGTCCGCATGCGCAACAGCAGAAGAATCGCGGAGGTTCCGGATGCCTTCGATCCCGCATTCGCGGCAGATGCAGTATTGGTAATGCTCATGGTGTTTCGACCCTGCTCAAATTGGGCGTAGCGGCGGAGATGACGGCTGCCGCGTCGGCGCCGGCGGGGAAGTCCCCGGTCAGCTTGCCATTCGCCATGACGAGAATGCGATCCGAGAGGGCGAGAACCTCCTCAAGATCGGATGTTACGAAAAGAATGCCGAGGCCTTCAGAGGCCAGGCGTCGCATGGTGCGGAAAATCTCGGCCTTGGCACCGATATCGATGCCGCGCGACGGCTCATCCATCAACAGGATCTTCGGCTTGGTCATCAGCGCCTTGCCGATCACCACCTTCTGCTGGTTACCGCCGGACAGGCTGGAAACCGGATGCTCGAGACTTGCGATCTTGATCGCCATACGCTTGACGAATTCCGCCGCCTTGGCGACTTCGGCCTTCAGGTCGAGATGGAAGATCCGGGTGAAATCGGGCAGTGATGACAGCGTCAGATTTTCCCGGATGGTCATGATCTGCACCAAGCCATCGCGCTTGCGATCCTCGGGGATCAGGGCCAGTCCGCGGGTGATGCGACCGGAGACGCTTTTCTCACGAACCGGCTGCCCCGAGATATAGAATGCACCGGTCGATGTCGGATGCTGCGCCATGATGCATTCGAGCAGTTCGGAGCGCCCTGCGCCCATCAGGCCGTAAAGCCCGACGATTTCGCCTTCACGTACCGACAGGGACATGTGGTCGACGGCATAACCGCCGGCGGGGCTTGGCAGGCAGACGTTCTCGACCCTGAAAACCTCGTTGCCGAGGGCATGATCACCCGTCTTGGGAAACTCCTTCGAGGCACTGCCAATCATATTGGCAACGATCCACGGAATATCGACGCCCTGCATCGAGCGCGAGCCGGTGATGACACCATCGCGCAGGACCGTGATGTAGTCACCGATGCGGATCAGCTCCTCCAGCCGGTGTGAGATATAGACGATGCCGACGCCTTGGCGTTTCAGGTCGCCGATGACGCGAAACAGCACATCAACTTCGGCCGCAGATAGCGCCGAGGTCGGCTCGTCAAGTATGAGAATGCGGGCATTTTCCGCCAGCGCTTTGGCGATTTCGATGATCTGCTGCTGGCCGATTCGCAGATTGCCGAGCTGCGTCTCAGGAGAGATGTCCTGCTCCAGCCTCTTCATCAAGGCCTTTGCCGCCTCGGTCTGGGCAGTCCTGTCGATATGGATGCCTGCGCGTGTCTTTTCGTGACCGATGAAGATGTTCTCAGTCACCGTCAAGTTCGGAAACAGATTGAGTTCCTGAAAGACGATGCCGACACCATGGCGGGCTGCATCCGACTTGTCGGAAAACACCACCTCGGAGCCGTCAAGCGTGATCGTGCCGCCATTCAGCTGCTCGACGCCGGCAATCACCTTCATCAAGGTCGATTTGCCTGCACCGTTTTCACCGACCAGAACGTTGACGGCGCCCATGCGCAGGTCGAAATCGACATTCTTCAGCGCCTGGGTGCCGGGATAGAGTTTCGAACCACCGCGGATCGAAAGACCGATGGGGTGGTTTTCGCTCATCGCCCAACCTCCAGCGATACCGGTGTAATCAATGGCACTTCACCGGCAGAACGGATCGAAACCGCTCCGACGAACGTGACCGTCTTGCCCTTCAAGCCAGATTCAGGGACAGCGAGCCCCGAGACTGCCTTGTCGTTCAGGGCACGGCCAAGCTTGGCGTACTCGATCTGATCACGGAACGTGGAGAAGTCGTAGATTGCCGATGTATCGCGGATGGCCGATCCCTTGACCACCGGGCCAAGCTGCAGCGTGGCGTCGGCCTTGCCGTCACCGTCGAAATCCAGCTGCGCCACGGCCGCCTTGGAGACCAGATCGGCATCGACAACGGGCGCCGTTCCCTTCACCGAAAAATTCCAGCCACCGCCGGCACCGCCAACGCGCAGTCCATAGGCCTTGCCAGCGTCATCGAGATTGGCCTTGATGGCCGGCAAAAGCGTCGAGATGTCAACCGCCGTTTCGGTGAGTTTGGGCACAAGCTTGGCATCATAGGTGGACGCAACCAGGGTGGCGATCCGCTCCTGATCACCGCCTGGACCGTTGGCCGCGGCTTCTTTGCCAGCCTCTTCGGTCTTGACCAGCTTGCAGCCAGACAGACACAGGGCGGCGAGCATGCCTGCGGCAAGGATTTTTTTCATGTTCATAAGACAACCGGATTCGTGAGCATCAACTGATCCTCCCAAGGGAATGCCCCTTGGGAGGTGTTTGCCTGGGCTCAGTTGGACAGGGCGAAGGTTTCGAGTTTCGCCGCGTTATCCGCATTGATAAGCACGCAATCCATCAGCTGCTTTTCTTCAAGCCCGGTCGAGCCGGTCTTAATGAACTTGTCAGCCTGCTCGACTGCCAGCTGGGCCTGGCTATAGGCCGGCTGCAGCACGGTGGCCTTGATGCCGCCATTCTTGATCGAGTCGCGCACGTCATTGGAGCCATCGAAACCGACGACGATGACATCCTTGCGGCCGGCGGCCTCAAGGGCTGCATAGGCACCCATGGCCATCGTGTCGTTGCCGGAGATGACACCCTTGATATCCGGATGCGCCTGCAGGATTGATTCCATCACCGTGTAGGCTTCCGTCTGCGACCAGTTTGCCGTCTGCTTGGCAACCGACTTCAGCTCGGCATACTGATCGATGACATCGTGATAGCCCTGCGAACGGATACCGGCATTGGTGTCGGATTCCTTACCCACGAGCTCGGCGTAATTGCCCTTCTCGCCCATCAGCTTGACGAACTCTTCCGCGCCGAGCTGTGCACCCTGATAGTTGTTCGAAACGATCTGCGAAACAGCAACACCTGTAGTGGTGATTTCGCGGTCAATTAGGAAGGACGGGATACCCTTGTCCTTGGCCTTCTGCACGGCCGCGACAGATGCATCGGCACCGGCGTTGTCGAGGATGATCGCCTTGACGCCTGCAGCAATGGCGGAATCGAACAATTCATTTTGCTTGTTGGCGTCGTCGTCATGGACCAGCACCATAGTGTCATAGCCAAGCTCCTTCGCCTTGGCTGCGGCACCATCGGCTTCCGCCTTGAAGAACGGATTGTCGTGGCTGGGCGTGATGATAGCGATTGTGTCTGCTGCCATGGCAAAGCCCGGCACCACGCCCGACAGTGTGAGCACGCAAACGGAAACAAGCAGACGTCGAGTGATCTTCATGAGAACCTCCCTTTCTCAACAAGTCGCCCGCTGGCGACCCTGCATATTTTCTATCGAGTATTATCGATTGGTGTCAATATGTTTTTGCTTTGCGCTGCGTCATGAGCAATCGCAGCGCAACAACGCCAAATGCGCTTCATATTCCAGCATATTGCTTAGTTCTGAAGCTTGAAATTGCCAAATCGGGAAAATTCCGCTTGATGAAATTTTTAAGTTATGGGAAATAACGCATACAAACGAAAACAAACAAAAGCATTCATCATCGTGCAGGAGCATGGTGCTGCAATGAAAGGGAGACAGGATTGAACCGTATCATTCGCAAGACCATTGCGCCTGATATCGCCGGAAAGTGCCGGACATGTTCTATTCTGCGCGAGCGCGGCGACAAAACGCCCAGTCATACAAATGGAGGAAACCTATGAGCAATCAGCGTTATGGTGCCGGCATCTGGCACTTTGCCACCTATCTCGATCGCTATGCCACGGATGGCTATGGCACACCGCGCACGATCATTGACGCGATCGATCTGGCAGGCCAGGTCGCCGACCTTTCGGTGGTTGACATCAACTACCCCTTCTTTGGCGGCGATTTCAGCAATGCCCAGGTCAAGCAGGCGCTGGACCGCAACAAACTCGGCGTCATCGGCATCACGCCGGAAATCTACACACGCGAATTCGTCAAGGGCTCCTTCACCAATCCCGACGCAGGCGTTCGCCGGCGCGCGCATGAACTGGTCACCGAAGCCTGCGATCAGGTCCGTTATTTCGGCGCAGACTATGTCAAGCTGTGGCCGGGCCAGGACGGCTGGGACTATCCGTTCCAGGTCGACTACGGCACGCTGTGGCAGCATTCGCTCGACGGCATCGGCCAGCTCGCCAGCGAAAACCCGGATCTGAAATTCGTCATCGAATACAAGCCGCGCGAGCCACGCGTCCGCATGAGCTTCGGCTCTGTTGCCCGCACCCTGCTCGGCATCGAGAAAATCGGCCTGCCCAATGTCGGCATCCTGCTCGACTTCGGCCACGCTATCATGGGGGGTGAATCGGCCGCCGACAGCGCCCAGCTTGCCATCGACTACGGCCGCCTGTTCGGCATGGACGTCAACGACAACTATCGCTCCTGGGATGACGATCTCGTCGCCGGCAGCCTGCATCCGATCGAACTCTTCGAGTTCTTCTATGTACTTCGCAAGAACAAGTGGGAAGGTGTCTGGCAGCTCGACCAGTTCCCGTTCCGCGAAGACAGCGTGGCAACCGCCAATCACGCAATCGACTTCCTCAAGGCCGCCTCGAAGGGGCTCGACGCCCTCGACGTCGATGCACTGAAGGAAGCGCAGAGCCGCCATGACGCAATCGGCGCATTGAAGATCGCCCAGAAGGCCCTGTTCGGCGCCATGTAGGCGCCGGCAGCAACGAGCCAAGATTGGGACTGAAAGGCTTATGAATATGTTGAAGAACGATACGGTCGTAACAATCCGGGAAAAGGCCCTATGGATGCGCCGCAGGGCATTCCAGATGGTGTTCGATGCCCAACTCGGCCATCCCGGCGGGGACTTTTCGGCCATCGATATCATCGCGACGCTCTATTTCGGCGTGATGCGCTACGATGCGACGAAGCCGGACATGGCCGATCGCGACCGCTTCATCATGTCGAAGGGCCATGCAACGGGCGCGCTTTACACCGCGCTCTGTGCCGCCGGCTATTATCCGGAGGACTGGCTGCACACCTATATGCAGCCAAAGTCCAAGTTGAACGGCCATCCCAATCGCAACTATCTGGCCGGGCGTGGAGACCAATACCGGGCCTCTCGG
>NZ_AHZC01000073.1 GCF_000247475.1 Rhizobium sp. PDO1-076 | reverse complement strand
CGGCACTTGCCGGCAAGGCGGCCGAAGGACTGGAGGAGAGTTCCGGCATCAAGTCACGCACGCTCGCCTCCTGGGAGCTCGCCTGGACGAATGGGCGAGATCTGCTCGATCGCGGTGACGTCTTCGTCGTCGATGAGGCCGGAATGGTCTCGTCGCAGCAGATGGCGCGCGTCCTTAAGTCAGCGGAGGATGCGGGCGCGAAAGTCGTCCTGGTCGGCGACGTAATGCAGCTTCAGCCGATCCAGGCCGGTGCTGCCTTCCGGGCCATATCCGAGCGGATCGGATCTGCGGAACTGGCCGGTGTGCGTCGTCAGCGCGAAGAATGGGCACGTGAGGCTTCTCGTCTCTTCGCTCGTGGCAAGGTCGAAGAAGCGCTGGACGCCTATGCACGTGAGGGGCGGATTTTTGCGGCGGAGAGCCGGGCCGACGTCGTCGACCGCATCGTCGCCGACTGGACCGATGCACGCCGTGACCTCGTCCGGAACACTGCCGACGGCGATCAGCCGGTCCGCTTGCGCGGTGATGAACTTCTCGTTCTCGCCCACACCAATGATGACGTGAAGCGGCTCAACGAGGCGCTGCGTCAGGTCATGAGAGATGACGGCGTATTGGCGGCCGGCCGTGATTTTCAGACGGAGCGTGGCGTGCGAGAGTTCGCCGTCGGCGACAGGATCATCTTTCTCGAAAACGCTCGCTTCCTTGAATCGCAGGCGCGGACGCTTGGACCGCAATATGTCAAGAACGGCATGCTCGGAACAGTCGTTTCCACCGGCGACGAACACGGCGATCCTTTGCTATCGGTCCGTCTCGATAATGGCCGCGACGTCGTCATCAGCGAAAACAGCTATCGCAACATCGATCACGGCTATGCCGCGACGATCCACAAGTCGCAGGGCGCCACCGTCGACCGGACCTTCGTGCTTGCCTCCGGCATGATGGACCAGCATCTGACCTATGTGTCGATGACTAGGCATCGCGATCGCGCCGATCTCTATGCGGCTCGCGAGGATTTCGAGGCGAAGCCGGAATGGGGTGGAAAATCCCATGTCGATCACTCCGCCGGCGTCACCGGCGAGCTGATCGAGACCGGGATGGCAAAGTTCCGGCCCCAAGATGAGGATGCCGACGAGAGCCCTTATGCCGATGTGAAGATCGACGACGGAACGGAGCACCGGCTCTGGGGGGGCAGCATGCCCAAGGCACTGTCGGAGGGTGGCGTGTCCGAAGGGGACACCGTTCTGTTGCGGAAAGACGGTGTGGAAAAGGTCAAGGTGACGGTCGCCGTCATCGATGAGGAAACGGGTGAGAAGCATTTCGAGGAGCGTCAGGTCGAGCGCAATGTCTGGACGGCAAAGCAGGTCGAAGCTGCCGATGCGCGGCTGGAACGCATCGAGCGAGAGAGCCATCGGCCGGAATTGTTCAAGCAACTGGTCGAGCGGCTTGGCCGAACAGGCGCGAAGACCACCACGCTCGATTTCGAGAGCGAGGCCGGCTACCAGGCGCATGCCCGCGACTTTGCCCGGCGCCGTGGTATCGACTTGGCTGCCGGGATCGCGGCCGGGATGGAAGAGGGGGCTGCCCGGCGGCTGGCGTGGCTTGCGGAGAAACGCGAGCAGGTGGCAAAGCTTTGGGAGCGGGCGAGCGTGGCGCTTGGCTTCGCGATCGAACGGGAAAAGCGCGTCTTTTACAATGAAGAGCGCACCGAGACACTCGCGGCACAAATTGCTGCGAACCAAAAGTATCTTATTGCGCCATCGACGCGGTTCTCCCGCAGCCTCGACGAGGACGCCCGCCGTGCGCAGCTCGCTTCGGAGCGCTGGAAGGAGCGGGATGAAATCCTTCGGCGGGTCCTGCAAAAGATCTATCGCGATCCCGATGGCGCGCTTGCCAGACTGAATGCTCTCGCCTCCGACGCTCGGTTCGAGCCGCGCCGCCTCGGCGACGATCTCGAGACCAAGCCGCAGCGTCTCGGTCGTTTGCGTGGATCGGAGCTTCTGGTCGATGGCCGTGCCGCCCCCACCGAGCGCGATACGGCAATGGCCGCGTTGTCGGATTTGCCGCCGCTGGTACGCGCGCATGCGACAGAATTCCGACGCCAGGCCGAACGCTTTGGCATTCGTGAGGAACAGCGCCGGGCTCACATGTCCCTGTCGGTCCCCGCGCTCTCGAAACAAGCAGTGGCGCGCCTCGTGGAAATCGAAGCCGTGCGCGAACGCGGCGGGAAGGACGCTTACAAGACAGCCTTCGCCTATGCGGTCGAGGACCGGTCGTTGGTCCAGGAAATCAAGGCTGTCAACGATGCGCTGACAGCGCGCTTTGGCTGGTCCGCCTTCACCGACAAAGCCGACGCGATTGCACAGCGTAACATGGTCGAGCGCATGCCGGAGGATCTTGCTTCTGACCGTCGCGAGAAACTAGCGCGCCTGTTTGTCATCGTGCGCCGTTTTACCGAGGAACAGCATCTTGCCGAGAGGAGGGATCGCTCGAAGATCGTGGCCGGCGCCAGTGTCGAGCCGGGGAGGGAGACGATGCCCGTGTTGCCGATGCTCGCCGCCGTGACGGAGTTCAAAACGTCTGTCGAGGACGAGGCGCGGAAGCGGGCGCGTGCCGTCGCACACTACGGTCACAATCGGACGGCTCTTGTCGAAACGGCAGCGCGTCTCTGGCGCGATCCTGCCGGCGCCGTGGACAAGATCGAGGCCCTGATCGTGAAAGGCTTCGCTGGCGATCGGATCGCAGCGGCCGTCGCCAACGATCCCGCAGCCTATGGTGCCCTGCGCGGCTCTGATCGCATCATGGACAGATTGCTGGCGGTAGGCCGCGAACGAAAGGACGCGCTTCAAGCCCTACCGGAGGCGGAAAGCCGCGTCCGGTCGCTCGGTGCCTCCCATGCGACGGCTTACGACACCGAGACGAAGGTGATTACCGAGGAGCGCCGGCGCATGAGCGTCGCCATTCCGGGCCTGTCGGTTTCTGCCGAGGAGGCGTTGCAAGACCTCTCAGCGGCGATGAAGAAAAAGGATGCCAAACTCGAAGTCGCTGCTGGCTCGCTCGATCCCGCCATCCGCCGGGAGTTCACCGCGGTCAGCCGGGCGCTCGACGAACGTTTCGGTCGAAACGCCATTCTGCGCGGTGAGAAAGACGTCATCAATCGCGTGGCGCTGGCGCAGCGCCGTGCTTTCGAGGTCATGCAGGAACGGCTGAAGATTGTTCAACAGACTGTCCGCATGCAGGCAAGTCAGGAAATCATTGCGGAACGGCAGCGGCGGGTCCTCGACCGCGCCCGCGGCGTGTTCCGGTAGACAGTTGAGTAAACGGCTTTGAACAAACGGAAAGGCGACAAAGATGGCTGAACAGGAAATTTCTTACGACGCGATCCTCCGCACGGAGATCGCCATCGAGATCCTCAATCAGGCCCGCGCCATCGTCACGGCTCGCGTCTATGAGCTCGAAGGGACGGATCCCGAAGCGGCGGAAGCGCTGCGGCTTCGCCGCCGCGATCTTATCGCCATCCAGCACAACGTTGCTGTTGCCGATCGCCAAACCGTCGAAAACCTGATCGCGCTGCGGGGAGCGCGTGTGAAGTGCGAAGCCCGGTTCTGGGCGGAGTTCCGATCATGGCGGAGGATCAGGCATCCGGCCCTCTCTCGCTGGACAGAAACGAGAGCATTTTCCGCAACGACATTCTGCCCGACTATCTGCCGGATGGTATCAGCCGGGCAGGGCAGCCCCGCCTTAACCTGCTCGGCGGCCAGCCGGGCGCCGGCAAAACCGTGGTGCTGATTGCGAGCCACGCCGAGCTCGATCGATCTGGGCCGACGATCCGCATCGTTGGCGACGATCTGCGCTCCTATCATCTCAACTTCCTGGCGTTCCAAAGACGGGATCCGGAAACGGCGTCGCAGTTCACCCAAGCTGACGCCGGCCGCTGGACGGAAAAGCTCCTGGCCGCCGCCATGGAGCGCAACGTCAACATCGTCTTCGAAACGACAATGCGGACGCCTGAGAATGTCGCCCGCGTTGTCGGCATTTCGCACGGGCAAACCAGCTTGATATTCAACGCTGATCTGAAGGCGGCTGATGTCCGATCGGGCTATTTTCCGCCCGGCCAAACCTGTCCACTCTCAACATGCTCTCGGATTGCCTCGAAGGATACGCTGCAGGCGGGGTGCCATTCGACGGCTCCGCCTGGAACTGTGATGGTGGACAGGCTTGCCTGCAACAGGGTCCGGATACCGTAGAAGGTTACGAGCTCCTCGGCTTCCACACGGAAATGTAGACCCTCATCGGTCGGTTTCAGGATCGCGCGCGCGTCGCCGAAATCGAGAATTCTGTCGGTGCCGGTCGACTGGCAATAGGCACTGAATCGAGCGCAGATCTTGTCAGCGACGCATTCTGCGTGTGGGGCCTGCACGAACGCCTCGGCGACATGTGTGTGCAAGGGATACCTCCATGATCTAAGACTTGTGGGAAAAATGGCAGGATAACGCTCGCTGCGGGACGGGCCTACGCCGATAACTCTGCGGACGCTCATGTACCCCTCACTGAGCTTCAGATTGCTGTTGCGCACTAACACCCTCTACCCACGTGGCCAATTCGGTATAGGGCTCCGGCTCGTACACATATTCGGCCGGAATAGCAGGATGAACCATCAGGGAGAGATATCGCCGGAGGTTTTCCTGGCTGTTGCTAGCCGCAAGGCCGTAGAAGTTCCCGCTGCCCCACGTGACGACACAATAGCGGAAATGTGCGTAAACGGCGTTCGCCATTTCTTCTAGGGTGACTTCGCAGTCATGCATCGTGGAGAGGACCAGTTTCGATTTGCGCTGAATTTCCTCGATACCGAAATACCTCGTCTTGAAGCCGAAATCCTTTTGTGATTCTCGCCCTTCATAGTCACGAGGATCCGCAGCGCGAAACTTCTCCACAAACAAGAGGACACCATCTTCCTTAAGATGATCCGCAACAAATTCGATCTGCTTTCGTCGATTGGGAGAGTACATCTGGAACGTGGTGTCCTCCAGGATGAAGTCGAACCCGGTCGAGAACCGTTCGAGTTGTTTTTCTGAGCGGAGATAGTCCTTTGTCAATCGGTGAAAGGGGCCAAGGAAGAAGTGAGCGTGTGACGGCTCGCCGAACGCCATAAAGCACCTGTAGTTTTCCTCGTTGGGACTGCAGGACAGAGATTGGATTTTTCCACGGCTCAGTTCGGAAAGCGTCCGCGCCATCGTGCCTTCGGCGGTGCCGAGACTATACAGCGAGACGTCTGAAGAGCTCAATTGCGCGTAGCGCAGGAGCGCATGCGCCATCCGGCACTCCTCCTCCAAACGATACGGGATGCTGCCATGATAGTGCTGGTCGAAATTACCTTGTCGGCGCGAGTGCAATGCAATTAAACGATGAAGGAGGACATCGTCGGGCAAGAGGCGCGTGTCAATGACGGGCTTGCGAACCGGTACGCCACTTTTTCCGGCCGCCGTTTCGCTAAAGAAGCCGGCGAGTTGGTTCAGACGCGGGCCAAGGTCGCATTCGGTGGAAAACTCATCGATGTCCTGCATTGCAACATACCTCATAAGATAATGGAAAGTACGACGCCGGCAGCTGCTTGAAAGAAATTAAATAACAATTATAGCGGGTTGGTCCGTTCAGACGCCGAGCGCTGTCGCGTACTCAGTGGTAAGACAGAGTTTGACTGCACGCTTTCATTTGCAATGCCGCATTTTCATGAAAGTGCCATCATCCGCCAACCGTGGATCAATCCAGGATTGTTTGGCAACTCGCAGTCGTTATATTTTCGAAAGTGGATTAGTTTAGTAGGGAATGGCTTCCTTGACGGAAACGTATGGCTTCCAACCCCATGAGGTTCGCCGTTCTGATCACAGCACATTGGTGCACCATCATATGGACTGGGGACTGGTGCGGGCGGACATTGTCAAGCGAACTGGGTTGTCGCGCCAGGAAACGCGCGTCGCGCCTGAGCAACATGCGTTCCTGATAAATCTCAAGGGCGAAGCAAGGGCCGGCGAAGATTTTGTCGAAGGACGTCGCGTCGCTTTTACTCCCCGCCGACCGGGATCTATCGCTTTCGTGCCTGCGCACTGTGAGTGGACAGGATGGGACGAGGGGGATGCCACGGGCTCTTACCTGTTTGTATCGGTCGATCCAACACTCGTCGATCGGTCGATCGGCTCTGAGCACATTGCCGGACTACAGCCAACAATAGGGTTTCGCAGCGCCATGATTGAGGCTTCCCTTCAGAGGATTGGCGCGGAACTTAAGAGCCCCGATCCAATCAGCGTCATCATGGTGGAGAGCCAGGCTGCCCAATTGTTCGTGCAACTTCTCAGATTTAATGGGCTGGGTCTCGAGCCCGCCAAGGGTGGTCTATCATCTTTCGACCTCAAGCGCGTCGTTGCCATAATCGAGTCCCGGGGGGCGAACCCGCCGAGCCTCGACGAACTTGCAGGAGAAATAGGCGTGAGCCGACGCCATTTCTTTCGTGCTTTCAAACAATCGACCGGGAAGACCCCTTACACCTATGTTGCAGAACATCGGATGCAACGCGCAGCCGACCTGCTTCGAGCAACCGATCTTTCAGCGACCGAAATCGCGCTCGAATGCGGATTTGCAAGTTCCAGTCACTTTACAGTCGCATTCAAGCGAGCCTTCGGTGCTAGTCCGTCCGAATTTCGTCGCGGGTTACGTAGCTGACGGCATAGCGTACCTCTTTTTTGGCGCCATTTTGAAAGGTTGGCTTGATTTCGAAAGCGGGGCAGGAGGCAATTGTCTATTTCGGTAGAATCTTAATCAGCGAAGATTCCCGTATGCGTCCACCATCATCTGTCGCAGTTTCCGGGTCGGCAAGTCAGGGACGTCGCTCTTTCTATTGGTTTCTCGCGAGCGTTTTTACTTCGGCCGTTGGGAGAAACGCATATCAAATAGCTTCTGCTTGGATACTGGTGGTGTCGGGAAACGGCAGCCCGGCTGTGGCAGCTTTCTTTGCAATTGTGAGCATAGCGGAATTGGTAGCAAGTCCCGTCGCGGGGTGGATGTCAGATCGGTATGATCGTCGAGTACTGTACGCGGCCGCAGATGCCGTCCGGTTTGTGGGCGCGTCGGCATTCGCAGTTTTGCTGATTGCGAATGACCCTCTTTGGACTATCTTGTTGTCAGCGGTCCTGTTCGCGACCTCCGATAGGATCGCCCTCACGGCTTCCCAGTGCATAATACCAACCGTCGGAATCGGGTTCACTTTAGCCACCGCGAACTCCGCCGTGTTTTTGCTTACGCAATCCGGAAGCCTTTGTGCAGCATCGTTAACCGGGCTTCTCTTGTACGTTTCCACACCGACGATCACCTTCGCGGCCATGGCCGTGGCGTTTGCGCTATCGGCTTTATGCATGCTCTTTGTCAGGCGAGAACAAATGGCACCCCACCACTGCGGGGCCGGTTCCATACGTTCGAAGTTGCATGTTGATGCGCGCTTGGTCTATCTCGGCGCCGTTTATGCATTCCTATTTACCGGTGGGATGCTGGTAAGCGTCGTCGGTCCAGGCTTCGTTCTTGAGGAACTGAGAGGAGATGCAGTAGACTTCGGACAACTTGAAAGCGCCTGGTCCGCCGGCTCCATTTTGGGCGTCCTTCTTCTCATGCCGCTGGTCCGCGTTGTTAAAATTTGCGTTCTGCAACTGGTGGCCCTCGCTTTGACCGCAATGTTCTTCGCTCTTCTCAAAGTCCTCGATCTGCCTTTAGTGCTCGTCGCGTTCGCGATCTTGGGCGTATTATACAATCTTGGCAGGGTGGGCGTTGAGGTCATGCTACAATCCACCGTCCCCGGGCCGGCCTTGGGTCGGGCAAAAGGCGCGGTTCACTGCGTCGGTGTTCTGCTCGGCTTAGTTCTTTTCGGGATCATCGCCGCCGTGGCAGACGACATCCCGCCCTCCACCATTTTCCTGACATTCGCGGCCATCCTTGCCGCCGGTGCAATTGTTCTCAGCCTCTGTCGCCCGCGAGTCTAGTGCAGGGTCGCGTAAACCCGGATTCGCCCGGACACTTTCTGAGCTGCCGGTCGGAGTCTCTTCGATTGAGGCTCGTATAGCCTAAGCTCCCGGCGTTGCAGTGCCAACGCAATCGAGTGCTTCTACAAAAGGCGTAGACCATCGACCGGGACCGAGACCGCTATCCGATTGCACCGTCTTGCCCAATGTCGGCGGGCATCCGCCCCTACTCTTCTCCCGCTCGTATCGGCTGCCGCTAACGAAATGGTGCCAAATTTCAATAATCTGGTCCTCA
>NZ_AHZC01000074.1 GCF_000247475.1 Rhizobium sp. PDO1-076 | reverse complement strand
AGGTTTAGCCTTTGGCTAAGCACTCAATTTTGCTTCTTCTCCCGCAAGGGGAGAAGCGGGCTGCGGCGCTGGCGCAGTTCCCAATCTTCCCAATCCAGACAACAGGAAAAATCCGATGACCTATATCCGGACGGCGCTGCCTGCGGTGGAGCCGCTGACGCTGGTCGAGACGCGGGCGCATCTGCGGCTTGATACCGAGGATGAAGACGCGCTGCTGCTCGGTCTGATCGCTACGGCGCGCGAGCATCTGGAGCGCGAGACGGGACTGTCGCTGATCACGCAAGGCTGGCGCATGTGCCTCGACCGCTGGCCGGACGACGGCATCCTGACGCTGGCGCATGGGCCGGTGCGAACGGTGACGTCGGTGATTGTCTATGATGGTGAGGGCACACCGCAGGCGGTGGTGCTCGACGGGCATCTGCTCGATGGTGAAGCGCGGCCGGCGCGGCTCTGGTTGCGGGATGTGCCGCAGCCGGGCCAGGCGCTGAACGGCATCGAGGTGGATTTCGAGACGGGTCTTGGCGCGACCGGCGCCGAGGTGCCCGACACGTTGAAGCGGGCCATGCTGCTGCATGTCGCGGCGATGTTTGCCTTTCGCGGCGTGGTGCCGGCCGATGCCCAGCCGGCGGTGGTGCCGCCGGGCTATGATAGGCTGATTGCGCCCTATTGCCGGCGGAGGCTCTGATCATGGCACGATTGGCGGCGATGCTGGATCTCGATCCCGGCCGGCTGACGGCGCGGCTTGTGCTGGAGCGGCCGGACCCTGTCGGCGATGGCCAGGGCGGGGCGGAGATCGGTTTTGTCGAACTCGCCCGCGTCTGGGCGCTGATCGAGCCGCTGCGCTTTGCCGAGGAGGAGCGGGCGGCGGGCGTGGCAGCGAGCGTGACCCATCACGTGACGCTGCGGGCAAGGGCGGATCTTGCCCCCGGCCAGCGGTTTCGCAAGGGCATGCGGCTGTTTGTCATCGCAGCATTGTGCGATCCCGACGAGACCGGTCGCTATGCGCTGGCCCGCTGCCGGGAGGATGTCGGATGACGGCGCTGGAGGAAACGGGATCGGCTCTGGCGCGTCTGCTGCGGCAGGCATTGCGGGCGCGGCTGGAGCGCCGGGATGAAGCGCGCTTATCGCCTGTGAATGGCCAAAAGCAGGGCAGAATTTCAAACGGGACGGAGGTCGACGATGAGCGCGCCGGTCAATGAACTGCTGGCCGCCCTGCAGGCGGCGGTGATGGCCGATGCGGCGCTCGCCGCGTGGATCGGTGCGGACGGATTTTCCGACCGGCGGCTGCGCGCGACGCGTTTCCCGGCCCTCAGCATCGGCACGGTCGAGGCGCGGGACTGGTCGACGGGGACCGAGACCGGCTTCGAGATCATCCTGAAGCTGGAGGCCTGGAGCGAACGCGGACGACGCGAGGCGGAAGATTTGGCGGAGAATGTGCGGCGGGTGGCGCAAGGGCTGGACCCGGCGCTGGCCCCAGGAATGGAACCAGCACTGGCGAGCCTGCGGCTGGTCAACATGGTCCATCGCCGGACGGTGAGCCGGCGGGAGGCGAAGACCGGGCTGTTCGTGGCGAATGTGACGATGCGGGCGGTGGTGGAGTAGCGGGCGCGGGGGATTTCACGCCGTTGATGTGGCCCGCCGTGCGATCACGGCAAGCGCTGCGACGGCGGCAAAGGCGATGACGGAAAAGGCGACGCACAGATAGAGCCCGGCGTCGACGCCGGAGCGGTCGATGATTGCGGTCATTAGCACCGGGGCCAAAGCGTTGGCGAGGTTTTGCGGCAGGGCGAGCCTGGCCGATTGCGCGGCGAAGCGGCTGGCGGAGAAGAAGCTCAGCGGCAAAAGTGCGCGGGCAATGGTCGAGACGCCGGAGCCGAAGCCATAGAGGGCTGTAAAGATGAAGAGCCCGGTCGTATCGCCGGTTGAAAAGATCAGCGACAGGGTGGCGATGACCAGCAGGCCGGTGCCGACCATGCCGGTGATCAAGGGTGTCGATCGTGCGCCGAAGATCACATCGACGGCGCGGGCGGAAATACCGAACACGGCGCGCAGCGAGCCGAGTTCGAGCGCCAGTTGCGGCGTGGCGCCGGACAGTTCGAGGATATGCAAGAGTGACGGCGACAGGCCGAAGGTGATCAGGCTGACCAGCGAGGTCGACAGCGCGATCAGCAGGAAGGCGGCGATGCCCATGCGCCGGCTGAGCGCCAAAGGCTCGATGCTGTCGGCGGCACGCTCGGCATCGGAGCGCTCGATCGCGATCCGGCCGATGGCGAGATGGATCGGCAGGCAGAGGATCAGTTGCGCGAGACCGGATGCGACCAGCGCGCCGCGCCAGCCGAGCGCCTGTTCGGCGAGCGCCAGCAGCGGCCAGCAGATCGCCGACGACAGGCCGGTGAAGATCATCAGGATGCCGATCGTGCGCTTGGCGCTGCGGCCTTCGCGTTCGACGACGGCGGCAAAGGCCGGCACGGAGAGACCGAGGCTGCCGCCGAGACCGAGCAGAAGCCAGCCGAGGCCGTAGAGAACGAGGCCCTGTGCGGCCGCGAGCGTAAACAGGCCGAAGGCCATCAGGATCGAGCCGAGGGCCAGCGTGCGCGCGGCGCCATGCCTGGCGATCATCCGGCCTGTCATCGGCCCGAGCGCTGCCATGACCAGCATCATCACCGTCAGGCCGGCAAAGGCCGCTTCATTGGCCATGCCGAGATCGGCAGCGATCTTGCGGCCGAGTACGCCGGGCATGTCGTAACTGGTGCCCCAGCCGATGATCTGGCTGGCAGACAGGGCGGCAATCAGGGCGGTGCGGGCAATGTTCATGACGACTCAGAATGGGGGAATGCAACCGGAAGGATGGCGCGGTTGTAGGGGCAAAGGCTGGGCGGGGATAGGGGCAAATCTGGTTTTTGTGGCAGCTCTCAGGTGCCTGCCCGGCTGGTCGGAGCCGCAACGACCAGGGCCGCGGACGAGCTGTAGCGGTCGAGGGCAAGTCGCCGGCAAACCAGCCAGAAATTTTGACAATTAGGCAAACAAAGGGATCACGGACATGGTGGCACAGAAGGGCAAGGACCTGCTGCTCAAGATCGACGAGGGGGCGGGTTTCGTGACGGTGGCGGGACTGCGGGCGCGCAGGCTGACATTCAATGCGCAGTCGGTCGATGTGACCGATGCCGAGAGCGCCGGGCGCTGGCGCGAATTGCTGGCGGGTGCGGGTGTCCGGCGGGCGTCGCTGACCGGTGCCGGGCTGTTCAAGGACCAGGCATCGGATGCTCTGGTCAGGGCGAGTTTCTTTGCCGGTTCGATCCTCAACTGGCAGGTGGTGATCCCCGATTTCGGCACGGTGACGGCGCCGTTCCAGGTGACGGCGCTGGAATATGCCGGCAATCACGATGGCGAACTGACGTTCGAACTGGCGCTGGAATCGGCCGGCGCCGTTTCCTTTGCCGTGCAGTGAGGCGGCGATGCGCGAACCTTTGACCGTGAACCGGGCCAATCGCCATCGTGGCGAGGTCGAGGCGGTGATCGACGGTGAACGGCGCATCCTGTGCCTGACGCTGGGTGCGCTGGCCGAGCTGGAAACCGCGTTCGGCGCCGATAGCATGGCCGATCTTGGCGCACGCTTTGCCGGCAATCGGCTGAAAAGCGCCGACCTGATCCGCATCCTGGCCTGCGGCCTGCGCGGCGGCGGCAACCGGCTGTCCGACGAGGATGTAGCCGAGATGGCGGTCGAGGGCGGGCTGGCGGGGGCGGCAAGACTGGTCGGGGAGCTTTTGGCGGTCACATTTGCGGATGGCGACGGTACCGGCTCACAGGGGGCAAACGCCTCCCCTTGATGGCCGCAGGCGATGAGACGGCAACAGCGCCGCGTCCCTTTCCGTGGGACATGGCGATGGCTGTCGGGCTCGGTCGCCTGCGGCTTGATCCAAGCGTGTTCTGGGCGCTGACAATGCGCGAGTTTGCAGCCGTTACCGGGTTGCTCGGCCATGGCGGCGGTTATCTGACGCGGCCGATACTGGCGGGGTTGATGCAGCGATTTCCGGACGGGTGAGGCGGTGGATGGACGCTATTTTTGAGGGCGAAGGAAGTGCTGTCGGACGCGACGGGGGATCACCCCCACCCGCCGCTTCGCGTCGACCTCCCCCTCAAGGGGGAGGTGGGAGCGCCGCCGTCGACGGAAAGAGAGACCGGCCGCAGCCTCCACCCTCCCCTTGATGGGGAGGGTCGGACCAAAGGTCCGGGGTGGGGTGACTTCCCAGCGCGCCAACGCCCCTACATGCCAACGCCCCGACATGCCAAGGCTGCTCATCCGAGACGCACAAAGCCGAAAGGCGGTTAGAACGGCGCGCACCACAACCGCGATCACCCCCGCCCGCCGCCTCGCGCCGACCTCCCCCCTCAAGGGGTAGGTGGGAAATCCGGCATTCGTCGCAGCCTTTTATCGGCGCTGCGCGGGGCGCAAACCATGACAGGAGAGACCCGATGACGGATGATGATGACCGGCTTGCCGTTTCACTTGATCTTGACGGATCGGCGGCGCTTGCCGTGCTCGATGATCTCGAAAACCGCTCGGCCAGTTTTGGCCGGGCGCTGGACCGGGGCGCTGAAGACGGCGACGACGGGTGGCAAGGGGCTGGAGGAGACGCTGCGCACGGTCGGGCTGCGGCTCTCGGACATTGCGTTGTCGGCCGGGCTGAAGCCGCTGGAAAACCTGCTCGGTCAGGTGACCTCCGGGCTTGTGTCGACGCTCACCTCCGGACTGACTTCTGGCCTGACTTCGGGACTGGCATCAGGGCTTTCCGGCAGCGCCGGCTCCACCACGGCCTTTGCCGCCGGCGGGGTGCCGGGGCGCATCACGCCGTTTGCCGAGGGTGGCGTGGTCTCTGCACCGAGCTATTTTCCGATGGAGGGCGGTTTCGGCCTGATGGGCGAGGCAGGCGCCGAGGCGATCCTGCCGTTGAAACGCGGGGCCGACGGATCGCTCGGCGTGGCATCGGACGGCGGCGGCGCGACCCAGATTCATTTCAACGTGACGGCGACCGACGCTTCCAGTTTTGCCCGCAGCGAAGGCCAGATCACCGCCATGCTGGCGCGCTCGGTCGGGCGTGGGCGACGCAATCTGTAGCCGCGGCAGTTGCAGGGCATGGCGGGTGCAAGGCGCGGCTGATGCAGGCGCACGGCGTCTGCCTGAAGGCCGAAGTGCCGGATTTCGACACCGCGGCTGACGCCATTGGTGTGGCAGAGATTTTTCAATCGGAGAGAGCCATGAGCTTCCATGAGGTGCGCTTTCCACTGCGCCTGTCGCTGTCGGTCAGCGGCGGGCCGGAACGCAGGGTCGACATCGTCAACCTGTCGAACGGCCGCGAGGCACGCAATCGGCGCTGGCGCGATGCAAGGCGACGTTATGATGCCGGGTCGGGCGTGCGGTCGGTGGCTGATCTCTATGCCGTGCTCGAATTTTTCGAGGCGCGCGGCGGCAGCCTGCACGGCTTCCGCTTTCGCGATCCGGTCGATTTTTCCTCCAGCGCACCGGGCGATCCGGCAACCGGCCTCGACCAGTTGATCGGGATTGGCGACGGCGAGACGGCAGCGTTCCCGCTGGCAAAGACCTATGGCGACGCGGCGGCAAGCCATCGGCGCGAGATCTCGAAGCCGATCGACGGCACGGTCCGCATCGCGGTCGGCGGAGTGTCGGTGGCAGCAGGCGGTTTTGTCGTCGATGCGGCAACCGGCATCGTGCAGTTTGCCGCGGACCATGTGCCGGCAGAGGGTGTCGAGATCCGGGCCGGCTATGAATTCGACGTGCCGGTGCGTTTCGACATCGACCGCATCGAACTCAATCTCGAAGCCTTTCGCGCCGGTCGCATTCCCTCCATTCCGCTGATCGAGATCGCTCCATGAGACAGTTGCCCGAGGCCCTGAAGGCCCATATCGCCACCGGCGAAACGACGCTGTGCCGCGCCTGGCGGTTGACGCGGCAGGACGGCGCGGTCCTTGGCTTTACCGAGCATGACCATGCGCTGGATTTTGTCGGCACGACCTTCGAGGCGGCGAGCGGTTTTGCGGCGACCGAGGCGCGGGTGGCGAGCGGATTGCAGGCGCCGGCAGCCGGCGTCGAGGGCGGCTTTTCCAGCGAGGCGATCACCGAGGCGGATCTCGCTGCCGGGTGTTATGACGGCGCCCGCGTTGAACTCTTCCTGGTCAACTGGCAGGCGCCAGAGGATCAGCATGTGCTGCTGGCGCTCCAGGAAATCGGCGAGGTCAGTCGGGCGGGACCGGTTTTTTCGGCGGAACTCAGGAGCTTTGCCCACAAGCTGCAGCAACCGACGGGGCGGATCTACAACCGGCGCTGCGATGCCGAGCTTGGCGACGGCCGCTGCCGGATCGACATGGCGGTTGCCGGGCGGCGGCTGGCGGGTCTGGTCGCGGCGGTGGAAACGCCGGACCGGCTGGTGATCGCCGGGTTGCTGGATCTCGGGGCCGGGCATTTCCGGCTGGGGCGGCTGCGGTTTGACGCCGGCATGCTCGCCGGGCGGACGGTGGCGGTGGAGGAAAGCGGCGCGATGGCCGGCGGCGCGGCTTCGATCCGGCTGTGGCTGCCGCTGGAGGCGGAGCCGGCGCTCGGCGATCCGGTGACGCTCAGCGTCGGCTGCGACAAGAGTTTTGCCATGTGCCGGGAGCGCTTCGGCAATGGCCTGAATTTCCAGGGCTTTCCGCATATGCCGGGCAGCGACTTTGCCTATTCCTATGTCGGCGGCGAGACCACGCATGATGGGTCGGTGCTGTTTGAATGAGGATCGGTATGCAGTTACCCCTCACCAACAATTTCTAGCACTTAGCTGAAGCTAAGCTGCTGAAATTGTGTCCTCTCCCTCGATGGGGAGAGGGAAGGCGTTGGGGCTGGCGAGGCCTTTCTGACTGCAGAACAGCTTTCATCAAGGATATCCGGATGACGATCAATGCGCGGGTACTGGGCATTGCCGAGCAATGGATTGGCACGCCCTATCGGCATCAGGGCTCAGCGATCGGTGTCGGCTGTGATTGCCTGGGGCTGGTGCGTGGGATCTGGCGCGGGCTCTATGGGCGCGAGCCGGAGCTTGTGCCGGCCTATGCGGCGGACTGGGCCGAGCGATCGGGCGAGGAGCGGCTGCTGGAGGCGGCGGCGCGGCATTTCCGGCCGGTGGCCTCGTTTCGGCAAAGCCTGCCCGGCGATCTGGTGATCTTTCGGTTCCGGCCCGGTTGTGCGGCCAAACATGCCGGCATTCTGGCGCGGAATCGACCTTCGACGGCGGTCGGCGAGTGTGGCCCAGACCGAGGTGGCACAGACGAGAGTGACACAGGCGAACTTTGCCCAGGCGAAAGTGGCCCAGGTGAGGGTGCTGAGGACGAGGGCGTCCAGGGTCATCCGGCGGCGGTCCCCGACCACTTCATCCATGCCTACGAACAATCCGCGGTGACCCGCTCGACGCTTGTGCCGGCGTGGCGGCGAAGGATTGCCGGGCTCTATCGGTTTCCGGAGGTCTGATCCATGGCGACGGTTTTATTGCAGGCGGCAGGGGCCGCACTCGGCTCGGTCTTCGGGCCGGTTGGTGCTGTGCTTGGCCGGGCGGCCGGCGCCCTGGCCGGCAGCGCCATCGACCGCAGCCTGCTGGGCGGTACGACAGTCAGCGGCGCGCGGCTCTCGGCAGCACGGCTGAGCGGCGCCAGCGAGGGCACGGCGATCCCCAGGCTTTACGGCACGGCGCGGCTCGGCGGCACACTGATCTGGGCAACGCGCTTCGAGGAGGAGACGGTCAGCGAGCGGGCCGGCGGCAAGGCAAGCGGCACGCGGACCGAGAGCTATCGCTATTTTGCCAATCTGGCGCTGGCGCTCTGTGAGGGCGAGGTGGCCGGCGTGCGGCGGGTCTGGGCCGATGGCCGCGAACTGGACCTGACCGCAATCGAGATGCGTGTATATCGCGGCACGCCCGACCAGCCGGCCGATCCGCTGATCCTGGCACGGCAGGGCGAGACCCAGGTTCCGGCCTATCGCGGACTGGCCTATGTCGTCTTCGAACGGCTGCCGCTTGATGATTTCGGCAATCGCATCCCGCTTTTGCAATTCGAGGTGATCCGCGCGGTCGGCGAACTGGAACGGCGGGTCCGCGCGGTGACAATCATCCCCGGCGCGACCGAACATGGCTATGCGACGGTCAAGGTGTCGGAGCAGCCGGGCGAGGGCGAGCAGCGTTTTCTCAACCGCAACACGCTGACGG
>NZ_AHZC01000075.1 GCF_000247475.1 Rhizobium sp. PDO1-076 | reverse complement strand
TTAGAGAAGGCGCGGTTGACCATATCTTCCCACGTCTTCTCTAGGGGAACGGGGAAACCGTACTTGTTAAGATAGTCGCCAATACCGGGAGAGGTCCAATACTTCCTTCCTTCATAAGACGCCGAACCCCAATCGTCATCCATCATCAATGGCGTCTCGCGCCATTCTGTGTACCTCCCCTGCCATCCCTCCCAAGGGTTTTGGGGCAATTTTTCTAGGTAGCCTATCCCACGGGCCTTTATTTGCGCGGCAACTGAGGCAGGCAGTTGGAAGACCAGTAGCCCAGTCTCATTTCCACCCGGACCGAAGCCCCACGACTGTTCCGAAACATAAAGAACATTGGAAACATTCAACGCCTCCGGAACAACTCTGAGGTGATGGCTCCTTAAGTAGAGCTGAGACCCCACCCAAGGCATCCCAACCATCAGAGCAACGACGACGGTCCATTTCCAATATTTCGGCATGTTATCCTTCAACGCACCTACGAACTGGGGGCCTTTGATTGCAACCGATAATGGCGGCTTTCAAGCCGTCTGATTTCCACTTTGAACGTCCGAAGAGAGCAGAAACGCGACCATAACCTACGCAAAGCATCATGTCTGCTGTTGCACAAATCGGCCGAAGTATTCGACTGGGTGCGGCGCAAACCAGCCATGGCATTCCCCAAAACCCAAGCGCCCAGCATGTCCCCCGCACCCGACCCGGCCGTCTTCCCATATCAGCGCCTAAAGCAGCGTCTCCTGCCACGCCCTCAGCTTGGCAAGCGACACGCCGATGCCGCCACAGACCTCGATCAGCGGGTTCTGGAATCGCGACAAAAGCCCGGCATGCACATCGGCAACGGCGAGCACTGCGCCGCAGGCCGGCTCGACCAAGATGCGATAGGCATCGGCAAATTTCAGGCAGGCCGCCACCGCGTCCGCATCGCTGACCGTTACGCTCTCGATCGGATGGCTGCTCGGCAGCTCGAACACGTGTTGCGCCACCTGGCGCGCGCCGAGCGAATTGGCAATCGACGTGATCGCCGGCAGCGTCACCCGCTCGCCGGCCATGACGCTGGCATTGAGCGAGGCAGCTCCCTCGGTTTCGACGGCGATCACCGGCACATGCGAAAGCCCGTTGCGCCGCAATCCCTCGACGATACCCGCCATCAGCCCGCCGCCGCCGACACTGGCAATGACGCAGTCGAATTCCGCCCCCTTCGCCACCACTTCGTCGATCAGCGTGCCATGACCTTCCCAGAGCAGCGGATGGTCGAAGGGATGCACATAGGCCGCCTTGCGCGCCTCGGCGAGCGCGATCGCATGGGCATTCGCCGCGTCGAACACCGCGCCATGCACGAGAACCGCAGCCCCCGTCGCCTCGATCAGCAGCCGCACCTCGACCGAAGTCGTTTCCGGCACCACGATCGTCACCGGCACGCCGAGCGCGCGGCCCGCATAGGCCGCCGCAATGCCGGCATTGCCACCCGAAGCGCAGAAGATTTCCCCAGCGCCGTTCTCCACCTCATGCTGGCAAAGCCGGCCGACGCCGCGCAGCTTGAAACTGCCGGACGGCTGCAGCGCATCGAGCTTCAGCCACAGCGGCCGGCCGCTTTTGCTATAGGCTTCGCTGGTGCGAAACAGCGGCGTGTCGAGATGCAGGGGAAGCGCAGGCATGGGGGGCATTGGATCACCGGAATTGGACAGAGATGCGCACTTGTGACCGGCAAACGCAGGCCCGTCAACCGAGCAGGGATGCGTGTGGCCAGCCCGCAAACCGTACCGTTTCGGCCTCTTGCTCGCTTGAAATGCCAGGGGTCGGGGTCTAAGAAACCGCAACTTGTTTTTCAGCGGAGGCTATCATGACTGAGCGCAATCTTCTTCTCCTGCCCGGCGACGGCATCGGCCCGGAGGCCATGGCCGAAGTCCGCAAGATCATCGCCTATATGAATGCCGAAAAGGCTGCCGGCTTCGTCATCGAGGAAGGCCTGGTCGGCGGATCCGCCTATGACGCCCATGGTGCCGCGATCTCGGAAGACGACATGGCCAAGGCGCTTGCCGCCGATGCCGTGCTGTTCGGTGCGGTCGGCGGCCCGAAATGGGATGACGTTCCTTACGAGGTGCGCCCGGAAGCCGGTCTGCTGCGCCTGCGCAAAGATCTCGAGCTCTTCGCCAACCTGCGCCCGGCGATCTGCTACCCGGCGCTCGCCAACGCCTCGTCGCTGAAGCCCGAACTGGTCGAAGGCCTCGACATCCTGATCATCCGCGAACTGACCGGCGGCGTCTATTTCGGCGAACCGAAGACCATCACCGATCTCGGCAATGGCCAGAAGCGCGCCATCGATACCCAGGTCTACGACACCTACGAAATCGAGCGCATTTCCGCCGTCGCCTTCGAGATGGCCCGCACCCGCGGCAACCGCGTCTGCTCGATGGAAAAGCGCAACGTGATGAAGTCGGGCGTGTTGTGGAACCAGGTGGTCACCGCGACCCACAAGGAGAAGTTCTCCGACGTCAAGCTCGAGCACATGTTGGCCGATGCCGGCGGCATGCAGCTCGTTCGTGCGCCAAAACAGTTCGACGTCATCGTCACCGACAATCTGTTCGGCGACATGCTGTCGGACGTCGCCGCCATGTTGACCGGTTCGCTCGGCATGCTGCCGTCCGCTTCGCTCGGCGCGCCCGACGCCAAGACCGGCAAGCGCAAGGCGCTCTATGAGCCGGTGCATGGCTCGGCCCCGGACATCGCCGGCCGCGGCATTGCCAACCCGATTGCCATGATTGCCTCGTTCGCCATGTGCCTGCGCTACTCGTTCAACATGGTCGAGGAAGCCGACCGGCTGGAAAAGGCGATCGCCAACGTGCTCGACAAGGGCATCCGCACCGGCGACATCATGGCCGAAGGCGCAACGGAAGTCGGCACCGTCGAAATGGGCGATGCGATCCTCGCCGAATTCAAGGCCCTGTCGGCCTGATCGATCTCTTTCGCCTCGGCGAAAATATGAACGGCGCGGAGCAATCCGCGCCGTTTTGCGTTCGTCCCATCCGGCGTCCCCTGTGTCATCTGGCTTCGTCATCTCGCTTTGTCATCCCGCCTGCCACCACGTTCATCTACCGGGCAATGGTCACAACTGCGTGAGAATCCCGACGTCTCACTGTGCGGTACAAATCCGGACACGCCTCTCCAGCGTAATCAGAACAGACAAAGCCTGAGATCGGCCGCAGCCGTCGCGACAGATCCCCGCAAGCCGGCCTGAACAAAGTCAAACCTCGACCAGACGCCTCTGCATGCCATGGAACATTAGCGCCCTTTGTCCGTTGATGCTTAAATGCGCAAATGAGGCTCTTGCCAGCAAACGGTCCGCACCGACCATGGAGAGATTTCGATGAAAGCCATGTCCGCTGACAGACACATCATCAAATACGCGATGTCGCAGCCCTATCTCGAACGGCAGGAAGAGCTGGATCTGGCGATCCGCTGGAAGGACAACAACGACCAGGATGCGCGCAACCGCATCGCCCAGGCCCATATGCGCCTGGTCATCGCCATGGCTTCGAAATTCCGAGGCTTCGGCCTGCCGCTTAACGACATGATCCAGGAAGGCTATATCGGCCTTCTCGAGGCCGCCGCCCGCTTCGATCCCGGTCGCGAGGTCCGTTTCTCGACCTATGCCGGCTGGTGGATCCGCGCCTCGATGCAGGATTACATCCTGCGCAACTGGTCGATCGTGCGTGGCGGCACGAGCTCGTCGCAAAAGGCGCTGTTCTTCAACCTGCGCCGCCTGCGCGCCAAGCTCGCCCAGGGCGACAACCGGTTAAGCGACCAGGCCATCCACCAGGAAATCGCCTCGGCGCTCGGCGTCAGCCTCGCCGACGTGCAGTCGATGGACGCCCGCCTGACCGGCAATGACGCCTCCCTGCAGACCCCCGTCGCCGGCCGCCATGGCGAAGGCGCAGAACAGCTCGAAATGCTGAAAAGCAACGAGACGCTACCGGACGAACAGGCAACCAGCATTATCGACGGCGAACGCTGGACCGGCTGGCTGAGAAGTGCTCTGACCCAGCTCAATGAACGCGAAAGCCGCATCATCAAGGCCCGCCGCCTGACCGAAGACGGCGCGACCCTCGAAGAACTCGGCGTCGAACTCGGCATCTCCAAGGAACGCGTCCGCCAGATCGAGACCCGCGCTCTGGAAAAGCTGAAATTCGCGCTGACCACCCGCGTACCGGCAGCCAGCCGCTACGAGATGGCCTATTGAGGGCAGTCAGGGATTGAGCGAAAGAGGCCGATGGAGACGCTGGCTTTTTTCCCCTGAGTCAAATAAGCGAAATCTTTGCGCCATGGTGAAAGCAGCCATGGCGATATGACTCGACTTGACCGTCACGTCGACGAGCAGACCAACTCACAACAGTGCGAAAATCCTCACCTCACGCCCGATGCCGTGCAGTTCCTCCATCCGGGAGGCCGATGTGATGCCGCCGTTGCTGAGGATTTCTGAAACCTTGGCGTCCCCGACGATCGCCTCCGTCGTCATGATCACATTCGGATCGGCAAGGCCCTGGACCCGGGACGCGATATTGACGGTTTGGCCGAAATAGTCCTGACGGTCGTTCAGGTTGACGGCGAGGCATGGTCCCTCATGAATGCCGATCTTCAGGAGAAGGTCGTCGCTGCCGTGTTCGGTATTCAGCCGCAGCATCGCCTCGCGCATCCTGAGCGCGGCCGCCACCGCGCGGTCCGGGCTCGGAAAGGTTGCCATCACGGCATCGCCTATGGTCTTGACGACCGCTCCGGCCTCTGTGGCGACGATCTCGTGAAGAACTCTGAAATGCTCCCGCACCAGATCGAAAGCGGCAAGATCCCCGACGCGCTCGTAGAGCGCGGTCGAGCCCCTCAGGTCGGTGAACAGGAACGTCAGGCTGGTGATCTTGAGGCGCTGGTCGACGTCGAGCGTGTCGGTCCGATAGATGTCTCGAAAACTCTGGTTCGTCAGCAGCCGCTTGGCCGTCAGAAAGGCGCGCCTGCGGCCGAGGAGCTCGTGCAGGTCGTCTCCCGCGATGCAGACATTCGGCACAACTCTGCGATCGGTGTGGTTTTCGAGGGTCAGCCGCAACTGGCCGGGACGTAGGATCAGCGTTTCATTCGGCGTGTGCGCCCGGCTCATGACCATCGAGAGGTTCTGACGTTCGTCGGTGGGCTCGCCCTGCACGTCGATGAATTGCGCCGAATGCGTGACCGCATCGAAGATGATGACGAACTGCGCCGGCAGCTGCAGCGAAACGAAAGCCTTCTCGCCCGGCGCAAGCTCGATCATCTCCAGAAGGATGCGTTCGAACCGCGTCTCCAGATCATCCGGCAGGTCCACGCCGGAGCTGAAGAAGATCTGCCGGTAATATTCAAGCGGAGACAGCCGATCGGGGTCGTGGGCCGCAATCTTGCGCACTCTCGGACTGACGGTAAAGGTGACCTCGACCATCTCGTCGAGGGTCGGTTCGTATCCGGCCGCGCAGAGCGCGCAGTGGTAGGTGTCCTGGACGACCCCCTTGAGAGTGGCGCCGCTGTCGAGGACGCCGCCGCATCCAGGGCAAAGGACATTCCAGGTCATCTCGAATGCGCCGATGCGGGCGGCATGGAGAAGCGCCGCAATCGTTTTCTCCGCATCGAGATTATGTTTATCGGCGAAGGCAAGCGCATTGATGCGATTGAGATCACGATCCGAGCCGTGCCGGACGACGTTTTCGATACACGCCACCGTCTGCGGGTCAGCCGCCTGTCGCAGGGTGGAAAAAAGCACGTCCATTTCACTCATGAGACAAGTCTCCGTGCAGAACCCACGGCGGACGACGCCAGGACCCGGATCATACCATGGGATTGGGAGTGTCCTAAAGAAAATCGATAGGCCTGGATGCCGTTCGTTCCCCGATCTGCTTGGATCGTCCCTATGGGGTGCCGACATGCGAGGATATCCCCGGCTGCTTCGGCGGCCGCCTCGAGCAGTTCGCCACCAGGTTTGGGACGTGGCCACCGACCCCACCCAGCGCATGACCGGGCTCTGAGTGAGGAAAGCCTCACTCCGAGATGATCTTCACCCGCATGCCCGGCGCCACCGTCGATGTCGGTCCCAGCGCGTTGATCAGCCGGAACAGTTCGAGCTTGCGGTCGGTGCCCATCATCCGGGCCGACAGCGTGCCGATATCGTCCTTTGCCCCGACGGTGACGACGCGAACCCTGAGCGGCTTCAATGTCGCGGCTTCCTCCGGCGAGATCCGCCGGAAACTCGTGCGCAACTGCTGCGCCGTCGGCTCCAGGGCCGCACTGCCCTTCGGCACGGCGGTGAGGAAGCGGAAGATCTGCGTGCCGATGCGGATCACGGTGATATCGAAATCCCAGCGATCGGCCGAGGCCCTCGCGGTGGCCGCCTCCAGTCCGTTGACCGTGGTCATCTGGATCGTTTCCGGCAGAAGGCCGGTGACCCAGCCGCTGGAAATATAGTTCGACAGCGTCATCTTCTGGCTGTCGGCGACGCCGTCGAAACGGATCGCCACATCGCCCGGCCCGGTCGCCAGCACCGCCTCGACCTTGTTGTCGATCTGGAAGCCGGCCGGCACGTCGAAGCGGATGCCGAGCGTGCCATGCAGGAAGGTCTGGCCGCGCACATAGCCTTCCTGCGGGCTGTCGCCATAGAGCAGACCATTGATGCCGTTCAGATAATAATCGCGCCCCGTCTCGCCATGCGTACCCTCCGGACCAAACGCCCTTGCATGGCGCTTGGCGAGATCGACGCGCTGCGGCGCGTTCGGATGGCTCGACAGGAAGTCGAGGCTCTGGTCGGCATCGGGATCGACCGAGGTGAACTGGCTGTAGCGCGCCATCGAATCGAGGAAACGCGCCGCTGCATAAGGGTCGTATCCGGCCTCGCCCAGCGTGCGCACGCCGATCACGTCGGCCTGCAACTCCTGCTGGCGCGAGAATGCGGCGAGGCGCAACTTTCCGCGGGCGAGCGCCTGCTTGCCGGCAAGATCGCTCGACAGGACTTCGGCGACCACCCGGCTGGCGATTACTTCCGCCTCTTCGCGGCGCTGCCGCTCGATGCCGTGATTGGCGGTCACATGCGCCATCTCGTGGCTGAGCACGGCCGCCACTTCCGATGCGTCATTGGCCAGTGCCAAAAGCCCGCGCGTCACATAGAGATAACCGCCCGGCAGCGCGAACGCATTGATCGCCGGCGAATTGAGGATGGTGATGCGGTAGGACTGGTTCGGATTCTCCGACACCGCCGTCAGCGCCCCGGCAATGCGCGCGACAAGCCGTTCGGTCTTCGCGTCGGAATATTCGCCGCCATAGGATGCCACGATGCGCGGATGTTCGCGTGCGCCCATCTGCGCCCGCGGATCGTCCTTCTGCACTTCGTCGACGATCTGCGGATTGGTCGACGGTGCGACGCTCGGCACATAGGCCTGCTCGAACAGCGACTGGCAGGAAGACAACAGGAGGCTGAGGCTGACGAGGCCAGCAATCGACGAGACAAACCTCGCGGACCCGCGCCGCCGAACGTTTTCGGCGACCAACGCGCTGTTCCCAGTCAAAAACTGCATCCTGCCCCTTTGCCTAAACCTTCGTCAGCGCCTGTCGAGCCCGAGATCCCGGTCGATAGCCACGCAAACACGCAACCAAGCAAACCGAGAATCGGTCTATCCCATCAAGCATCTGCCGCCATTTCACACAATGCGAAAAAACCGCATGCTGATTAAGATAGTGGCGACACACGATATGACCAAGGCTTGTTGACGCCAAGCACCCATTCCCTTGGCGCATGACACCGGCGAACGACGAAATTAAGGCGAAGGCCGCTCGCCAACACCAAGTCCGGCACCGAGCCGGGCACCCGGTCCGCCAAAGCGCCGCACCGCGTCGAGGTCCTGCCGGGCAAAAAAGTCAGCCGTCGCCGCTGCAACCAGCACGCGACCGGCCTCA
>NZ_AHZC01000076.1 GCF_000247475.1 Rhizobium sp. PDO1-076 | reverse complement strand
GATCGATCTCGAAGGGTGGCACGAAGACNCGTTGACCGTCGATGGCATTCACACGCTTGCCGTGTCGATCGAGGACGCGCTTTTGCTGGAGCGCGTCTGACATGGACAGCTTTGCCAAGCCGGCTGACACGCTCTCGCGATCGGATCGCTCGCTGCTGCGGATCGGAGTTATGATTGATCGGCAACAGGGCTTGGAGAACTGGCAGTCGCGGATCATCGATCGGATCCTGGCAGACAGCCGGTTTGCACCCGTGTCGGTTCTGGTGTGTCCGCCTTCAATCGCAACAGCCAAGCCGTCACGGCTTTTGCGGCTTGCGGCGGCACTCGAACGCATCGCCCTGGCGCGTCAGCCCGCCTATCTGCCGCAGCATTTCGACCCTGCAGCATTGCCGTTCCGGCAGGTCGCGTTGGGGCGTGGTGACGGGGTCGCGGACGGCCAGGCGCCGCTGGCTGACATCAGCGACCTGAAACTCGACCTCGTGCTAAGCCTTACCTCCGGTGAACTGCCTGAGCGCATGCTCGCGGGCCTTCGTTTCGGTGAGTGGCGGTTTTCGTTTTCTGCCGAGGCGAGTGAGGGCACCGACTGGTCCGGCTATGCCGGCGTGATCGAGAACAGGCCGGCAACCGAGATGCGCATCGATATCCGTCGCGGCGATCCGGTGCGGGATGCCAATCTCGTCGCTGCAGCGTTCAACACCAAGTTCAGCGCAATCCGCAACGCGGATTTCATCAAGGAACGGGCGGTGACCCTCGTGATGAGGGAGCTTCGACGCGTTGCCGATACGGGACGCATCGAACCCTCTGCTGACCGGCCCACCCATAACGTCCGCTCGGCTCCTCCGTCTGGATCACAGCTCCTGCGCTATGGGTGGGGTCTTGCATCGGAACTTCTGGCGCGCAGCAGCAAGGCCGTGCAGGCAAAGTTCGGCGGCGGCGCTGCCGTCTGGGCGCTTTATGTCGGGCAGGGGAGCCCGCGTGATTTCGATCCGCGCCAGTCGGTGCTGATTGAACCGGACAAGGACGAGATCCGGGCCGATCCCTTCCTGCTCGAACACGAGGGGGAGATCTACCTGTTTTACGAGGCCTATGCGCCCGGTGACGGCAAGGCGCATATTGCGGTCAGCCGTCTTGTCGGCAACCGGGTTGAGCGGCTGGGCATTGCCTTGAACTGCGAACATCACCTGTCATATCCGTTCATCTTTCGCCATGACGGCCAGTTGTTCATGATGCCGGAGACGAACCAGGCGAGGCGTCTGGAAATCTGGCGTTGCGTTGAGTTTCCGCTGCGCTGGGAACTGCACTCCACCGCCCTGGAAGGCCTGTCTTCGGCCGATAGCACCCTGACCCTGTACAATGGCAGGTGGTGGCTGCTGACAAACCTGTCTGATTTCCATGCCTATGAGGACCATTGCAGCGAGCTGCATATCTTTGAAGTGGATGGACCCGACTTGAAGACCGTCGTGGCACACAGGAACAACCCTGTCGTCATCGACAGCACCACCGCGCGCAATGGCGGGCGTCCCTTCGTCGAGGACGGAAAGCTCTATCGGCCGTCGCAGCGCAATGAGTTCGGTGTGTATGGCTATGGCCTGAACATCATGGAAATCGAGCAGCTGGATCTTGATCGCTTCCAGGAGCGCTGTGTGCGAACCATCACGCCCGACTTCAGTCCCGGGCTCGTTGCCTGTCACCATCTGGATGCGGCCGGCGGGCGCTATGTGATCGATGCGATGCGCGGGCGCGCGCGCCAGTCACCGCAATAACGCAAGTGGACATGCTGTCCGGAGTTCAAGACTGCAACGGCGGCACAAAAGCCTTCGGCCACGTCGATATTCATAATCATCCAGTCCTGCGCCGCGCCCACAGCCGGGTCCAGTCTGCGAAGGATCTGTTGTGGGCTTGCTGAAAGCGAAACATCAAAACAGTCCAGCGCAAGCGACAGTCCCGCGCCATGTGCCTTGACGAAGGCTTCCTTGCGGGTCCAGCAGCGGTAGAAGGCGGCCATGTGTTCATGGGTCGGATAAGCCCTGAGTTCGGTACATTCCGCAGCCGAGAAGAAATGGCCTGCTACATCTTCCGCGATTGGCTTGATTTCTTCGACGTCGACCCCGAGGGTGAAATGTCTGGATACCGCGAGCAGGGCTTGATCAGCGCTATGGCTGAGATTGAATTCGAGCGGGCGTTCCCCGGTCGTATCGAGATACGGTTTGCCGAACTCGGTGTAGGAAAAGCGCACATCTTTCGGCGCAATGCTGAGATAGTCGCCCAATATCGATCTGAGCCCGGCTCGGCCTGCCATATAGCGCCGGGTATCGCGGGGTTTTACAAATCGCTGCGCCCGCTCCAGTTCATCCTGTGAAAGGCAAGTACCAGACACCGCATCTTCGCTGGCCGGGATTTCGAGGGACCAGTTCCAGATATCGACCTGACGAATGTCGGCCAGCGGCTCGACGACAGGCATGATTCAGGTCAGTCCCGGGTTGGTCGTATAGGGAGCGAGAGGCATGCCCCGGTCCTTGACCATGCGCCGCGCCATGTATCGCATGAAGACCAACGGATAGTTCTCTCCAACCGTGATGCGACATGTCCGCTTCAAGATGTCCAGCGAGCGCGGACAGGCTTTCGGCGAATAGTCCATCGGGCGTGCGGCCCAGGCATAGGGGTTGAGTTTCGGGTGTACGGTCCGCTGCTCCAGGATCGGTTGCCAGAAGGTGTAGACATGCCGGCTTGAATCGTAGACCCGGTGCACGCCGCGCTTGTTGCGGGCCGCAAAATCGCGCGCCTCTTCTTCTGTGTCGAACACAACGTGCAGCCCCGCGGCGTTTGCCGGGTCGTGCTGCGGAATGAGACGCAATCCGCCTCTGGAGGTCAGGATGTCTGCCATGGC
Organism: Rhizobium sp. PDO1-076; assembly: GCF_000247475.1. Classification (GTDB taxonomy): domain Bacteria; phylum Pseudomonadota; class Alphaproteobacteria; order Rhizobiales; family Rhizobiaceae; genus Allorhizobium. The sequence continues at coordinate 4,967 of NZ_AHZC01000076.1, read as the reverse complement.
CTCGTAGCGTTGCCGCATCCGGCGCAGCATCGGGCCAAGCTTCTTGAGCTGGACATTGAGCATGGCCCCCTGGATCTGGCTGGCCTTCAGGTTGATGCCGGGGATCAGCGGCGCGTTGGCATTGTCCAGGTGTCCGCGAAAGACCGCGCCTATGTCGTGGTACATGCGCGCGCGGGCAAACAGCTGGTCGTCATTGGTGACGATAGCGCCGCCTTCACCGACGTTGATATTCTTGAACTGGTTGAAACTGTAGGCACCAGCGTCACCGATCGTGCCGACCTTCCTGCCTTTGTAGGTGAGGCCGACGGCCTGGCAGGCATCTTCGATGACCAGCAGATTGTGATCCCTGGCTATCTGCATGATGGCGTCCATGTCGCAGACCACATTGGCCATATGCACCGGAATGATCGCGCGCGTGTTGGGCGTTATCTTGCGCAGGATATCTGCCGGATCGATCGTCAGGCTCTGGTCGATTTCGACAAGCACCGGCACGGCCCCGACGGCAGGGGGGCAGCGGCCGTGGCGATCCAGGTATAGGCCGGAACCAGGACTTCATCCCCCGGGCCGATGCCGGCGGCGGCAAGGGCTGCAATCAGGGCGCCCGTGCCGCTGCTCACCACCAATGTGTGCTGGACGCCGAAGGCGGCGGAGAAATCGCTTTCGAAGCGGTTGAGCGGGCTACCGGCACTTCCGCCATATCGCGACAACCGTCCCGATGCGATGACGGGAGCGATTGCCAACCATTCGCGCAAGCCTACCTTTGTCATCCGTGTCTCCAACCCCTGGCCGATGTCGCGGGCCATCCATCTCTGGTCTGGAAGTCTAGGATTTGTCGGAGAGCAATTCAAAATGGATATCCGGCTTAGGCCTATGCCAGCCCTGGTCCCGCGGCCTGACCTGAATGGGTAGAATGGCTGTTTGGGCTAAGCATATTGGACAATTTCAACGTTTCGGCCGTTTTGTTAGCACTCAACGAGCACTCAAGCTGCCTGCACAATCGCAGCTGCGAGGACGATGCCGAGAACGATGGCCGAGGACGATGGCATGGGCGTGCGTGATCTGCGAACCGCTGCAAAGGATACCCTGTTTCATGCCGATGTCGCCATCATCGGCGCGGGGCCTGCAGGCCTTGCGATCGCGCGGGAACTGGCCCATTCGAAGATCCGGGTGCTGATTGTTGAAAGTGGCGGATTTGATTTCGAGCAGGATGCCCAAAGCCTCAATCGCGTCGAGAATATCGGCGAACCCCGTCGAAGAGACGGTGTCGTTTCGCCCGGGCGCGGATATGATGGCAGCCTTGCCTGGCTGAACGACATTCCAGCCTTCGAATTGCGCAATCGCTGTGTCGGCGGCAGCAGCCATACCTGGGTTGGCAAATGCGCAGCCTTCGACAAGATCGATTTCGAGCGGCGCTCGTGGCTTCCTGGTTCCGGCTGGCCGGTCACGCGCGACAGCCTCGAGCCGTTCTTCGACCGTGCCGGCGATCTGCTCAATCTTGGCCCCAATCTCTACGATGCCCGGCTGCGCGACCATCTTCGTTCGCCACCCGAAGATCTGCAATTCGACCAGACAAAACTGCGGTCCTTCTTCTGGCAGTTCAGCCACCAGAGTGCGGTGAAGCGTGAGCCCTTTCGGTTCGTCGAGATTGCCCGCAGCCTCAACGCGCCGAATATCGAGATCCTGACCCATGCAACGGTGACACGTATCAATGTCGAACCGTCCGGGCGTGCCGTGACCTCGCTTGAGGTTCGCAGCCTGACCGACCACCGGGTTCTGGTCCAGGCGCGCACCATTGTTCTTTGTTCCGGCGGCGTTGAAAACGCGAGACTGCTTCTGTCATCGAATGCCGTCATGCCCCATGGCATCGGAAACGGCCGGGATGTCGTCGGACGATATCTTGCCGATCATCCCCGCACGGTGATTGCCCGTTTCCCCCGGAGCACTCTGGAACCCGTCGCAAGACAGTTCGGCTTCTTCGGTTTGACCCACAAGGGCAATACGCATTTCTACCTGCATGGGCTGGCATTGAGTGCAGACATTCAGGCGCGGGAAGGGCTACTCAATTGCGCAGCCTATCCCGTCCAGACGCTTTCCTCCGATGATCCCTGGGCTGCGCTGAAGCGCATGGCGCGTGGATCAAGGACGCCGGGGCGTGATCTGCTGACTGTTCTGCGCTCGCCGGCAATGCTGGCGCGTGGCCTCTACGAGCGGCAGGTCCTGCAACGGGGCCTGCCGCGCAAATCCGACGAACTGCGCTTTGATGTCATGGTCGAGCAGCCGCCCAATCCTGACAGCCGGGTCACGCTTTCGCCGTCCACCGGCCGGCTTGGAATTCCGATGGCCCGGGTGGACTGGCGTATCGGTTCGCTGGAACGGCAAAGCGTCAAGCGACTGGCACGACTGATGCAGTCGGAATTCAAGACGGCGGCCTTGCCGGAGCCACGTCTGGCAGACTGGATCCTGGCCGATGACGACGAGGCGGGTGCATTCATGGATATGGCACATCCGTCCGGCACGACCCGGATGGGGGATGATCCGGCCACGAGTGTCGTTGATGCCGACGGCATGGTTCATGGTGTGGAAGGCTTGTTCATTGCCGGAAGCTCGGTGTTCCCGACGGCTGGTCATGCCAATCCGACCTTGATGATCGTGACGCTAGCGCTGCGTCTCGCCGACCATCTGAAGCGTCGCTCCGCATCTGCCGAGACGATTGTCCGTGCCGGCATGCCAAATGGTCAGGCCGGCGGCGAAATTCTTCCGCTGGCGGCGATACCTGACGGTAAGATCAGAGGATTGTAACGGTCAGAATATTGCAGGAATTGTGGTGGAAGAGGGCGGCAAGCCGGGCGACATGCGCCAGACTGTCATCGGCGAGCCGGTTAATTTTCCTGCCGGCAAAACCCGCGCGTTAACCATTTGTTAACCATATACGCGCTAGTCATCGTAAACGATTTGTTTACGTAGATGACCAAAGTGCTAACCGATTCCCGCTCCATCCGCATCAAAGGTCGATCCTTCCTGGCAGTCGTACTGGCGCCGGATCTGCCGCTTGACGACTGGTTGATCCGCTTGGACGACCTGGCTGCACGGTCAGCCGGCTTCTTTCTCGGACGACCGGTTGTCCTGGATGTATCTGACATCGAGATCGACCGTTCCCAGTTGAAGGGGCTGATCGCCGAGCTTTCGGCGCGCAATGTCAGCATCATGGGCATCGAGGGTGGACGTGCTTCCCTGATCGAGCCCGGCATGCCGCCGGCGCTGAAAGGCGGGCGGGCTGCGGCCGACTACGAGGTGCCGCAGACGGAGATACCGGTCGAAGGGTCGAAGCCTGCGGTGCAGCCGGCGGCCGAACCTGTGGCCGTGGTCGAGCAATATGCTTCGGCGCCATCGCTGATGGTGCGCGAACCGGTGCGATCCGGCCAGTCGATCGTCTTTGCACAGGGTGACATCACCGTCCTTGGATCTGTCGCGTCCGGTGCCGAGGTGATCGCCGGGGGGTCCGTGCATATCTACGGTGCCTTGCGGGGGCGGGCCCTTGCCGGGTGCCTGGGCAATGGCGAGGCGCGGATCTTTTGCCGAAAATTCGAATCCGAACTGATCGCGATCGACGGTGTCTACGCGATGACCGAAGACATGGACCCGGACCTGCGTGGCAAGCCGGTTCAACTGTGGCTTGAGGGCGATGCGATCCAAGTTGAGAAGATGATGTGATGATGAATTCGAGCGGGGCTATACAGGAGAGACATATGGGCAAGGTTGTTGTTGTAACGTCAGGCAAGGGTGGGGTGGGTAAAACCACGTCGACTGCCGCACTGGGAGCGGCTCTTGCGCAAAGAAACGAGAAGGTCGTTGTCGTCGATTTCGACGTCGGCTTGCGCAACCTCGATCTCGTCATGGGTGCCGAGCGCCGGGTCGTCTATGATCTGGTCAACGTGATCCAGGGCGATGCGAAGCTGCCGCAGGCGCTGATCCGCGACAAGCGCCTCGAGACCCTGTTCCTGCTGCCGGCCTCTCAGACCCGCGACAAGGACAACCTGACCGCCGAAGGCGTCGAGCGGGTCATCAACGAACTGAAGAAGTATTTCGACTGGATCATCTGCGACAGCCCCGCCGGGATCGAGCGCGGAGCGACGCTTGCCATGCGCCACGCCGACATGGCTGTGGTCGTGACCAATCCGGAAGTCTCTTCCGTGCGCGATTCCGACCGCATTATCGGCCTGCTGGATTCCAAGACCCTGAAGGCGGAGCGCGGCGAGCGCATCGAGAAACATCTTCTCCTGACCCGCTACGATGCCAACCGCGCCCAGCGCGGCGACATGCTGAAGGTCGATGACGTGCTCGAAATCCTGTCGATCCCGTTGCTTGGCATCATTCCGGAAAGCATGGATGTGCTGCGCGCATCCAATATCGGTGCGCCGGTTACGCTTGCCGATGCCCGCAGCATTCCTGCACAGGCCTATTTTGATGCGGCCCGTCGTCTCGCCGGCGAAAGCCTGCCAATCACCATTCCGGGCGAGAAGCGCAGCCTTCTCGACAAGATTTTCGCGCGGAGGGCCGCATGAGCATTTTTTCCCTGTTTCGCAAGCAGCAGCGGTCTGCACCGATGGCCCGCGAGCGGCTCCAGGTCTTGCTGGCACATGAACGCGCTTCACTGGAATCCGATCTGGTCTCCATCCTGCGCGAAGAGATCCTGGCCGTGATCGCCAAGCACGTGGAGTTCGACCCCGACAAGGTGCGGATCAAGATGGACCGCGATGACGACGTCTCGATCCTCGAGATCGATGTCGAGATCCCGCTGAATGCCGCAAGGCTTGCCGCATAGTGCAAATGCCGAAGGTGCATGCGCATTCTTCGGCAAGCGCCGTTGTCATGTGAGAATGCCGCCGCCGAATTTTCGGTCGGCGGCTTTCGATGTGATGGGGGGGCAAGTCGCACTTCATCCTTGACCCCCCCCTCCTACATAAATT
>NZ_AHZC01000077.1 GCF_000247475.1 Rhizobium sp. PDO1-076 | reverse complement strand
CTGATCGGCTTCGTCACCGCCTGGTACATGTATATCAAGAACCCGTCGGCACCGAAGAAGCTCGCCGAGCAGCAGTGGATGCTCTACCAGTTCCTGCTCAACAAGTGGTATTTCGACGAGCTTTACGACTTCCTCTTCGTTCGTTCGTCCAAGGCGCTCGGCCGCTTCCTGTGGAAGAAGGGTGACGTTGCCACCATCGACGCTTACGGCCCGAACGGCGTTGCTGCCTCTGTTGCCGGCCTGACCCAGAGGGTTGTCCGCCTGCAGTCCGGCTACCTCTATCATTATGCCTTCGCGATGCTGATCGGTGTCGCCGCCCTTATTACCTGGATGATGCTCGGGAGTTCCTTCTGATGACCGACTGGCCAATTCTCTCGACGGTCACCTTTCTGCCGCTGGTTGGCGTGGCACTGCTGCTGCTCACCCGCGGTGACACTTCCCTTGGTCGGCGCAACATTCTCAATGTCTCGCTGCTGACCACGGTCTTCACCTTTGTCGTCTCGCTGTTCATCTGGATCGGCTTCGACAATGCGAATACCGGCTTCCAGATGGTCGAAAAGCATGACTGGCTCGGCACCGGCATCGCCTACCATGTCGGCGTCGACGGCATCTCGATGCTCTTCGTCGTCCTGACGACGCTGTTGATGCCGTTCTGCATCCTGGCGAGCTGGAATTCGGTCCAGAAGCGCCTCAAGGAATACATGATCGCCTTCCTGCTGCTCGAAACGCTGATGATCGGCGTCTTCGTGTCGCTCGACATCGTGCTGTTCTACGTCTTCTTCGAAGCAGGCCTGATCCCGATGTTCATCATCATCGGCGTCTGGGGTGGCAAGGACCGCGTCTACGCCTCCTACAAGTTCTTCCTCTACACGCTGCTCGGCTCGGTGCTGATGCTGCTCGCGATCATGGCGATGTACTGGGATGCCGGCACGACCGACATTTCTCAGCTGCTTGCCCATGAATTCCCGCCGCAGATGCAGACATGGCTGTGGCTGGCCTTCTTCGCCTCGTTCGCGGTGAAGATGCCGATGTGGCCGGTTCATACCTGGCTTCCGGATGCCCACGTCCAGGCGCCGACCGCCGGTTCGATGATTCTGGCCGGCATCCTCCTGAAGCTTGGCGGCTACGGCCTGCTGCGCTTCTCGGTGCCGATGTTCCCGCTGGCCTCTGACTATTTTGCCCCGTTGGTCTTCACCTTGTCGGTCATCGCCATCATCTACACCTCGCTGGTGGCCATGATGCAGGATGACATGAAGAAGGTCATCGCCTATTCGTCCGTCGCCCACATGGGTTACGTCACCATGGGCACGTTTGCCGCCAACGCGCAGGGCATCCAGGGTGCGATCTTCCAGATGATCAGCCACGGCTTCGTCTCGGCCGCGCTCTTCTTCTGTGTCGGCGTCATCTATGATCGCCTGCATACCCGCGAGATCACCGCCTATGGTGGCCTGGCCACCAACATGCCGAAATATGCCGTTGCCTTCATGGTCTTCACCATGGCCAATGTTGGTCTGCCAGGTACCTCGGGTTTCGTCGGTGAATTCCTCACCCTGATCGGCGTCTTCCGCGCCAATACCTGGGTCGCGCTGTTTGCCGCCACCGGTGTCATTCTCTCGGCTGGCTATTCGCTCTGGCTCTATCGCCGGGTCGTCTTCGGTGCGCTGGAGAAGGAAAGCGTCAAGGCGATGCTTGATCTGTCTGGCCGTGAGAAGCTCATTCTTTACCCGCTGATCGCGCTGACCATTTTCTTCGGCGTCTATCCGGCCCCGATCATGGATGTGACCGCCGCCTCCGTTGACCATCTGGTGAACAACTATTCCGCAGCCTTGCAAGCAGCCCAGTCCCTGGCGCTGACTGCGAACTGACGACAGGATCCTTTGGATATGACCGTTGAAACTCTCATCGCAAGCCTGCATCTGGTCACGCCGGAACTGATCCTCGCCGTCGGCGCGCTTGCGTTGCTCATGATCGGCGTGTTTTCGGGCGATCGGGCGACCGGTACCGTCACGGGCCTCGCCGTGGCACTACTGTTGGCGGCCGGCGTCTGCGTCATCTGGTTCTCGGGCGAGGGCGAAGCCTTCAACGGCGCCTATATCGCCGATGGCTTTGCGCGCTTCATGAAGATCCTGGCCCTGATCGGTTCGATCACCGCGATGATCATGGCTGTCGGCCATGCCAAGAACGACCATCTCGACAAGTTCGAGTTCCCGGTCCTGCTTGTTTTGGCGACGCTCGGCATCATGCTGATGATCTCCGCCAATGACCTGATCTCGGTCTATCTGGCGCTCGAGCTTCAGTCGCTTGCGCTCTACGTTGTTGCTGCGATCAATCGCGACAGCCTGCGCTCCACCGAAGCCGGCCTCAAGTATTTCGTTCTCGGCGCACTGTCGTCAGGCATGCTGCTTTACGGCATGTCGCTGGTCTACGGTTTCACCGGCAATACCGGCTTCGACGAAATCGCGGCCGTCCTGTCGGCAGGTGAGCCGCAGCTCGGCCTGATCTTCGGTCTGGTCTTCATTATGGCCGGCCTTGCCTTCAAGATCTCGGCGGTTCCCTTCCATATGTGGACGCCGGACGTTTACGAAGGCGCTCCGACCCCGGTCACTGCTTTTCTGGCAGCCGCACCGAAGATCGGTGCCATGGCGATCTTCGTGCGTATCGTTATTGACGCATTCCTGCCGATCTTCGCCGAGTGGCAGCAGATCGTCGTGTTCATCTCGATCGCCTCGATGGTTCTGGGTTCGGTTGCGGCCATCGGTCAGCGCAACATCAAGCGCCTGATGGCCTATTCATCGATCGGCCACATGGGCTATGCGCTCGTTGGTCTGGCAGCCGGCACCGCCGGCGGCGTGTCCGGTGTCCTGCTCTACATGGCGATTTACCTCGTCATGACCCTCGGCACCTTCGCCTGCATCATGGCGATGCGCCAGAAGGAAGGCGGCAATGTCGAAAACATCGACGATCTCGCCGGCCTATCGACCACCCGTCCGTTCATGGCCTTTGTTCTGACAGCGTTGATGTTCTCGCTGGCCGGCATTCCGCCGCTGGCAGGCTTCTTCGCCAAGTACTTCGTCTTTGTCGCAGCCATCGAAGCCAAGCTTTATGCCCTGGCGATCATCGGTGTGCTGGCCTCGGTCATCGGTGCCTTCTACTATCTGCGCATCGTCAAGGTCATGTGGTTCGATGAAGCTAAGGGCGAGTTTGCCCGCACGGCCGGCGAACTGCGACTGGTCTTCGGCCTTTCCGGCCTGTTTGTTGTCGGCTACGTCGTCTTCGGCGGCCCGCTCGGCACGGCTGCCGAAGCGGCTGCAAAGACGCTGTTTAATTGACAGGCGTCGGCAGAGCCCGCCGCTTGTCGATCGACGACTTCCGGCACGAATCCCTGGACGAGGTCTCGTCCACCAACAGTGAATGTCTCGCCCGCGCTCGCGCGGGCGATTCTGGTTTTCTCTGGATCACGGCGAAATGCCAGAGCGGTGGTCGCGGCCGGCGCGGCCGTACCTGGGTCTCGGAGCGCGGCAATCTCTATGCATCCCTGCTCTTGATCGATCCGGCGCCGATGGAAGAGCTGTCATCCTTGCCGCTCGCAGTCGCAACGGCTGTGCACGCATCCATTCGTGCGGTCATGCCGCACGGCGCCGCTCCCGTGGAAATCAAGTGGCCGAACGATGTGCTGATCGGCCGTCGCAAGACCTCCGGCATCCTGATGGAAGCGGAGAAACTGGCCGATGGACGCACAGCCTTGGTGATCGGCATCGGCATCAACATCGTCGTGCGTCCCGACCAGGGGCTCTATCCGGTGACCTCGCTTGCCGACGAAGGTGTGTCGATCTCACCGGAAGAGGTGTTTGCCCATCTTTTCGCCGAGATGGCCGATGCGATTTCGATCTGGGATCAGGGCAGGGGCATCGGCGCGATCGTCAAGCGCTGGCGGCATGCGGCCTGCGGCCTTGGTGAGAAAATAACTGTCAATCTGCCGGATCGCTCGATTCCCGGGATCTTTGCCGGAATCGATGATAAGGGAGTTCTATTGCTCGACCGCGGCACCGATGGAACCATGACCATCGCCGCAGGTGATGTGTTTTTCGGGTAAACTGGATCAGGAAAAAGAATGGCTAACAACGACGAACTGGTTTTCCTGCCGCTTGGCGGCGTGGGTGAAATCGGTATGAACCTCGCGCTTTACGGCTACGGCCCGGCCGCAAACCGGCAATGGATTATGGTCGATTGCGGCGTGACCTTTGCCGGCCCGGATCTGCCCGGCGTCGATCTGGTTTTCCCCGATATCAGCTTCATCCAAAAGCAGAAGAAGAATCTAAAGGCCATCATCATTACCCATGCCCACGAGGACCATTACGGCGCCTTGAACGATTTGTGGCCGGGTCTGAATGTGCCGGTCTATGCCTCGGGCTTCACCGCCGGCATGCTCGAAGCCAAGCGCGCCTACGAAGGCAGTCGCGCCGAGATTCCGATCACGCCCTTTAAGGCCGGCGACACGATCAACGTCGGGCCATTTTCGATCGAGGCGATCGGTGTCAATCACTCGATCCCCGAGCCGATGTCGCTGATCATCCGCACGCCGCTCGGCAATCTGGTCCATACCGGCGACTGGAAGATCGACCACAATCCGTCGCTTGGCCCGATTACCGACGAGCAACGCTTCCGCGCCGTTGGCGATGAAGGCGTGCTCGCCGTCATGTGCGATTCGACCAACGCGATGCGCGATGGTGTGTCGCCGTCGGAAGAGGAAGTGTCCGAAGGCCTGCGCAAGATCATCGTGGCAGCCGAGGGTCGCGTCGCCATCACTACCTTCTCGTCGAATGTCGGCCGTATCCGGTCGATCGCCGAGGCAGCAGAAGCCGCCGGTCGCGAAGTGCTGCTGCTTGGCAGTTCACTGAAGCGTGTGACGGCCGTCGCCCATGATATCGGCATCATGGAAGGACTGCGTCCGTTCATCGCCGAAGACGAATTCGGTTTCATTCCGCGCGACAAGGTCGTGGTCATCCTGACCGGCAGCCAGGGCGAGTCGCGCGCCGCACTTGCCAAACTGTCACGCGATGAAATGCGCAATGTCGCGCTTGCCGCCGGCGATACGGTCGTCTTCTCCTCCCGCGCTATCCCGGGCAACGAAAAGGCCATCCAGGACATCAAGAATGGTCTCGTCGAGCAGGGCGTGCACATCGTCACCGATAGCGAGGCGCTGGTGCATGTGTCGGGCCACCCCCGCCGCAACGAACTGCTGAAGATGTATGAATGGACCAGACCGAAAGTGCTTGTGCCAGTTCACGGTGAAGCAGCACATCTGGTCGCCCAGGGCGAGCTCGCGCTTCAGGCCGGGATCGAGACCGTTCCCAAGGTTCGCAACGGCGACATCCTGCGTCTTGCACCGGGTGCCGTCGAAGTGATCGGCAAGGCACAGGTCGGCCGCGTCTACAAGGACGGCAAGCTGGTTGGCGACCTGGAAGAAATGGGCATCGCCGATCGCAAGCGTCTCTCCTATGCCGGTCATGTCTCGGTCAACGTTCTTCTCGACAGCCGTTTCGATTTCGTCGGCGATCCAGATGTCGTGGCTTATGGCCTTCCGGAACTCGACATCGAGGGCGAGGACATGGAAGACACGCTGTATGACGCCGTGCTCGGCGCGGTAGAAAGCATTCCACGCACCCGCCGCAAGGAACTCGAAATGGTCCGCGAAGCCGTCCGGCGCGCTGTGCGCTCGGCAGCCAACGAAGCCTGGGGCAAGAAGCCGATCGTCACCGTCTTCCTGACCAAAGTCTGAGGGACGGCGCGGGGACAGGCGCATTAATGTCCCCGCATCGATTTTCGAGGAGAAGCAGCATGCTGGGTCGCGTCAATCACATTGCCATCGCCGTTCCTGATCTTGTCAGTGCAACGGCGGGTTATCGCGACACGCTGGGTGCAAAAGTATCCCAGGCGCAGGCTTTGCAGGAGCATGGCGTGATGGTGGTTTTCGTCGAACTGCCCAATACGAAGGTGGAATTGCTGGCGCCGCTTGGTGAGGATTCGCCGATCGCAGCGTTTCTCGCCAAGAATCCCGGCGGCGGCATGCACCATATCTGCTACGAAGTGGACGACATCCTTGCCGCGCGCGACCAGTTGACCGAAGCTGGCGCACGCGTACTCGGTTCGGGCGAACCGAAGATCGGCGCGCATGGAAAGCCGGTTCTCTTTCTCCATCCGAAGGACTTCTTCGGCACTTTGATCGAACTCGAACAGGTCTGATGCGTCGCTTTGTCCTTTGTGCCGCAGGCATCAGGGGATTATAGCAACCAGTGGTGCCGGTATCGGGGCCATCTCGGATGCACCATGCAATAGGGGCCGCAGGCGCGGCAAGTGGAGAGCAGGTATATGGCCATCATTTCAGCGCTGGCGGTCTATTTCGTCATTTGGTGGCTGACGCTGTTTGTCGTCCTGCCGATTGGCCTTCGGACCCAGGAGGAAGATCACGATGTGGTTCTTGGCACGGTCGCCAGTGCGCCGACCAGGTTTCGCGCTTTCCGCGTGATGATGACGACGACGGTCGTATCTGCGCTGATCTATGGCGGCTGGTATGTGGCGAGCGCCTATTTCGGTATCAGCGTCAACGACTTGCCGCGAATTCTTCCGGAGTTCCGGAAGTAGGAACCAGCGCACCAACGCAGGAACCTCGCAGAGAGGGCGGATTTTGGTCGCTCTTTTTATTGTTTCGACAGGCCAAAAAAAAACAAGGTCTGTGAAGACCTTGTTCTAATAATCGCGTGATCCTTCACCAATTAAGGGGCTGCGACAAGCGCGCCTAAGATCTGATCCTCCCAAGACTTTACCGCGATAATGGCAAGAATTTGAACTCCCTGCCTCTTTTATGGGCTGAAACTAGCCCAATCCGTGGACGTTGTCACCCCCCAAATTTGCATAAATGCTACAGTCACCGAAAAAAATCACCATGGCTCTAAATGTCGCACGGCTGCCATAAAACGACAGCATTTGCGACCTCTTCCGAGGCTACGTAACGGCTGGGACAACCGCTTGTGGGCGAAGTCGCACGATATCGCTTGCGGGTTTTCATCGGATGCTGAAACAGCTATGAACGCATCCGGATATCCCATTTCAATCGCTGATTCCGCCGCTTGGCCGGATCATCAACCAGCTGGAAATTGTTATGCGTCTGTCGCGCTATTTCATGCCGATCCTGAAGGAAAACCCGAAGGAAGCCGAAATCGTCTCCCACCGTCTGATGCTGCGGGCCGGAATGATCCGTCAGCAGAGCCAGGGGATCTATTCCTGGCTGCCGCTTGGCAAGCGCGTACTCGACAAGGTCAACAAGATCATTCGGGAAGAGCAGAACCGCGCCGGCGCCATCGAATTGTCGATGCCGACCCTGCAGTCGGCCGAACTCTGGCAGGAAAGCGGTCGCTACGAGGACTATGGCAAGGAAATGCTGCGCATCAAGGACCGTCAGGACCGCCCGATGCTGTATGGCCCGACCAATGAGGAAATGATCACCGACATTTTCCGCTCGTCGGTCAAATCCTACAAGAGCCTGCCGCTCAACCTCTACCATATCCAGCTGAAGTTCCGCGACGAGATCCGCCCGCGTTTCGGCACCATGCGTTCGCGCGAATTCCTGATGAAGGATGCCTATTCCTTCGACCTAACCCAGGCCGATGCGATCCATTCCTACAATAAGATGTTTGCCGCCTATCTGCGCACCTTTGCCCGTCTTGGCATGCGCGCGATCCCGATGCGCGCCGATACCGGCCCGATCGGCGGCAATCACAGCCACGAGTTCATCATTCTGGCCGAGACCGGCGAGTCCGAAGTGTTTTCCCACAAGGCTTTCGTCGATTTCGACATTCCGCCGGAAGATACCGATTTCGACGATGTTGCCGGCCTGCAGGCGATCTTCGACAAGTGGACTTCGGTCTATGCCGCAACATCGGAAATGCACGACGAGGCGGCGTTCAACGCGATCCCCGACGGTGACCGTCTGTCTGCCCGTGGCATCGAAGTCGGCCACATCTTCTATTTCGGCACCAAATATTCCGAACCGATGGGCGCCAAGGTCCAGGGTCCGGACGGCAAGGAACACCTTGTCCACATGGGTTCCTATGGCATTGGTCCGTCACGCCTTGTTCCCGCCATCATCGAAGCCTCGCATGACGACAACGGAATCATCTGGCCGGCATCCGTCGCGCCGTTTGATGCTGCCGTGATCAACATGAAGGCAGGCGATGAGGCTTGCGACGCCGCATGCGAAACGCTCTACGCTGCCCTGCTCAAGGCCGGCAAGGACGTTCTGCTCGACGACACCGATGATCGCGCCGGCACCAAGTTCGCCACGGCAGACCTGATCGGTGTGCCGGTGCAGATCATTGCCGGTCCGCGCTCGGTCGCTGCTGGCGAAATCGAGCTCAAGGACCGTAAGACCGGAGCGCGCGAGACGATGACGATCGAAGCGGCGATCAACAAGCTGACTGCCTAAAGGCGAAAGCAGGGAGACACCATGGCGAGCAAAGCCGCTGGCAACGAGACGGGCACAGCCCAAAAGGGCACCGCCGCACGGGCTTTTTCCGCCTTTGAACGCATGGTCGCCTGGCGCTACCTGAGAGCGCGGCGCAAGGAGGCGTTCATTTCGGTGATCGCCGGCTTTTCCTTCGTCGGCATCATGCTCGGCGTGGCGACACTGATCATCGTCATGGCGGTGATGAACGGTTTCCGCACCGAACTGGTGTCGCGCATTCTGGGCATCAACGGCCATATGATCGTGCAGCCGATCGATCAGCCGCTGAACGACTATGCTGATCTCGCCACGCGCTTTTCGGCGGTTCCGGGCGTGACCATGGCTTTGCCGCTTGTCGAAGGCCAGACATTGGCCTCGGGGCGGGAAGGGGCCGGAACCGGCGCGCTGGTTCGCGGCATCCGTCCGGATGACCTTGCCAAGCTCAGTGTGGTTTCCAGCAACATCCGCTCCGGCGACATGGTCGGCTTCACCGCCGGGCAGGGCGTCCTGATCGGTTCGCGCATGGCAGCGCAACTGGGCCTGAGCGCCGGTGACACGATCACGCTCGTTTCGCCTGAAGGCGACGTGACTCCGATGGGTGTCAATCCACGGGTCAAGTCCTACCCGGTCTCGGGCATCTTCGAGATCGGCATGTCGGAATATGACGCCTCGATCATCTATATGCCGCTCGAGGAAGCGCAACTCTATTTCAATGTCGAAGGCATCGTCCAGTCGATCGAGCTGTTTATCTCCGATCCCGATGCGGTGGACGACCTGCGCCCGCTGATCGAGCAGGCTGCTGGCCGACAGATCTTCATCACCGATTGGCGCCAGCGCAACCAGACTTTCTTCTCGGCGCTGCAGGTCGAGCGCAACGTCATGTTCATGATCCTGACGCTGATCGTGCTTGTTGCGGCACTCAACATCATTTCCGGCCTGATCATGCTGGTCAAGGACAAGGCGAGCGACATCGCCATCCTGCGCACCATGGGCGCGACATCGGGCGCGATCATGCGCATCTTCTTCATGACGGGTGCGGCCATCGGCACGACGGGCACCTTTGCCGGCGTCCTGCTCGGTGTGCTGGTCTGTCTGAACATCGAATCGATCCGCCAGTTCTTCTCCTGGGTTTCGGGCACGGTGCTGTTTGATCCGGAACTCTATTTCCTCAGCCAGTTGCCGGCGGACATGAATGTCGGCGAGACGATTTCCGTGGTGGTGATGGCGCTCAGCCTGTCCTTCATGGCGACCATTTTCCCTGCCTGGCGGGCCTCGCGGCTCGATCCGGTGCAGGCATTGCGCTACGAATAAGGATGCCGAACCCGATGGCCAACGACGTTGTTCTTTCGCTTGCCGGCATCGACCGCCACTACGGTCAGGGCGAAACCGTGCTCTCCATCCTGAAGGGGGCCGATTTTACCCTGCGTACCGGCGAGACCGTGGCGCTGGTCGCGCCTTCCGGCACGGGTAAATCGACGCTTCTGCATATCGCTGGCCTGCTCGAGCATCCGGACGCCGGCGAAGTCACGGTCGGCGGTATTGCCTGCCAGGAGCTCGGCGATGAACAGCGCACGACGATCCGGCGCAATTCCGTCGGTTTCGTCTACCAGTTTCATCATCTCCTGCCGGAATTCACCGCACTGGAAAACGTGATGATGCCGCAGTTGATCGCGGGCCTCAGCCAGGCGGAGGCGAAGGAACGGGGCAAGCAGCTTCTCGACTATATGCGCATCGGTCCGCGGGCGGAGCACCGTCCGGCGGAATTGTCCGGTGGTGAGCAGCAGCGCGTCGCGATTGCGCGCGCGGTCGCCAACGCGCCGCTGGTGTTGCTCGCCGACGAACCGACCGGCAATCTCGATCCGGAAACCGCATCTTACGTCTTCTCGGCGCTCGAAGCGCTGGTGCGCCAATCGGGACTGTCCGCGATGATCGCGACGCACAATCATGAGATAGCGCGACGCATGGATCGTTGCGTAACCCTGGTTGACGGTAAGATCGTCGAATTCCAGCCCTGATTATAAATTCGAACAGGCAGGGCCCGCGGTTGGATGGAATTGTGTTCCGTTCGACAGCGGGCTTTTTTTTGGTTGACAAGAGAACGTAATGAGAACAAAATAAAAACATAAAGAGACAGGAGACAGACATGACCGAGATACTTCGTGACGTTGCTGCATTCGCCTCCCTTGCTATGTTTGTTGGCAGCATGTCGCTGATCATGCTGGCACTCTGACGCACTCCTCCGGCAAAGCTGTAGAGAGAGGCTTTGCCGGATCAAACTCCGCTGGACTTCGCATCTTCGAACGTTGAAAATTGCGCCGATTCAAAATGCGTGAGGATGGACCCGATGGGCGAAGCAAACGGCGGCAAGGAAACTTCCGATCGGTTGGGTGGAAGCCCGGGTTTTGTGCATCTTCGCGTGCATTCGGCCTTTTCACTTCTGGAAGGCGCCCTGCCGCTGAAAAAGATCCTGGGCAAGGCCGTCTCCGATAGCCAGCCCGCGATTGCCATCACCGACACCAATAATCTCTTCGTCGCGCTCGAATTCTCCCAGAAGGCAATCGGTGATGGCGTCCAGCCGATCATCGGCTGTCAGCTGTCGATCGAGATGGAGGATTCGTCCGGCGAGAAGCGCAATGGCCATGTCGGGAAATTGCCGTCGATCGTCGTTCTGGCAGCCAACCCGGCTGGATACGAACGTCTGGTTGACATCGTCAGCCGCGCCTATCTCGGTGGCGATGTCGGCCATGCCGTGCACGTGAAGATGTCGTGGCTCGAGGAAGCCGGGACCGATGGGCTGATTGCGCTGACCGGTGCATCCGACGGACCTGTCGACCTGATGCTGAAGGACGGCCACAAGGCGCAGGCCGAGAGCCGCCTTCTGGCGCTGAAGGCGCTGTTTGGCGACCGGCTGTATGTCGAACTGCAGCGCCATGGCAATTATGATCGTGGCCATGAGCGTCGTATGGTTCAGCTCGCCTATGATCACGACCTGCCCTTGGTGGCGACCAACGAAGCCTTCTTCCCGTCGCGGGCCGACTACGACGCCCATGATGCCCTGATGGCGGTTGCCCACAATGCGATCGTCTCGGACGACAACCGGTTCCGCTTGACCCCGGATCATTATCTGAAGAGCCGGGCCGAAATGGTCGAACTGTTTTCGGATCTGCCGGAAGCGCTCGACAATACGATCGAGATCGCTCGCCGCTGCTCCTTCATCCTCGACACGCGCAAGCCGATCCTGCCGCGTTTCACCAGCGGCAGCGACGATCCGCTGGAGGCCGAGCGCGAGGAGGCGCTGGAACTGCGCCGACAGGCGGTCGAAGGCCTCGACATGCGCCTGGCAACGCTCGGCATGGCGAAGGGCTACGCGGAAAACGAGTATCGGGAAAGGCTCGATTTCGAGCTTTCGGTCATCGAGCGCATGAAGTTCCCCGGCTACTTCCTGATCGTTGCCGACTTTATCAAATGGGCAAAACAACATGACATTCCGGTCGGCCCCGGTCGTGGTTCCGGCGCAGGGTCTCTGGTCGCCTATGCGCTGACGATCACCGACGTCGATCCCCTGCGCTTCTCCTTGCTGTTTGAACGCTTCCTCAATCCGGATCGCGTCTCGATGCCCGACTTCGACATCGACTTCTGCCAGGATCGCCGCGAAGAGGTCATTCGCTACGTCCAGCAGAAATACGGCCGCGAGCAGGTGGCACAGATCATCACCTTCGGTTCGCTGCAGGCCCGGGCGGCCTTGCGCGATGTCGGTCGTGTTCTGGAAATGCCCTATGGCCAGGTCGATCGCATCTGCAAGCTGGTTCCCAACAACCCGGCCAATCCAACACCTTTGTCCAAGGCGATCGAGGAAGAACCGAAATTCCAGGAGGAGATCGACAAGGAGCCGGTCGTCGGTCGGTTGCTCGATATTGCCCAGAAGATCGAGGGCTTGTATCGCCACGCCTCGACCCACGCAGCCGGCATCGTCATCGGTGACCGGCCTCTTTCGAAGCTGGTCCCGATGTATCGCGATCCGCGTTCCGACATGCCGGTCACCCAGTTCAACATGAAATGGGTCGAGCAGGCGGGCCTGGTCAAGTTCGACTTTCTCGGCCTGAAGACCCTGACCGTCCTGAAGACCGCGGTCGATTTTGTCGTCGAGCAGCGCGGCCACAAGGTCGATCTGGCGGCGATCCCGCTGGACGACCAGCCGACCTACGAAATGCTGTCACGTGGCGAAACGGTCGGCGTCTTCCAGGTGGAAAGTGCCGGCATGCGCAAGGCGCTGATCGGCATGCGGCCCGACTGTATCGAGGACATCATCGCTCTGGTGGCGCTCTATCGTCCGGGCCCGATGGAAAACATCCCGACCTACAACGCCCGCAAGCATGGCGAAGAGGAAATCGAGACGGTCCATCCGTCGATCGATTATCTGCTGAAGGAAACCCAGGGCGTTATCGTCTACCAGGAACAGGTCATGCAGATCGCCCAGGTCCTGTCGGGCTATTCGCTCGGCGAGGCCGATCTTCTGCGCCGCGCCATGGGCAAGAAGATCAAGGCCGAGATGGACCAGCAGAGCGCCCGTTTCGTCGACGGCGCGATGAAGAATGGCGTCTCCAAGCCGCAAGCCAGCAACATCTTCGAACTGTTGGCCAAGTTCGCCAATTACGGCTTCAACAAGAGCCACGCCGCCGCCTACGCCATCGTCTCCTACCAGACCGCCTTCATGAAGGCGCATTACCCGGTCGAGTTTCTTGCAGCGTCGATGACGCTCGATATGTCTAACACCGAAAAACTGGTTGATTTCCGCCAGGACGCCGGTCGCCTTGGCATCGAGGTCGTGCCGCCGTCGGTGCAGACCTCGTTTCGCCATTTCCAGACCGGCCCGAACAGGATCTTCTACGCGCTCGCCGCGATCAAGGGCGTCGGTGAAGCGGCGGTCGATCACATCGTGCAGGTCAGGGGTGATACGCCGTTTGCCGATATCGAGGATTTTTGCCTGCGCATCGATCCCAAGCAGGTCAACCGCCGCGTTTTCGAAAGCCTGATTTCCGCCGGCGCCTTCGATTGTTTCGGCTATGATCGTGCTGAAATGAGCGTCAGCCTCGACCGGATCATGGGTTATGCCCAGCGCGCCCAGGAAAATGCCGTCAGCGGCCAGTCCGATATGTTCGGCTCCGGCGGTGCGAGCGGCCCGGAACGCATCGCCTTTGCGCCTTACACGCCGTACCTGTCCTCCGAAAAGCTGATGCGCGAATTCCAGGTGCTCGGCTTTTATCTCTCGGCACACCCGCTCGATGCCTACCGCTCGCTGCTCGACAAGCTGCGCGTGCAGAATTTTGCCGATTTTTCCGTCGCGGTAAAGCAGGGGGCGACCGCCGGACGACTGGCCGGCACCGTGATTTCCCGTCAGGAACGCAAGACCCGCACCGGCAACAAGATGGGCATTGTCACGCTCTCCGATGCATCCGGGCAATATGAGGCGGTGCTGTTCTCCGAAGGCCTCAATCAGTATCGCGATCTGCTGGAATCCGGCAAGTCGCTGGTCATTACGGTGGCAGCCGAAGAGCGCCCGGAAGGTATCGGCCTGCGCATCCAGACGGCGCAATCGCTGGAGGAACAGTCGATCCGCATGCAGAAGGCGATGCGCGTCTATGTTCGCGATTCAGGGCCATTGCGCGCCGTTGCAGCGCATCTCAACGCCCGTGGAGACGGCCTCGTCTCGTTCATCGTCATCAAGGATGACGGCAAGCGCGAGATTGAGGTCGAACTGACGGAAAAATTCCGCATCTCGCCGGAGATCGCCGCTGCCATGCGCTCGACGCCGGGTGTCCTTGACGTTGAACTGGTGAGCTGACACTCAGCTTCTAGGAGCGGGCCGTGTCACGGTGATGAAGTCCGTTCCGTCGCCGGTCTCCGTACCGAGGCCGATGTCCGAAATTGTAATCGAGGTGCCCTCGCTGAGCATGGTCTCGATCTTGGCGCGGATGTCACCCGGGATATCGATCCGTGTCAGTGCGGCTTCGGCGCTGAACACGGCCTGATCGTCTGCCGGTGAGACAATACCGAGCCGCTTCATTGCCGGCTTCGTCAGGTGGTTTTCCAGCGTGACCGAACGCCATTCGGCCTTGCCCTTGTAGCGGTCGACCGAGATTGCCTCGATGAAATGCGTGCCGAGCGCAAGCTCCGGGCTTTCAATCGAAATCGGTGCTTCGAACAGCGGCTTGAAGTGCTGTCGAATCATGATCTGGCCGGCTGGAGGCGGCCCCTTGCCGGCAGACTTGTAAAGCGCGGCGAGGAAGCTCTTCGACAGGATGGCATCACTCTTTTCGATGGATTTCCAGCGCTTGTAGCCCTTGATCGCGGCAATGGTTTTGGAACCCAGCAAGCCGTCCGCAATGCCGACGTCAAAGCCGAGATCAGCCAGCAGGTGCTGGACGTCGAGTATCTGTTCGCGCTCGCTGCGCCGGGTGATGAGAATTCGCAGCGCCGGCTCTTCGTCTTCGAGAACCAGCGAGGCCGACGCACCTGCTTTGGGAGGTAGCTGGTTCATCGCCACTTCGACCGGCTTCAGCAATGCATCGATCGTCGTCGGACGCAGTTGAGCATCCGACAGCAGCTGGCCATCGGCAACCGGAATGCGCGGCACGAAGAGCGTCGAATGCGACAGCGTGCGCGGCATCACCGGCTCATCGGTGATGATCACATGCGCGCCCCGTTCCGTCATGGAAAACAGTGATTTGGCAAATCCGGTCGGCAGGCGCACGCAGCCATGCGAGGCAGGATAGTTCGGCACCTTGCCCTCGTGCAGGGCTATGCCGGACCAGGTCAGTCGCTGCATGAACGGCATCGGTGCGTTCGAATAGAGATTGGACTCGTGATACTTGCGCTTCTCCAGGATCGAGAACACGCCGGATGGCGTCGTGTGGCCGGCCTTGCCCGTCGAAACCTTGGACGTCGCCACGATCTGGTCACCGTCATAGACGGTCAGCGTCTGGTCGGTCTTCGAAACATAGATCTGCAGCGGTCCCGACCCATTGGCATGGCTTGGCGAGACAAGTGCCGTGCTGGCGGCAAGACAGAGACCGAAGGCGAGGGCAAAACGCTGGAACATGGACCGACCATTGATACGCAATACTGGATGGCGCCGATCCTAGGGCGCGAAGTTTAAGAAAGGTTTTGTCTGGGCCCGCCCGATTGGCGCAAACACGCGACTGTGAAGTCTGTCACTGCGATATTCACAGGGTGGATGCCCCGCAACGTTTGCATCAAGCTGAACGCGCTACACGGGGTCGCAACTGCGGCGAGGCCAGCGCCAGAAGCAGCGCAGCAAGCGGCAGCGAAAATCCATAGCCCAGATGCTTGAAGCCCAATGCGCCGATGAGACCGCCAAGAAAAAACATCGTGACGATCGGCACCAGCACCCCGAGTTTTTTCCCGTCGGCGGTCATGGGGGCATGCTGCGCCATGCGCGCCACCTTTCGATATCCGAGCTTGCCAAGTTCGATGCCGATATCGGTGACCATGCCGGTCAAATGGGTTGTGCGGATGCGAGCACTTGAAATCTTGGTGATGGTGGCGTTCTGCAGGCCCATGATGAAGCACAGCAGCGGCCCCGTCGAAATCGCCATGATCGGCGCATGCGGCAGAAAGGCGCCGATAGCGCCGAAGACAATCAGCAGGCCGGATTCCAGCGCCAGCGGATAGGCATACTGCTGGTGTCGCCGATGACGCCTTGCCCAGTTGATCAGGATTGCCGAGCAGGCAGCGCCGGTCGTGAAGAAAACGAGTGCCGCAAGACCGACGCCCACGAGCCCGACAAGCCCAAGCGCCAGATTGTCGGCGATGGACGAAACGATGCCGGTCATATGCGATGTATATTGGCCGATCGCCAGGAAACCGCCGGCATTGATCGCGCCGGCAACGAAAGACAAGACCATGCCGAGCATGATGTCATTCGGCGTGTTGCGCCGATGTGAAGCCGCCATGCGAAAGATCCTCAGCGACTTGCGTCGTGCGAGCCGCCGCCGTCGCACCTTTATCTTCTCGCTATCCGAAACGGTATGCATTGCGTTGTCCTAAGAAGCATTTTGTGTCCGCGACAGCGTCAATCACTGAAACTGAGTGTCGCAACTATCGCGCCTTCGCCGCAAGCACTCTACGAGCGCTTGGTGGGAAAGGTATAACCGGTCTGCACGGTACCCTTGCCGAACTTGTCGCGCAATTTGTCCATGGCGGCCTCCGCGGCGGCCCGTCTCGATGCCTGCGCATCGACCAGGTCGGGCGGATCGGCGACGGACGGATCCTTGAGATCGCTGACCCCGATGCCGATCAGCCGAAAGCGCGTGCCGTCGGTCTCCTTTTCGAGCAGGGACAAGCCCGTGCGGAAAATCCTGTCCGCCAATTGCGTCGGATCGTCCAGCTTGCGGTTGCGGGTTCGCGTCTTGAAGTCGGATGTCTTCAGTTTCAGCACGACGGTGTGGCCGGCAATGCCGTTCCGCTTCAATCGCCATGCCACCTTCTCCGACAGTTCCCTCAGATGTTTGATCAGCTCATCCGCCCGGCTGATATCCTCGAAAAACGTCGTTTCCGCCGAAACGCTCTTGGCGGCCTCGTTGGCATGCACCTCGCGATCGTCGATCCCGCGCGACAGCCGCGCCAGCCGCTGTCCCATGACGCCGTAGCGCCGCATCAGGTCCGTTTCATCCATGGTCTGCAACTGGCCTATGCTGCGGATGCCGTCCTGCGCCAAGGTGGTGGCCAAGGCCTTGCCGACGCCCCAGATCATCGTCACCGGCTTGTCTGCTAGAAACCGTAGGGCTTCTTCTTCGCCGATCACCGAAAAGCCACGCGGCTTCTGCAGATCGGAAGCCACCTTGGCGAGAAACTTGCAGTAGGAAAGCCCGACCGAGATCGTGATGCCGATTTCCTGCTCGACCCGCCGCGCAAACCGCGCCAGCACCATGGCCGGCGGTTCGTGATGCATCAGCTCCGTCCCCTTGAGCTCGAGAAAAGCCTCGTCAATCGAGATCGGCTGCACCAGCGGCGTCAGTTCCTCCATCAGCGCCCGCACCTCGCGCCCGACACGCACATATTTTTCCATGTCCGGCCGGATGACCACGGCCTGCGGACAGGCTTCCAGCGCCTTGAACATCGGCATGGCGGAGCGGACGCCATGAATGCGCGCGACATAACAAGCCGTCGAGACCACCCCACGTTTGCCGCCGCCGATGATCACCGGCTTGTCGATCAGGTCCGGATTGTCACGTTTTTCGATCGACGCATAAAAGGCATCGCAGTCGACATGAGCGAGGGTCAGGCGGCGGAGTTCCGGGTGGTAGACAAGCCTCGGGCTCCCGCAGGCGTGACAACGCTTGCGGCCGTCTGGCTGCCCCTTGAGGCAGTCGCGGCAAAAGCCCGGAAACTGTGATTCGGTGCGGGTCATGGCAGGAACAAAAATTGAACATCGCCACAGTAGCCTATGTTTTGCACCGTACAAGTCATCACAACAGCCGAATATCGGCCGCCCACTCTTTTCGCTCTGACGGACGGGTTGGTTCGACTCAGATGGCAAAATGCCTGGTGATCATGCTTTTCGCCTCAATCCAGTCGGCCACCTTGCACACATGTGCCTGGGGCGGCGGAGCGAATGTGTGGATCTCGATCGGCGGCGGCATGTAGATGAGCAGGCAGGCGGGGACATGCTCGCCGACCGAAGTCAGGTTATGCGCCATGTCGTCGACAAAGGCGACGGGCAGGGACCTGTCCGCATGCAGCGCGGCCACCAGTGGCCCCTTGGCTTCATCGGCGGCGATCAGCGGATAATGAAGCGTCAACTGGTCAAGCAGCCGACGACGGGCATCGGTGTGTCGTGGCGGCATCGCCGTGAGGAATACCAGATCCGCTGTGCCGGCCAGGCTGTGCAGGGCATCCACCGCCTCGGCAAATGGCGTCTGCCAGCGTTCCTGGGCAATGAAGAAGTCGTCGATCAGCGCCTGGACGGCGGGCGCCTCCAGAACGGCCTCGTCAAGGTCGGAGACGATATTCCCCGTCAGCTTGAACGAACGCGGAATGAGGCGGTGGCCCCGACTTTCGAGAAACGCAGCGAATGGCGTCGCAAATTGCAGCACGACATCATCGACATCGCAGACGATCAGTGGTTTATCGGTAAGACGGATATTGCCGATGCCGGCTGCCATCAGATTTCGCCGGATCCGAGCGTCGGCTGCGAATAGCGCTGGGCCGCGGCCATGACGGTTTCGGGCTTCGTCCCGGTCGCTGCGCAAAAGGCCATCAGCGTCGGTTCATGCGCCATCAGGAAGTCCAGCATGCCGGCGAGGAAGCCGGGATCATTGACCGCCTGGCGCATCTGGTCCGGCCGCACGCCGGAAAGCGCCAGAAAACGAGAGAGCATGTCGGGCTCGCTCGCGAGCCAGCCGAGAACAGCCACCGCCGTTGCTTCGGCATCCTGGTGTATATGCCTGTTTTCCATCAAGTCTTTTCCTGTCTGCCTGTCGAATTACCGATTTCGAAACCAAATAGCACTACCTTGCGTGATGACGGAAGATGCAACCCGCCGCCGGATCTCGCGTTTAGATCTGTAAGGTGCGGGATAAGGGACCGGGTGAATGCCGAAAAAGGTAATGATTGTTGAAGACAATGAGCTGAATATGAAGCTCTTCCGCGATCTTATCGAGGCCTCCGGCTACGAGACGGTGCAGACCCGCAATGGCATGGAAGCGATGGATCTTGCCCGTCGTCACAAGCCCGATCTCATTCTCATGGATATTCAGTTGCCGGAAGTGTCAGGTCTTGAAGTGACAAAGTGGCTGAAGGAAGATCCTGATCTGCATGTGATCCCGGTCATTGCGGTCACGGCCTTTGCCATGAAAGGTGATGAGGAGCGCATCCGTCAGGGCGGTTGCGAGGCCTATGTCTCCAAGCCGATTTCGGTGCCAAAATTCATCGAAACCATCAAGACCTATCTCGGGGACGCGTAAGGAAACCAGAAATGACCGCGCGCATCCTCGTTGTCGATGATATCCCCGCGAATGTGAAGCTGCTCGAAGCACGGCTGATGGCCGAGTATTTCGAAGTGCTGACTGCCGACAATGGCCGTGACGCGCTCAACATCTGCGACAGCACTCAGGTGGACGTCATCTTGCTCGACATCATGATGCCGGAGATGGATGGCTTCGAAGTTTGCGAGCGGCTTAAATCCAATCCCCGCACAGCCCATATTCCGGTCGTCATGGTCACGGCGCTAGATCAGTCTTCCGATCGCGTGCGCGGGCTGAAAGCGGGTGCCGACGACTTCCTGACCAAGCCGGTCAATGACCTGCAGCTGATCTCGCGAGTGAAAAGCCTTGTCCGCCTGAAGACGCTCAGCGACGAACTACGCATCCGCTCCGACGAGGCGCGCCACGCCGGCATCGAGGACGCACTGCGTCTGCACGACGGGCGCCTGGACGAGCCGGCGCAGATCCTGCTGGTCGACAGCCGCGGCGCCTCGCAGGAGCGCATCATCAAGTCCCTGAAGCCGATCGCCATGGTTAGCGCCATGTCTGATCCCCAGGCAGCGGTGTTTGAAGCGGCGGAAAACCCCTTCGATCTGGTAATCGTCAACTGCAATCTCGAGGACTATGATCCGCTTCGCCTGTGCTCGCAGTTGCGCACTCTGGAGCGGACGCGTTTCATCCCTATCCTGCTGATCACCGAGCAGGGCGACGAGCAGATGATCATTCGTGCGCTCGATCTTGGCGTCAATGACTATATCGTCCGACCGCTCGATCCCAACGAACTGGTGGCCCGTACGCTGACCCAGGTGCGCCGCAAGCGTCTCAACGATCAACTGCGCAACAGCGTGCGCCAGACCGTCGAACTCGCCGTCACGGATGGCCTCACGGGCCTCCACAATCGACGCTATCTCGACAATCACCTGCGGACGCTATTTGCCCGCGCCATGGCGCGTGGCCGGCCGCTGACGCTCTGCATCACCGATATCGACCGCTTCAAGCAGGTCAATGATGTGCATGGCCACGATGCGGGCGACGAAGTGCTGAAGGAATTCGCTGGACGCATCCGCGGGACTGTGCGGGGGGCAGACCTCGCATGCCGTTACGGCGGCGAGGAATTTGTTGTCGTGATGCCGGATACGTCCGCCGAAGTTGCTACCGTGGTGGCCGAGCGCCTGCGCGGCATGATCGAGGCACGGCCCTTCCAGCTACGGTCCGGCGAGAAGTCGTTGATGCTGACTGCTTCCATGGGCATTGCTACGATGGGGCCGGGTATCGTTACACCCGAGCAGTTGCTGAAACAGGCCGACCGCGCGCTTTACGAAGCGAAGAACTCCGGTCGCAACCGGGTCGTCGCTGCCGCAGCGTGAGGCGGCGATCTGCGGGTTAAAATTCCATCACTAAAATCAGGGTGTTGCGTTGACCCTGCCGATTGACAATTATGCGATTGTTCACAGCTTTTTGGTCTGCATTCCAAGTGAGCATAGATTCCTAATGCTGATGTGATTTTGAGCAGTTACAAAACAGACCTTCTGGCGGTGGCCAACTATTAATTTGTTCACAGTGTCCTACAGGACACACTGTGGCGCGTCGAGCGCAACCATCCGGTTCGATAATATTACAAGAATTGGCGCATATACGGCGGGCCATGATCGGATCCGTGTTGTCATTCATGTTTTTGGGATGTTTCAACTGGGATATATTCGGAAATTGCTTGGTCAAGGCCAAGTATAAATTCCGCCTGCATTGTCCCGAGATCAGTTTATGCACAATCCTTGATAGTTAATTTAACCATAATTGAATCGCTGACTGTCTCGCGGTTAATAAAGTGTTGATTTTTTTCTCCAGTTGAGTGATTTTCACTGTGTGGAACAAAACCTCTCAAAGAGGTTCTTGATACCCCATGATGCTCAGGTCCGCCGCATCTCCTGGGTCGTGGGGTCGGTCGGTCGGCATGCAACGTCCAAAACGGTTCCTCGTGCCGTGTTTGCGTACCGACCGACCCCCTAATTGAAAAACACCGGTCTCCGAAAGGAGGCCGGTGTTTTTCGTTTCAGCAGCTTGTCTGGAGCCGACAGATGTCCCTCAACGCCAGCACAAAAGAAAAAGGCGCGTCACTCGCGTGACACGCCTTTTTTATAGGAAGAGATCGAGAATTACTTGATCTTGGTTTCCTTGAACTCGACGTGCTTGCGCGCGATCGGGTCGTACTTCGTCTTGTTCATCTTATCCGTCATCGTACGGCTGTTCTTCGTGGTAACGTAGAAGAAACCCGTGTCGGCCGTCGACAGAAGCTTGATCTTGATGGTTGTAGCCTTGGCCATGGTCGTCCTGCCTCTAATAAACAAAGCCGTGGACGACTGAACGAGGCCCCCGGCAAATCTGGCGCGAAACTACAAATCGCGCCCGAAAAGTCAAGTCTATTTCGGCCTAAAAAGCCAACGCCCCAGGGAAACAACCACATAGAGGGCAAAGAAACCCGCTATTGCCCAGGCAAAACCGTCATTGCCGGAGATATCGATCGCCGCGCCAATTGCTTGTGGACCAGCAACGGTCCCCACCGCATAGCAGAAAACGAAGGCGGCATTGGCCGCTGCAAGGTCTGCGCCGGTGAGTCGCGATCCCAGATGGCTGAGCCCGATCGTGTAGAGCCCGGAGACGCTACCGCCCCAAAACAACAGCACCACGGCCATCAACTGCCAGTTCGACGACAGCCAGGGCAGGGCAAGCGATCCGGTAAGGCCGACCATGGCAAGCGCCGACAGCAGCAGTCGGCGGTCCTTCATCCGGTCGGACAGCAGGCCGAGCGGGATCTGGAACACCATGTTGCCGATGCCCATGACGGTCAGCAGCAGCGCCGCCTGTGTCTCGCTGAAGCCGGTGCGGGTGGCGTAGATCGGAAACAGCGAAAGGCCGCCGGCTTCCACTGCGCCGAAGACGAACACGGCGACGGTCGCGCTTGGAACCAGGAAGACATAGCGCAGAAAATGCCGTTCCGGTTTTTCGTCCAGCACCGGGCTTTCATTGCGGGCGATATAGATAGGTATCGCCGCAGCCAGGATGGCAATCGCGCCGATCAGGAACGGCAGCAGACCTTCGCTGCCGATGACGGAGAAGAGCAGGGGGCCGGATGCAAAGCCCACCGCAAGGACTGTGGCATAAATTCCGAGCACGAGCCCACGGCGCCTCTGTGGGGCGGCGGCATTGATCCAGAATTCTGACAGGATGAACAGTGTCGTGGTCGTGCCGTGAAAGACCAGTCGCAGTGGGAACCACATCCAGAACTTTTCGGCATAATAGAAGCCGACTGCGCTGATCGCAGCCAGCACGACGGCCCAGAGCATGGTGCGCGCGACGCCGAAGGCATGCGCCATCTTGGTGGAAATCGGCGCGGCAATCATCGCGGCGATGCCGGCCATCGCCGAATTGAAGCCGATCAGCGTCGACGAGATGCCGCGTTTTTCCAGGATGATGCTGAGCAGCGGAAGGCCGAGGCCGATGGCAATGCCGACAGCCGAAATCGCCGAGATGGCCGCAACCAGCGACGGCCAGTGGATATCGTCGCGGTGGCCGTTGAGGCCGTTGCTCGGCTCAGACATGCAATGCCCTCAGGCCACAGCAAAACACTGCGCCGCAGGTGCAAGAAGGAATGTCGAGCCTGCGCAACAGGAAAACGGGCATGTCGAATGGCATTGGTGCTTATCTATCTCCGAGGATGTCCATAAGGACTGCGGCATGTTCAGATCGCAAATAGTGCGCAAGTCAAGTGGCCGTGTCGCCAACCGGCAAGGCGAATCGGCTTGAGATCGCGGCCAGTTCTGTTTCTATCGATAAACACGGGCATAAGGTTGAAGCTATTGTGACGATACCGGCGCTTTGGCCATCATTCGTCGCGTGCCGGAAGGGGAGTCTCGACCTCGTCCTCGCGGCCGCTGAATCCGTGCATCCTCAGCGCCCATTGCAGGCCGACGACACCGCCCTTGATCGGCTGCAGGCTGAGCAGCGAGGCAATCACCCCGATCGGGGCCCAGATGGCGAAATGCACCCAGCCGGGAGCAGGGAAGGCAAGGTCGGTCAGCATGAACCCGCCGACGAGCACATGGCCGAGCACCAGGATCACCAGATAGGCCGGCAGATCGTCGGCGCGGTGGTGATGATAGGCTTCGCCACATGACGCGCAATTGTCGACGACCTTGAGATAGTTGCGAAACAGCTTGCCCGAGCCGCAGGCCGGGCAACTGTTCAGCATGCCGCGCTTGATTGAGCGTCCGAGTGGACGTTCGACCTGGGCGCCACCGCCGAATGTGGCCACGCTGTCCGCCTGGTTCGTATCCATCCGGCTCCCACCCATCTGGTTTGCTGTCATGTCGGTCATCTCCATGGTGACTGATGCCACCGTCAACGCAATGGTGACGGATGTCACCGTCTTGGGCGGTTGGGCCGCGTTCCGGGCGTCTTCGCGCCGCGCCGACCCGCCTTGTGAAACGAGCGGGTGCCGACCGGCAGCTTTCGGCCTTCGCTCAGCATCTCGAACCGCAAGGCACCGGCAAGCGGTGCCGCTTCGGCCAGCTTGACCTCGACGCTGTCACCCAACTGATAGCCGAGGCCGGTTCGTTCGCCGACCAGTGCCTGATGCGCTTCATCGTATATATAATAGTCGCGACCCAGCGTGGACACCGGCACGAAGCCGTCTGCGCCAAATTGCGGCAGGCTGATGAACAGGCCGGCCTTGGTCACGCCGGAAACCCGGCCATCGAATTCTTCGCCGATCCGGCCGGCGAGATGATGGGCGATCAACCGGTTGATCGTGTCGCGTTCGGCTGCCATGGCACGGCGCTCGAAGGTCGAGATCTCGGCGGCGATATCGTCGAGGCTTGCTTCTTCCTCCGGCGTGATACCGCCTTCGCCAAGACCCAGCGAACCGACCAGCGCCCGATGTACGATCAGGTCGGCATAGCGGCGGATCGGCGAGGTGAAGTGCGCATATTTCAACAGGTTGAGGCCGAAATGTCCGATGTTTTCAGGACTGTAGATTGCCTGGCTCTGGCTGCGCAGCACCATCTCGTTGACCATGATCTGGTGCGGCGTATCGACCGCCTTGGCCAGGATGCCGTTGAACGAGTTGGAGCGCAGATTGCCGCCCTTGACCAGCGAGAATCCGATCGTCGCCAGGAATTCGCGCAGCACCTCCTGCTTGGAGAGTGTCGGCGCGTCATGGATGCGGTAGACCAGCGGCTGGCGCTTCTTTTCCAGTGTCTCGGCCGCCGCAACGTTCGCCTGGATCATCATCTCTTCGATCAGCTTGTGCGCATCGAGCCGTTCGGGAACATGCACACGGTCGACGGTGCCGTCTTCCTTGAGAATGATCTTGCGCTCCGGCATGTCGAGTTCGAGCGGCTGGCGCCGGTCTCGCCCGCGCTTCAGCGTCGCATAGGCTGCCCATAGCGGCTTCAGGATGGGCTCGAGCAGCGGCCCGGCCTTGTCGTCAGGCTTCCCATCGATCGCTGCCTGCGCCTGCTGGTAGGAGAGCTTGGCGGCACTCTTCATCATGATGCGATGAAACGTGTGTCCGGCCTTGCGTCCCTCGTGCGAAAAGACCATGCGCACCGCAAGGGCCGGGCGATCGACTCCTTCGCGCAGCGAGCAGAGATCGTTGGAGATGCGCTCGGGCAGCATCGGCACGACGCGGTCGGGGAAATAGACCGAATTGCCGCGCTTCAGTGCCTCGCGGTCCAGCGCCGACTTCGGTCGCACGTAGTAGGAGACGTCGGCAATCGCCACGGTGACGATCACGCCACCCGGATTGTCCGGTGAAGGATCGGGCTCGGCATAGACCGCATCGTCGTGATCCTTGGCGTCGGCCGGATCGATGGTGATCAGCGGCACGTCGCGCCAGTCCTCGCGATGCGACATCGAGGCCGGCTTTGCCTCTTCGGCTTCGGCAATGACCGATTGCGGGAAGATATAGGGAATGCCATGCGCATGGATGGCGATCATCGAGATCGCCTTTTCCGTGGCGACGGATCCAACCACGTTCAACACCCGGGCCCGTGTCAGGCCGAAGCGGCTGGAACGCGCAACTTCGACTTCGACCAGATCGCCGTCCTTGGCCTCTCCAAGATCCGTCGCATCGATCTGCAGTTCTTCGCCGCGCCGTTCGATCGGCATCAGGCGCGCGCTGCCGTCTGCCATGGCGCGCACGACGCCGAGCAGCGCCCCGCGCTGCTTGTCGATGATCTTGATGACACGTGCCGTATAGGCTGGGCCGGCCCGGTCCTTGGACGGAAAGATCTTCGCCAGCACCCGGTCGCCCAGTCCGCCGACCGGCGTCTTGCCTTTGGTGCGGTCGCTGCTCGACTGGCGGATGGATACGGCAGGTGCCGCGCCAAGCTCCTCCGGCCATTCCGCCGGACGCCCGATCAGTTCGCCATCCTTGTCGCGGGTAGTGATGTCGAGGACTGTCACGGGGGGAAGCGCGCCGGGACGCGCTAGCGTCTTGCGGTTCTTGGTCAGCATGCCGTCGTTTTCGAGATCCTTCAGCGCCTGCTTCAACTCGACGCGCTGCTCGCCCTTCAGGCCGAATGCCTTGGCGATCTCGCGCTTGGAGGCCCGGTCCGGATTGTCGGTGATGAACTGCATCAGCACATCGCGTGGCGGAACCTCGCCGTGGATGATCACCGGCTTGTCGTGCACGGCACCCGCTGCCGCGTTCGCCGCCCGCCGAGCCTTGCGATTGGCGGGGCCGGTCGAGTGGCCATGTTCACGCGGCAGTTTGGTCAATGTCAGCTCTTCTTCGCTTTGCTGGTCGCCTTGGCCTTCGGCTTGGCGGCGGATGTTTTTACCGGCTTGGCCTCGGCGCCATCGGCAGCCTTGGCTTTCGCCGTCTTTGTGGTTTTTGCCCCGGTCTTGGCTGCTGCCTTGGTACCGGTCTTGGCTCCGGCCTTGGCGGGTGCCTTCTTGGCCCTGGCCTTGCCGCCGCCATCCTTGGCGATGCGCTCGGCGATGAGAAGCAGCGCCTCTTCCACCGTGACCGCCTGTGGCTCCTTGCCCTTCGGCAGGGTCGCGTTGACCTTGCCCCAGTTCACATAGGGGCCATAGCGCCCTTCGCGAACGGTCATCGCGCCGCCATCGGGATGGTCGCCGAGTTCCTTCAGGGCCACGGCCGCTGTGCGACCGCCCGGTCCCTTACTCTGCTTTTCAGCCAGAACTGTGACCGCACGATTGAGACCGATGGTGAACACGTCCTCGATGCTCTCGACATTGGCATAGGTGCCTTCATGCAGGACGAAGGGACCATAGCGGCCGAGGCCTGCCGAAATCACCTTGCCGGTTTCCGGATGCAATCCGACTTCACGCGGCAGGGCAAGCAGCGACTGCGCCTTGTCGAAATCGATGTCCCCCGGAGACCAGCCCTTCGGCAGCGAGGAGCGCTTGGCTTCCTTGCCGTCGCCGCGCTGGACATAGGGGCCAAACCGGCCGGACCGCAGCGAAATCTCTTCCTCGGTCACGGGATCCTTGCCGAGAGCCTTCGGTTCGTTGCCACCGGCTTCGGCCTCAGCGCCGTTTTCGGAGGAAAGCTGGCGGGTGAAATTGCATTCCGGATAGTTCGAGCAGCCGACGAAGGCGCCGTATTTGCCGAGCTTCAGCGACAGATTTCCGGTTCCGCAGACCTGGCAGATGCGCGGATCCGAGCCGTCCTCGCGCTTCGGGAAGACCAGCGGCGCCAGCGCTTCGTTCAGCGCATCCAGTACATTGGTGACGCGCAGTTCTTTGGTATCCTCGATCTGGCCGAAGAAATTGGTCCAGAAGTCGCGCAACACGTCCTTCCAGTTAAGTTCACCGGCCGAAATCCGGTCGAGCTTCTCTTCAAGATCCGCAGTGAAATCATATTCAACATAGCGGGTGAAAAAGCTTTCGAGGAAGGCCGTGACCAGCCGGCCCTTCGAATGCGGGATCAGCTTGCGCTTGTCGGTAATCACATATTCGCGGTCGCTTAGCGTCTTCAGCGTTGCGGCGTAGGTGGACGGACGTCCGATGCCGAGTTCTTCCATCTTCTTGATCAGCGAGGCTTCCGAATAACGCGGCGGCGGCTCGGTAAAGTGCTGGCTGGCATTGACCTTCTGTTTGGCCAGGGCCTCGCGGGCATTGATTTCCGGCAGGCGGCCATCCTCGTCGTCACCGTCCTCGACAGGTTCGCCTTCTTCCTTCTGGTCGGTATAGGCGGCAATGAAGCCGTCGAAACGGATGACGGAACCGACGGCACGCAGGCCGGCCTTTTCGCCATTGTTGTCGGCAAGGATCTCGACCGTCGTGCGCTCGATCTCGGCAGACGCCATCTGGCTGGCGATGCCGCGCTTCCAGATCAGGTCATAGAGCTTCAATTGGTCGGCATCGAGGTAGCGGCGAACCTTGTCCGGCGAACGGGTGAATTCCGTCGGGCGAATGGCTTCGTGGGCTTCCTGTGCGTTCTTCGCCTTGGTCGAATAGATGCGCGGCTTTTCCGGCACGTAACGCGGGCCGAACTGGTCGGCAACGGCGGCACGCGCAGCATCGATCGCTTCCGGCGCCATCTGCACGCCATCGGTACGCATATAGGTGATCAGACCGACGGTCTCGCCGCCGATGTCGATGCCTTCATAGAGCTTCTGCGCGATCTGCATCGTCCGCGAGGCCGAATAGCCGAGCTTCGACGATGCTGCCTG
The DNA here is from genome assembly GCF_000247475.1 of Rhizobium sp. PDO1-076. Classification (GTDB taxonomy): domain Bacteria; phylum Pseudomonadota; class Alphaproteobacteria; order Rhizobiales; family Rhizobiaceae; genus Allorhizobium. The sequence goes on along the minus strand of NZ_AHZC01000077.1, from coordinate 28,018 downwards.
CTGCAAGGTAGAGGTTGTGAACGGAGGGCCCGGATTGCGCTTGACCGGCTTGGCTTCGACGCTGTCCACGGCATAACGTGCGCCCTCGAGCAGCGTTTTGATGGTGGCCGCCTGGTCGCCATTGGTCACCGAATTGCGCTGGATGCGCTTGCCGAGATGCGAAACAAGCCTTGCTTCGAAATCGTCGCCGCGCGGTGTCTTCAAAAGGGCGGAGATGTTCCAGTATTCTTCGGCGACGAAGCGTTCGATCTCGTTTTCGCGGTCGCAGACGAGACGCAGTGCCACCGACTGGACGCGGCCAGCCGAACGGGCGCCGGGCAGTTTGCGCCAGAGGACAGGCGATAGGTTGAAGCCGACGAGATAGTCGAGCGCACGGCGGGCCAGGTAGGCATCCACCAGCGGCGTATCGATATCGCGCGGATTGGCCATGGCATCGAGCACGGCCTTCTTGGTGATCGCGTTGAAAACGACGCGCTTGACCGGCTTGTCGCCGATCACCTTCTTCTTTTTCAGAAGGTCCAGCACATGCCAGGAAATCGCCTCACCTTCGCGATCCGGGTCGGTTGCGAGAAACAGTCCGTCGGAGGACTTCACCGCATCGGCAATGTCCTTCATCCGCTTGGCAGACGCCGTGTCGACCTCCCAAAGCATTTCAAAGTCGTTGTCGGGAAGCACCGATCCGTCCTTGGCCGGCAGATCGCGCACATGGCCGAACGAAGCGAGCACTTTATACCCCGGTCCGAGGTATTTGTTGATCGTCTTGGCCTTGGCCGGGGATTCTACAACTACGACGTTCATTGCTTCTTTGCGCCTTCATCAGTGCTCTTAATCGGCAGCACAGTGCCTCGGCTTTGGAATACCGATTTTCCGACATGGAGGTCGAAAGCGCTGCGGTCAAGGGGCAAAGTCGATTTTCCGCGTTTGCAACGTGATGCAACCAATAAGAGCTTTGTAGTAATTTGCAATTTTTAAGAATTGCGCTATCGTGGTTTTATCGGAACTTTGACGGCATGTCAGCGACACCGTCTGCAACTGTGGGCAATGTAGGATGGCAAGAGAGCCGATCGGTATGAATGGTCGCGAATCCAGCACCATGGCGAACATTGCCTACATCCGGCAGATGCTGGGCGAGTTGCGCGGCGTAGCCGAAAGCGAGGGCGCCGAGATGCTGTGCTATTTGATCGAAATGGCTTACGTCGAAGCCGGTGACGTCCAGTCTGGACGTCGTGCGCTGTCACTCGGACATGGCCAGCGAAACAAAGCCCCCGGGGTGCCGATCTAGCCGGCCGGCGATATCGAGTTCCAGCAGGACCAGATAGACGGACGATGCCGGCAGACCTGTATGCCGGATGATATCGTCAATTTCGACCGGTGTCGGCCCAAGCGCGTCGACGATGATCGAACGCTCATCGTCATTCGGCGGCGCCGCCATGGCCCGATGGCCGGTGTCTTCATTGCTAGGTTCATCCGCTTCCGGCTGCCGGAACAGATCGATCCGTGACAAAGGTGCCAGCGCCTGAAGGACATCCGCAGGCCGTGTCGTGACGGTGGCCCCGTCCTTCAACAGGCCGTTGGTGCCTTCACAGCGCGGATCGAGTGGTGAGCCGGGAACCGCAAACACCAGCCGGCCGAATTCGCCAGCCAGCCGCGCGGTGATCAGCGAGCCGGAGCGGGCGGCAGCCTCGATGACGACCACGCCGAGAGCCGTGCCGGCAATCAGCCGGTTGCGCCGCGGGAAGTCCCGAGCGCGGGGTTCCCAGCCGAACGGCATCTCTGAAATAGCCAGTCCGCGACCGTCGCAGATAGCGCGCAGAAGATCGATGTTTTCCGGTGGATAGGGCTGGTCGAGCCCGCCGGCCATTGCAGCGATCGTTCCGGTGTCGAGGCTTGCCCGATGGGCGGAGGCATCGATGCCGCGAGCAAGGCCGGAGACAATTGCATACCCGGCCTGGCCGATATCGCGCGCCATCATCGCGGCAAATTTGGCACCGCTGATCGACGCATTGCGTGAGCCGACAATGCCGACGGCCGGAAGCTCTGCGGCGGCAAGGTCGCCCTTTGCCGCGATCAGGGGAGGGGCACCATCGATCTGGCGCAGAGCCTGCGGATAGTCCGGCTCGCCGACGCCGATGAAGCGGGCGCCGAAACGATGCGCGATGTCCAGTTCGCGCTCTGCATCGCTGACGCTGGCGATCCGGATGTTTCGGGACGAACCACCCCGCCGCGACAATTCGGGTAGGGCGTCGAGTGCAGCTTCGGCGGAGCCGAAATGGTTGATCAGGTCGCGAAAGGTGGCAGGACCGACATTGTCGCTGCGGATCAGTCTCAGCCAGGCAATCCTCTGCCGGTCCGTCAGCGCAATTCCTTTTCGTCTTGCGCTATCGTCCGGCATGGCTCTCCTAGCCCTTTTGTCCGATCTTGCTTTCGGTTCCGGCGATCAGCCGTTCGATATTGGGTCTGTGGCGCCAAAACGTGATGGCTGTCATGGCCGCTGTTACAAGTGCAGCCTCTTCAACCCCAAGTATCCACAATGCAACCGGAATGACAAGTGTGGCCACGAGTGCAGCCAGGGAAGAAAAGCGGCTGACGAACGCAACCGACAACCATACGGCGGCAAAGACCAGAACCATCAGCGGTGCGACGCCGAGTAGCGTGCCGATATAGGTTGCCACGCCCTTGCCGCCCTTGAAGCCGAGCCAGATCGGGAAGAGATGACCGATGAAGGCGGCAAAGCCGGCCAGCAGTCCGGCATTCTGGCCGAATATCGCCTGTGCGATCACCGCCGCCGCAGTGGCTTTCAATGCGTCCAGCAAAAGTGTCACCGCGGCCAGCTTCTTGTTACCGGTGCGCAGGACATTGGTTGCGCCGATATTGCCGGAGCCGATCGAGCGGAGGTCGCCCAGACCGGCCATCCGGGTCAGAAGAAGGCCGAACGGGATCGAGCCGAGCAGATAGCCCAGAGCAAGGACAGCGACGAGCGCCGGCCAACCGATGGCGAGATAGTTGACGCTTGGCACCGTGTTTCCCCCTGCTTGTCTTTATCTTATGCGAGCGCGTGTACGCAGCGACCGGCAACATAGGTCGCGACCGCCCGTCCCGAGAAGCGCGCATCCTCGAACGGCGTGTTCTTGGAGCGGCCGAGCAATTGATCCTTCGATACCAGCCATGGTTCGTCGAGATCGACCAGCGCGATATCGGCGCTCGCCCCCGGCTTCAGGGTGCCAGCGGGCAGTCCGAAGATTTCGGCGGGCCGGGTCGACATCGCGTCGATCAATCGCATCAGCGGCACATGGCCTGCATGGTGCAGGCGAAGCGCTGCAGACAACATGGTCTCCAGTCCGCTTGCCCCGTCGGCCGCCTCACCGAACGGCAGGCGCTTGGTATCGACATCTTGCGGGTCGTGCGAAGACACGATGATGTCGATGCTGCCATCGGCAATAGCCTGCACCATGCCCATGCGGTCGTCTTCCGAGCGCAGCGGCGGATAGAGCTTGAAGAAGCTGCGATACTCACCGATGTCGTTCTCGTTCAGGCTGAGATGGTTGATCGAGATGCCGCAGGTGACCTTGGCGCCACGCTTGCGCGCCATCTGGATGGCCTCGACCGATTCCGGCACCGAGATCTGGGCGGCGTGATACTTGGCCTTGGTCAGGGCCGCGATCCTCAGATCCCGCTCCAGCGGAATGATTTCCGTTTCCTTCGGGATGCCGGACAGACCGAGCCAGCTGGCAAACAGCCCTTCGTTCATCACTCCATTGGCGGCAAGATATTTCTCGCGGGTCTCGAGCGCAACGACGGCATCGAATTCGCGCGCATAGGTCATGGCCCGGCGCAGAACCTGTGTGTCGTTCAGGCCATGACGGCCATTGGTGAAGGCGACGGCGCCGGCCAGTTGCAGCAGGCCCATCTCGGTCATTTCGGCGCTGGTCATGCCCTTGGTCAGGGCCGCTGCCGGATAGACATTGACGATCGCCGTATCGCGCGCCGTTTTCTTGACGAATTCGACCAGCGCGATGTCGTCGATCACAGGATCGGTTTCCGGCATCATGATGAAGGAGGTAATGCCACCGGCGGCGGCCGCGCGGCTTGCAGAGGCAATCGTTTCGCGATGTTCATGGCCGGGTTCGCCGACGAAGACACGGGCATCGACAAGACCCGGAATGGCGGTGAGCCCACCGCAATCGCGGATCTCGGCCCCCTCAGGCGCACCCTGGTTCTGCGCATCGGTACCGGCCGCCAGTATATTGCCATCCGCACCGATGATGATCGTGCCGACCTCATCGAGCGTGCGCGAAGGATCGAGGATGCGGACATTCTTCAGGACGAGCGGTTTCATCATGCGCCCATTCCCTCGCTGCGCGGACCGTTGTTTTGCGAGGTCAGCAATGTTTCCATCACCGCCATGCGCACGGCTACCCCCATTTCAACCTGTTGCTCGATCACGCTCTGCGGGCCGTCGGCCACTTCGGAGGCGATTTCGACGCCACGGTTCATCGGACCCGGATGCATCACCAGCGCGTCTTCCTTGGCATATTTCAGCTTTTCGGCGTCGAGGCCGTAGAAGTGGAAATATTCCCGCACCGACGGCACGAAGGCGCCGGCCATGCGCTCGCGCTGCAGGCGCAGCATCATCACCACATCGGCATCCTTCAGCCCTTCCTTCATGTCGTGGAAGACTTCGACGCTCATGTCGGCAATGCCGGCCGGCAGCAATGTCGCAGGAGCGACGACCCGGACGCGGGCTCCCATGGCGTTGAGAAGCAGGATGTTGGAGCGTGCAACGCGCGAATGCAGGACGTCGCCGCAGATGGCGACGATGATGCGCGACAGCTTGCCCTTGGCCCGGCGGATGGTCAGCGCGTCGAGCAGCGCCTGCGTCGGATGCTCGTGCTGGCCGTCGCCGGCATTGACCACGGAGCAGGCAACCTTCTGGGCGAGAAGGGCTGCCGCCCCGGCCGAGGAATGGCGCACGACAAGCACGTCCGGCCGCATGGCGTTCAGTGTCATCGCCGTGTCGATCAGCGTCTCGCCCTTCTTTACCGACGAATTGCCGACCGACATGTTCATCACGTCGGCGCCAAGCCGCTTGCCGGCAAGCTCGAACGAGGATTGCGTCCGCGTCGAGGCTTCAAAAAACAGATTGATCTGGGTAAGACCGCGCAAGGTGGAGGTCTTCTTCTCCCGCTGGCGGCTGATTTTCACGGCTTCGTCCGCCTTGTCGAGCAGGTACGTGATGTCCTGTTCGGTAAGGCCTTTGATGCCGATGAGATGGCGGTGGGGAAAGAAGACCATGGACGCCCTCCGTAGATGTCACGCGGTCTATAATGATTGGCAGGCGGCCGGGCAAGCATATGCTATGTGGATTGCGGCGCGTTCCCCATGTTAAACGAAATTCTTTGCGCTAGTAGAACGGCATGACAATAATGAACCGGACTGAAGAAAAACTCGCCGCCCTGAACCAGCCCAAGCCTTGGTCCGGTGTCAATGCCTACCGATCCGATCCGCTTCTCGTCGATCTGACCTCCACGCTCGCCCGCTCGCTTCGCGACGAATATGATGTGGTCGGCAAGTATGTGACCTCGCCCGAGGCGCAGGAACTGGCCCGCATGGCCAATGCCAGCCCACCGCAATTGCGCACCCATGGCGTGCGCGGCGAACGGTTGGATGTCACCGAATACCATCCAGCCTATCACGCACTGATGCGCCGCTCCATGTCCTCCGGCCTGCATTGCTCCGTCTGGGAAAACCAGACGGACGCCCGTGGTCATGAACACAAGGCGCGCGCCGTCCGCTACTTCCTCACAGCTCAGCTCGAAAGCGGACATCTTTGCCCGCTGACCATGACCAGCGCCTCGGTGGCAGCACTTGTCGCGTCGCCCGCCGTGCAGAAGGAATGGACGCCGAAGATCCTGTCGCGCAAGTACGATTCGGCCAACAAGCCGCCAATGCAGAAGAGTGCCGTCACCATCGGCATGGGCATGACGGAAAAGCAGGGCGGCACGGATGTGCGCGCCAATATCACCAGTGGTGAGCGGGTAGGCGAGGGCATCTACCGCCTCTCGGGCCACAAGTGGTTCATGTCCGCGCCGATGAGCGATGCCTTTGTCATGCTCGCCCAGACCAGGGATGGCATGGGCTGCTTCCTCGTTCCGCGCCTGCTGGAGGACGGATCCGCCAATGGTCTGGAATTCCAGCGCCTGAAGGACAAGATCGGCAATCGCTCCAATGCCTCCTCCGAGGTCGAGTTCGACGAGGCTTTCGGCTTCCTTCTCGGCACGCCAGGCGATGGCGTGCGCACAATTCTCGACATGGTCACCCTGACCCGCCTCGATTGCGCGCTCGCATCCGCCGGCATGATGCGTGCCTCGATGGCCGAAGCTGTGCATCATGTGCGTGGCCGTACCGTCTTCGGCAAGAAGCTGATCGATCAGCCGCTGATGACACGTGTCCTGGCCGATATGGCTTTGGATGTGGCCGCAGCCACCGCGCTCGCCTTCCGCCTTGCCGACAGCTTCGACCGCGCCCGTGAGAACCCGGTGGATGCGGCCTATGCCCGTGTCATGACGCCGGTGGTCAAATATTGGATCTGCAAGATCGCCCCCGGCCTGATCTATGAAGCGATGGAATCGATCGGCGGCAGCGGATATGTCGAGGAGCGTCCGATTGCCCGCCACTACCGCGAGGCGCCGGTCAATGCGATCTGGGAAGGCTCCGGCAATGTCATGGCGCTCGACGTGCTGCGCGTGCTCAATCGCGGCAAGGATCTCTTCGAGACCCTGTTTGCCGGGCTTGAACGCGATCTGGGTGCATCCGGCAAGAAGACCGTCGAGGTCCTGCGTGCGGCGACCGCTCTGGCTGAACGCGACGAGGGCGCCGGTCGCCTCCTGATCGAGCAACTGGCGCTGGCCGCCGGTGCGGCCGAGCTTTATCGCCTCGGGGCCGGCAAGATCGCCGATGCGTTTCTGGAAACCCGTCTGGCCGGAGGCTGGCGTCACACCTACGGCGTTCTCGATGCCCGTTTCGACGCCCGCTACGTGCTGGACCTACTTTATCCCGCCGCCACCTGAGCGACCAGATAGAGCACGGTCGGAATGGTGAAAAAGGCGGCGACCGTCTGCACGGTGGCCGCTGCCGCATAGAGTTCGGCGTCGCCGCCCATCTGTCTTGCCAGCGTATAGCCGTTCATGGCGGTGGGCACGGCAGCACCGAGCGCTATCATGATCACGGTCTCGCCACTGAGGCCGAAGAGCAGCGCGAGGCTGACCGAGACGACCGGAAACAGGATGAGCTTGAGGAAAACCGATAGGATCACGGCCGGCTGCGGCTTCACTGCATCCTGGATGCGAAGTCCCGCGCCGACATTGATCAGGCCGAGGCTAAGCGATGAGCCGGCGATGAGGTCGACCGTGGTCATCAGCGGATCGTAGATCCGGATCCCAAGCACATTGACAACAACGCCCAGCGCCGAGCCGATGATGATCGGATTGGTGATGATCCTGACCGCAAACGCCTTGAAGCTGCGACCGCGGCCGGAAAACCACACCATGATGCCGACATTGATCAGGTTGAGCGGCACGATGATCGCCGCCATTATGACGGCAATCACGGCAAGGCCGCTTGGACCGGCCAGTTTTTCGCCGATGGCAAGCGCCATGAAGCCGTTCCAGCGGGTCGCCGTCTGGAAGATCGAGGTATAGGCAGGGGCGCCCATGCCTCTGTTGCGCAGAAGCGGCCAGAGTGCCAGACAAACGCCCGACATGATGCCCACCGCGAGCAGCGAGACAAGGCTGACGCTGCCGCTGTTCATGGCGGAAAAATTGGTTGTCGCCAATGTCTCGAACAGAAGTGCTGGAAACAGCACATAGTAGCCGAACTGCTCCAGCCCGCCCCAGAAGCTGTCGTTGATCAGCGGCGTCCGCTTGAGCACGACACCGATCAGGACCAGCAGGAAGATCGGCAGGATGCTTTCGAAGATGATCAGCATGAAAAATGTCCGGACGCGCGAATTGGCAGCGCAACCGTTAAAGGGCGGGCCGCAGGCTGGCAACTGCTGAAACGGGGGATGGGCGCTCGTGCGCCAACGCCTTGCTCTGACTTATCCCCAATCGCCGTTAACCTTAACAAAGGGTTTACATTGCGCTGCGCGAGCGAACGCTGCAACTTTGCCATGGGACAGACGTTAAAGGGCAGGGCAGTGACGGGTGACGCGTCGGTACGACTGATCTTGACCATCATGATGATGGTCTTCTTTGCGGGATTGGCACTCGATATTGCCGTTCCTGCGGTCGCGCTGACGTTGATGGCGGCATTGAAATGGCTGGTGGAAAACTGGCCGGCGGCGAATGATTCGCCGTCTGTGCGAAAGGCAGAAACGGCATGAAGACATTCCTGCTTTTGTGGGCCATGCCCATAGTGCTTCTGGGCACCTGGTACGGTCTGTCCTACTACGACATGAGCTTCGGCATCTTCATGTTGACGCGACAGGCGCATGAGCTGGTCTTCCAGATCTATGGCAATGTTCTGGGTATTCCGCCGGAAACCATTCCGCCGCTGGTCATGCGCGCGATCGTGGTGGACAGCGCCGTGCTCTTTGCCATCATCGGCTTTCGCCGCCGCAAGAAGATCATCGCGTGGTGGAAGGCGCGTCAGGAAAAGTCTGAGCCGGTCTCATCCGAGGCGCGTGCCAGCATGGACAGCCTGTCCAGTGCACCCTGAAGAATGAAGCTGGCCGCCGCCGAATCGATCCGCTCCTTGCGCTTGGCGCGTGACACATCCATTTCCAGAAGCGCCCGTTGGGCGGCAACGGTCGACAGCCGTTCATCCCAGTAGATGAAAGGTATGTCGGTCTTTTCCGACATCGTGCGGACAAAGGCGCGGGTTGCCTGAACCCGAGGTCCCGCCGAACCATCCATGTTTGTCGGCAGTCCAATGACGAAGGCTGCAATCTTTTCTTTCTCGGCAAATGCCAGCAGCACCACAGCATCCTGTGTGAACTTTGTCCGGTGAATGACCGGACGCGGCGTGGCAAAGCGCCGGCCAAGATCCGATGCAGAGAGCCCGATCGTCTTGGTGCCGAGATCGAGACCGGCAATCGCCTGGTTCGGCAGAAGCGTTTCGGCGAGTTCCTCAAAGGTCAGCGTCGTCATTTCTGTTTTCCGGTCTTTCTCGCTCGTGCCTACTATCCGTCACGCGCATATGCCATATCTGATGGCGAGGGAACCCGTTACCCTTTCGACGTTATTCTAGGAGTTATTCATGAAGATCACCTGGCTCGGCCATTCCGCCTTCCGGCTCGACACCTCCAAGGCGAGCATATTGATCGATCCGTTTCTGACCGGCAATCCGGGCTTCGCCGGCCTCGATGCCAAGGACACGGCGTCCGGCATCACCCATATTCTCCTCACACACGGTCACGGCGACCATGTCGGCGATACGATCCGCCTGGCAAAGGACACCGGCGCGACTGTGCTCGCCAATGCCGATCTGGCCGCCTGGCTGGGCTCCAAGGGCGTCGAGAAGCTGGAGATGGGCAACACCGGCGGCACCGTGCATTTCGAGGGCTTTTCCGCTACCTTCACCAACGCCCTGCACTCGTCAGCACAACTGACCGAGGACGGCGTCTCCCATTCGCTCGGCAGTGCCAATGGTCTGATGCTGCATTTCGACGGCGATGCCTCGCTGCTGCATATGGGCGACACCGACATCTTCTCCGACATGAAGCTGATCCAGGAACTGCATCAGCCCGACATCGGTCTGGTTCCGATCGGCGATCGTTTCACCATGGGCGGCGCGGTTGCAGCACTGGCCTGCCAGCGCTTCTTCGACTTCAAGACGGCCATTCCCTGTCACTATGGCAGCTTCCCGATTATCGACCAGACGCCGGAGAAATTCGTCGCGGGAATGGAGGGCACGCGCACCAAGGTTGTCACCCCTTCGGCCGGTCTTGCCCTGCAGCTCTGACAAATCCCCGTTGCACCCGCGCTTGACGGCCATTATAGCGAAGAAAACAGCTTATCTGGAGAATGCCGATGTCCGTTGATCTCGCAACCGTCAAGCGCGTCGCGCGCCTTGCCCGCATCGCTGTCAGCGAGGAGGAGGCAGAGCGCATGACCGGCGAACTGAACGGCATTCTCGGCTTCGTCGAGCAATTGTCCGAAGTCGATGTCACCGGTATCGAGCCGATGACATCGGTGACGCCGATGGCGATGAAAAAGCGCCATGACGTCGTCACCGACGGCGACAAGGCAGATGCCATCGTCGCCAATGCGCCGCAGACCGACCGCAATTTCTTCATGGTGCCGAAGGTCGTCGAATAAGCGCGGGCCTCGCCTGCCGCTTGTCCGCTGCCGCATCCTCTCCCTATTGCGCCTGTCAAAGGCGCTGACAGTCTGAAGTGAACCGACCATGACCGAACTGACCAGCCTCACCATTGCCGAAGCCCGCGCCAAACTGGCGGCGAAGGAGATCAAGGCCGTCGAACTGACCCAGGCCTATATCCAGGCAATCGAGGCCGCCAACCCTGAAATCAACGCCTATGTCGCCGTGACGCCCGAGATCGCGCTCGACATGGCCAAGGCCTCGGATGCCCGCATCGCCGACGGCAAGGCCGGCGTGCTGGAAGGCATCCCGCTCGGCGTCAAGGATCTGTTCGCCACCAAGGGCGTGCACACCCAGGCCTGCAGCCACATCCTCGACGGATTCAAGCCGGAATACGAATCGACCGTCACCCAGAACCTGTGGGACGCGGGCGCTGTCATGCTCGGCAAGCTCAACATGGACGAATTCGCCATGGGCTCGTCGAACGAGAGCTCCTATTACGGTCCGGTCGTCAATCCATGGAAGGCCACGGGCTCCGATGAAAAGCTCGTGCCCGGCGGCTCGTCCGGTGGCTCGGCCGCAGCCGTTGCTGCCCATCTGTGTGCCGGCGCGACCGCGACCGATACCGGCGGTTCGATCCGCCAGCCTGCCGCCTTCACCGGCACCGTCGGCATCAAGCCGACCTATGGCCGCGTGTCGCGCTGGGGCGTCGTCGCCTATGCGTCGTCGCTGGATCAGGCCGGCCCGATTGCCCGCGACGTGCGTGATGCCGCAATCCTGCTGAAGTCGATGGCCAGCGTCGATGCCAAGGACACGACTTCCGTCGATCTGCCGGTGCCGGATTATGAAGCAGCCCTCGGCCAATCGCTGAAGGGCATGAAGATCGGCATTCCGAAGGAATACCGCGTCGAAGGCATGTCCGATGAGATCGAAAAGCTCTGGGCTCAGGGTATCGCCTGGCTGAAGGATGCCGGTGCCGAGATCGTCGATATTTCGCTGCCGCACACCAAATACGCCCTGCCGGCCTATTACATCGTCGCACCAGCCGAAGCCTCGTCCAACCTCGCCCGTTACGATGGCGTGCGTTACGGCCTGCGCGTCGACGGCAAGGACATTGCCGACATGTACGAAAAAACCCGCGCCGAAGGCTTCGGCAAGGAAGTCAAACGCCGCATCATGGTCGGTACCTATGTCCTGTCGGCCGGTTATTACGACGCCTATTACCTCAAGGCCCAGAAGGTCCGCACGCTGATCAAGCGCGATTTCGAGACCGTCTTCAATGCCGGCGTCGATGCGATCCTCGCGCCGATCACCCCGTCATCGGCCTTTGCCATCGGCGACAAGGAACTGGCGGCCGATCCGGTCAAGATGTATCTGCAGGACGTCTTCACCATCACCTTGAACATGGCCGGCCTGCCGGGCATCTCCGTTCCCGCCGGCCTCGACTCCAAGGGCCTGCCGCTCGGCCTGCAGGTCATCGGCAAGCCGTTCGACGAAGAAACCCTGTTCAGGACCGCCCACGTCATCGAACAGGCCGCCGGCACGTTCACACCGGCGAAGTGGTGGTAGGGATTTACGTGATCCTGGCCTGCTTTGATGACTTTTGCAGATCGTGAAGTTCAGAAGGCGTTATGTATTCTGGCATTGATAGGCCGTGGCCGAAAACTTTAGGTATTCTTCAGTGGTTTCCAGAAAAATCTCGATAATCGCCCCAACTTTTAATGAAGTTGGAAACGTAATTCCTTTCATCGAAGGCGTGAAAACTGCTCTTCACGAACTGGACTGGGAAATATTGTTTGTCGATGACAATTCGACAGATGGAACCGCTCGCAAGATTTTTGAACACGCACATGATGATACACGTATTCGTGTCATAACTCGCTTGGATGACCGAGGTCTGGCGAAGTCCAGCATTCAAGGGATGCTGTCGGCAAAAGGTGATTTGCTGTGCGTGATGGACGCCGATGGTCAACATGATCCGTCGGTGGTGCGGGACATGATTTCAAAACTGGATGCGGATCATCTACAGATCGTAAGTGCCGCGAGGAGGTTGGACGATGATCGCTCCTCGGATGCGCTTTCGCCAATGCGTCAGAAACTTTCCCACTTTGGCAATTGGCTTAGCGGTCTCGTACTGGGGCGCAAGCTCGGCGATCCATTGACCGGTTTTTTTCTCATGACGCGCGACTCCTTCCTCCATGTTGCGCCGAGGCTTGGAGATCCGGGATTTAAGCTGTTGCTGGACATACTTTATTCCGACAAGTCGCTTCGTCATGCTGAGGTACCGTTTGATTTTGGTTCACGGATGCATGGCGCTTCCAAGTTGGACAGCCACGTTATCTGGAAGTTCGTTACTTTCCTGATGAGCAAAATGACGGGCAGCATATTGCCGCCCAATCTGATTTCATTTCTTTTTGTCGGCGGCACTGGCGTCTTCATACATTTTTCCGTGCTCTACACGGTGTTGGGCATGTCGGCGCCTTTCATGGTGGCACAGGTGGCTGCCACTTTGGTTGCTGCAACCAGCAATTTTCTGCTGAACAATCTTCTGACATTCCAGGACCGTCGCTTGCGAGGTCTGGCAAAGTTCTGGGGTTACCTGAAGTTTCTTGCGGTGTCTTCCGTCGGCATTGTCGCGAATGTGTCGGCAGCAACCTTGGCCTATGAGCGCCTTGTGCATGTTGTCTTTATTGCCACTCTTGCGGGGATTGCTATCGATACCGTCTGGAAATTCGTTATCGCCAATCGGTTCATCTGGAAATGACGGACAAATCCAGCGCGAATGCGATTGAATTAGACGACGCAAGGCGTGTCAGCGAACTGCTGTGGCTTACCCTGGCCATTCTCGTTTGCTTGCGGGTATTTTCACGCCTTGTTCAGCAGTCTTTTTTCTTCGACGGGACGATTTACTCGAGTATAGCTCGCAATCTGGCTGAGGGTATTGGCTCCGCTTGGCACCTCCAGTTTTCCAAGACGCTTTTTCCCCTGTTTGCGGAGCATCCTCCATTGATGATGATGATCCAGTCGGTGGGCTTCCGCTTGTTCGGGGACACGACGCTTGTCGACAGAGGCTTCACGCTGCTGACGTTCTTGGGCAGCGGAGTGATTTTGTTGTGTATTTGGCGAAGACTGAACGAAGATGACTGGGTTTCCAGGCTTGCAGCGCCCTTGGCGCTGATCTTTGCGTTGATTGCAGGCCGTGTCAGTTGGGCCTTCGCCAACGGGTTGCTGGAAAACCTGTTGATTGTCTTTACATCGGTGGCCGTATTGTTGGTGGTGGAAGCCTATCGAGAGGCACATGTTACCAGTTGGATGCGGCGTATAGGTTTGATGATCGCGGCGGCGACAGCAGTCTTTCTTGCGTTGATGACAAAAGGCCCGGTCGGACTGTTTCCTCTGGCAACGCCTGGGCTCTATTGGCTCGCGTTCCGGCGTCCCTCTTTTTCTCAGGTTCTTGTTGATAGCATTATTATCTTAGCCGTGATTGCAGCGCTGTTTGCCGTGCTGTGGAAATTTGATGGTCCTCGGGAGGCTGTAGAGCGATATTGGTCAATCCAAATCCTATCGAGCCTTTCTGGTGAGCGAGGCAATACAAGTGGCGGCTGGTCGGCAGCCAGGACTTTGTTGCGGGTGAATGCATATCCGCTGCTGATCACATTGGGTATTTTCGTATGGGCTTGGGTTTCCCGAAATAACGTACATAGGCTTAGGCTTCGAGATGTTAGGTCGAGGCGTGCCATCTTCCTGCTGCTCGTCGGATTCTCGGCATCACTGCCATTGTTGGTCAGCCCTCGTGTGTCCAGTTTCTACTTTAATCCGTCTTTGCTCTATTTCGGTGCCGGATTGGCCACGCTCTGTGTGCCGCTAGCCATCAGTCTGCTGAGTGGTGTTGGCAGCTCTCCAATGATTTGGACGCGTCGTGGGCTATATACGGGATTGGTCGCCAGTCTTGTGTACGTCGCGTCGCTGACAGGCAGCTTAGGCCGCGACGGCCCGCAGATTTTGGATGCCCAGAAAATAGCGTCTTACATGTGCTCAAGTGATAGGCTTTGTTCCAGAGTTATATCAACGTGTGGCGAAGTTTGGCAAAACTGGGCTCTGCATGCCTATTTACAGCGCAGCCATAAATTGAGTCTGGCGCCTGTTCTCACCGACGACATGAACTATCTGCTCGCAGATGAGAGTTGTGACGTAGATGCGTCTGGGTTCAAGGACGTGGGTATCGGACTGTCGCAGTACAGGCTTTTGCAGCGCTGAGCCGAAACGCATGGTTGGGCCATATGCCAAGCAAAATGCTACCGCATTCAGGCGCTTATTCGGCGGTGGCACATCTTGTATCTTGAAGACTGGAAAAATCTCGCACGGGATGGTCTACTGCCGTCAACAAGTGGAGCGTCGATGATCACCATCCGGAGCGCAAGGCTGGAAGAAGCGGATCTGCTGGCCGAGATCGGCGTTCGCGCCTGGGAAAAGGCGATGATCACGGTCGGCGATACGCGGTCGATGGTGGACAATGCCCGCGCCTCCTTCCGTCATTTTACCCACAAGGGATGGGTGACGATCATGGTGGCCGACAGGGGCGGTTTTGCTGCCGGATGGGCTGCCCGCGAAGATCTCGACGAGAACATCACAGACTTCTGGATCGATCCTGACCAGCAGCGTCTGGGGTTGGGATCTGCCCTGCTGGAGGCAGTTGAGGCCGAGATCGTGCGGCAAGGGTTCGACAAGGCTAGCCTTCAGACCCATGCGATGAACATCGAAGCGATCGGATTTTTCGAGAAACATGGCTATGCGGTGAACTGGCTGACCATTGCCTACAATCCGAAACTCGACCGCGACGTCCAGTCCGTCGGCCTTTCGAAGCAGTTGGTGGCGGTGGAGCCACTGGGCTATGGGCAGGAATTCTAATGCGATGGCATCAGCTTGATCAGATGTTCTGCGGCTGAGAGCACCTGTTGCGGCGCCAGCAGCAGGATCAGTGCTACCGCTGACTGCAGGACGAATAGGCATGGCAACAACAGGCGAAACGGCGGCTTGCGCGTCTTGTGCCGCAACAGGCGTTGGCAGAGAAAGGCCCCGGTTCCGCCGCCCGTTACGGCAAGGAAAATCAGCGTGCTTTCCCTGACCCGCCAACCACCCTCGCGTGCAGAAATTTTGTCAAACGCGTAGATGCAAAACACCACGACATTGTAGAGCGCCGCAAGTGCAGCCACGGTGAGGATTGTTTCGCTTGCCATGGCAGGCAGCTTATTCCACCCGGGTTAAGCGATTTCCTCCACCGGGCTTGCCATCATCCTGAGACAGGCCGGACGTCACAAGCCTTGCACCGTCGGCCCATTTGCTCTACCTCACGAGCCCATAGACCCACGCATGACACGAGCATCCGATGACCCTGGTAGACACGCGCACACCCGATCCGAAACGCTTCATCCCCGGCGCCACAGGCGACTGGGAAATCGTCATCGGCATGGAAGTCCATGCCCAGGTGATGAGCAATTCCAAGCTGTTTTCGGGTGCGTCGACGGTCTTCGGCAATGCGCCGAATTCCAACGTCTCGCTCGTCGATGCCGCCATGCCCGGCATGCTGCCTGTGATCAACGAGGAATGCGTGGCCCAGGCCGTGCGCACCGGTCTCGGCCTGAAAGCCCAGATCAACAAGCGCTCGATCTTCGACCGCAAGAACTATTTCTATCCCGACTTGCCGCAGGGCTACCAGATTTCGCAGTTCAAGGATCCGATCGTCGGTGAAGGCAAGATCATCATCTCGCTCGGCCCCGACCGTCAGGGCCAGTTCGAGGACATCGAGATCGGTATCGAGCGCCTGCACCTGGAACAGGATGCCGGCAAGTCAATGCATGACCAGCATCCGACCATGTCCTATGTCGACCTCAACCGCTCGGGCGTCGCGCTGATGGAAATCGTCTCGAAGCCCGACATGCGTTCGTCCGACGAAGCCAAGGCCTACATGACCAAACTGCGCTCGATCGTGCGTTATCTCGGCACCTGCGACGGCAACATGGACGAGGGCTCCATGCGCGCCGACGTCAACGTCTCCGTGCGCAAGCCCGGCGGCGAATTCGGCACGCGCTGCGAAATCAAGAACGTCAACTCGATCCGCTTCATCGGCCAGGCGATCGAATACGAGGCCCGTCGCCAGATCGCGATCATCGAGGATGGCGGCACGATCGATCAGGAAACCCGCCTCTTCGATCCGGGCAAGGGCGAGACACGCTCGATGCGCTCCAAGGAAGATGCGCATGACTATCGCTATTTCCCCGATCCTGACCTGCTGCCGCTCGAATTCGACGACGCCTTCATCGAGAACCTGAAGAAGGATCTGCCGGAACTGCCCGACGACAAGAAGGCCCGCTTCGTCGCCGAGCTTGGCCTGTCGATCTATGATGCCTCGGTTCTGGTGTCTGAGAAGGCAATCGCAGACTATTTCGAAGCCGTGGCCGATGGCCGCGATGGCAAGATCGCCGCCAACTGGGTTATCAACGACCTGCTGGGTGCCTTGAACAAAGCCGGCAAAGGCATTGAAGAGACTCCGGTTTCCCCCGCCCAGCTCGGTGGCATAATCGACCTGATCAAGGCCGAGACCATTTCCGGCAAGATTGCCAAGGACCTGTTCGAGATCGTCTTCAACGAAGGCGGCGACCCGGCCGAAATCGTCGAGACCCGCGGCATGAAGCAGGTCACCGACACCGGCGCCATCGAAAAGGCCGTTGACGAGATCATCGCCGCCAATCCCGATCAGGTTGCCAAGGTGCTCGCCAAGCCGACGCTCGCCGGCTGGTTTGTCGGCCAGGTGATGAAGTCCACCGGTGGCAAGGCCAACCCGCAGGCGGTCCAGGCGCTAGTCAAGGCCAAGCTCGGCATTGTCGAGGAGTAGGCCCTTGTATTTCGTCCGCACCGCCGGTGAAGGCGATATCCAGTCGCTGCGGTCGCTGCTCGAAACGACATTCCACGCGACCTATGACGCGGTCTACGGGCCGGCCAAGGTCAAGGAACTGATCGACAGCTGGCATTCGCAGGTGGCTCTCAAGGCGCGGGTGCACCAGAAGGGCGGCGAGTTTCTCGTCGCCGACAATGGCAAGCGCATCGGCGGCATGGCCTTTGCCGCGATGTCGGACAAGCTCGCCAAGACGGCTATGCTCTACCAGCTCTACGTCCATCCCGATTGCCAGCGCCAGGGCATCGGCCGCGATCTGTTCGCCGAGATCGAGAGCTGCTTTCCCGATGCCGAGATCATGCGGCTGGAAGTCGAGCCGAAGAACCTCGGCGCCGTCGCCTTCTACGAGGCGCATGGCTTTGTCGAAGTCGACAGGACGAAGAATTGCGGCGGCCCCAATAGCGGCATCGAAGCGCTGATCATGGAAAAGCCGCTGCTGTAATCGGCTTTCGGCTCTTGCCCGTCATCAATCTGTCGCGAACCTCACTGTAGTTCTGCGCGTCTTGAAGAGATCGGGAGAGACTTTGCATGCAGGATACAGATGTGCGGATCCGTGTCGCGCGGGCGGAAGACGTTGCACAGATCGCCGCGCTGTTTGCCGATGACGCGCTGGGCGGGCATGGCGATACCACCGACCCGCAGGCTTTGCCGGACTATCTTGCCGCCTTTGCCCGCATCGCCGCCTCGCCGAACGAAACGCTGTATGTGGCGGAGAAACACGGCGACGTCGTCGGCACCTTCCAGACCATGGTCACTACGACGATGACCGCGCGCGGATCATCCTCGATGATCATCGAGGCGGTCCAGACACGGGCCGATTGCCGCGGGCAGGGGATCGGCGCCATCATGATCGGTTTTGCCGTCGAGCGTGCCCGCGCCGAGCACATGCGCCTCGTTCAGCTGACCTCGAATGCCGCGCGCACGGATGCCCACCGCTTCTACGCGCGGCTCGGTTTTGCGCCGAGCCACCTGGGGTTCAAGTTGAAGCTGAAATGACGGGGTGCGACCGCGAATCACTGGACAAGCGAAAGGCAAGGCGGCATAAGCAAGAAGATATTATACGGTGCCGCCTATGTTTAGAGCGCCCGTATGTTGGGCTTCGGCTGAAATCCAAGGACACGACATGAAGCAGTTTCTGTTGCAAATTTTCACCTGGTGGAATGGTCAGACCATGGGTACCCGCTTCTTCACCTGGCGCAACGGCAAGCGCGTCGGCGAAGATGAAGCAGGCAATGTCTATTATGAAGGCGGCACCACGTCCTTCGGCCTTCCGCGCCGCTGGGTGATCTACAAGGGTTATGCCGACGCGTCGAAAATCCCGGCCGGCTGGCACGGCTGGATGCACTACCGCACCGACGTCGCCCCGCCGAAGGACAACTACAAGCCGGCCGATTGGCAGCTCCCGCATCGCGAGAACCTGACCGGCACCTCCGCTGCCTATCGTCCTCCGGGTTCGATCGCCGTTGCCGGCGAGCGTCCGCGTGTCACCGGCGACTACGACGCCTGGACGCCCGGCAACTGATCAGCCGGCCACGAATACCCGATTTGGCCATAATTCGCCGTTAGGGCCTCTCTCGTGAGGCCCTTGTCGTATCTGGGCCTTGAGATGAATTGACTGTGAAAGAGCGGCAGATGAAGCGTCCGGAACGAAACAGCGGTTTGCCTGCTATGGCGCTTTCGGCCCTTGGTGCGGCACTCCTGACCGCCGTCTTCGTTTCGACACCGGCCCATGCCGCGCGCCTTGAAAATCCGGTTGCCGAATTCGCCGGCATCGACAAGATCACCGGCCGCATCACCAGCTTCGATGTCTATGTCAACGAGACCGTGCAGTTCGGCGCGCTGCAGGTCACGCCGAAGGTCTGCTATTCCCGCGACCAGACCGAAGCCCAGAAGATCGACGCCTTTGTCGAAGTCGACGAAATCACCCTCGACCGCAAGATCCGCCGGATCTTTTCCGGCTGGATGTTTGCCGACAGCCCGGCGCTGAACGCCGTCGAACACGCGATCTATGACGTCTGGCTGACCGGCTGCAAGGCGAGCTCGGAGGTTCCGGCCCCCCTCGGCGTCAAGGCTGTGCAAGCGGCCCCCGAACCGGTCAAGGCTGCTGAAACGCCGGCGACCGGCGCAACCACCGCTCAGCCCGCCGGCAATGCAGGCGCCGCCACATCGCCAGCAGCTGTAGCGCCAGACCCCACAGCGGCACAGCCCACACCGCCACAGCCCACACAGACAGAGCCCGCACTCGCAGAGCCCGCACCGGGCGCTGTCCCGCCGCTCGATGCGCCGCAGGAGATCCCCGACGAGACTTTCGGCGAAACCCTGCCGCCCGCCGATTTCCCGCAGGACGCCAATCCCGAGTTTCAGGGGCAGCAGCCGCAGCCTCCCGTCCTGACAGCGCCCCCAGGCGCCGGCCTCTACTAAAGGCCGCAGTCTTCTTTCTCGGCATCCGCACCCCGTGTCGGGCAGAGATAGCCGGCAGGCCGGAGGCGCTGTTTCATCCGCCGCCGCGATATGCGCCATATGTCCGCCTCCCGAAATGCTCAGGCAAGCGGCAGTGCCTCCGTCAACGCTTAGCGATTGACATCCCCGGCAATAGAGAACAGGAAGAGAACGAACAGGAGTTCTCCCACCATGTCCCTCTCCGAAAAATTCATCGTCCTTCCCTTCAAGAAGAACCGCGGCAATGTCGTGCCGGGCGAGATGCGCCAGGCCTCGAGCGCCGCCTCCGCCGAAAAGATCGCCACTGCCATGTCCGCCCGCCACCTCGGCGTCGCCGCCTATTCGATCCAGGTCGACGAGGAAAGCGGCGACATGACCAGCCCCAAGCTGATCATCGCCTTCGGCGAGACGGCGGATTTGACGACCAACTGACGCGTCTTCGGGGACGCCAAGATGCCCCTCCCAAACCCTCCCCACAAAGGGGAGAGCTTAAACCGGCCGCGACCTCCGCGCCTGGGTCGAACGGGAACTCATCCGCTAGGAATGAGCGGCATCCGCTCGTCCTCTCCCCCCTTGTGGGGAAGATGGCCGGCAGGCCAGTGGGGGCTTCTGGCCTTTGTCCCGCTCCGAACCATGCCCCCTTGACGCAACCGCCCCGCAGGCGTGCAATGCAGGGATGTCCGCATCCGAGGAGGAAAGACCATGGCAATGCCGAAGAACACCATCTGCATCTGGTACGACAAGGACGCCGAAGTTGCCGCCCGCTTCTACGCGACGGTCTTCCCCGACAGCCAAGTCAAGGCCGTCATCCGCGCACCAGCCGACTTTCCCTCCGGCAAGGCCGGCGATGTCCTGACCGTCGATTTCACCGTCGCCGGCATCCCCTGCATGGGCATCAACGGCGGCCCCACCTTCAAACATTCGGAAGCCTTTTCCTTCCAGATCGCCACCGACGACCAGGAAGAAACCGATCGCTACTGGAACGCCATCGTCGGCAATGGCGGCCAGGAAAGCGCCTGCGGCTGGTGCAAGGACAAATGGGCAATCAACTGGCAGATCACGCCCCGAACCCTGATGGAAGCCCTGTCGGCCGGCGGAGACGAGGCGAAGCGGGCTTTTGAAGCGATGATGGAGATGGGGAAGATTGACGTGGCGAAGATTGAGGCGGCGAGGCGGGGGTGAGGTGATAGACTCGCACAGAGTTACAGCCGTCGCCAAAAAGTCTAACCCAATAGGTTTATGTACATATTTTCTAAGCCCGCAGGCATAGAACGATAAGTTCCGATAGCGTCTCCCACAGCATCTTCAAGTGATCAGGAGAGACACTGAAATTCGGCGAGTGGACGTATCGATTTAGAGTGTCCAAGGAGACTACATCCTCATTTTGTTTTAGTTTGCTGATTGCACCAACGTATTTTTTGTCTATTTTTCCTGTTTGGTAGAGATCGTCAGCTACTTTAGTGACTTTAATTCCGAGCTTGTCATTGGCGGATACGTCACTCACCTGACGTCGCTTTATGTAGTTGTCGATCGAGAGTTCTAATAGTACGCGTAGTAACACAGACACCGCATTGGGTGTCTCGTTCATGTCCAACTTGTATTGTAATTCTTCCCAAACGGCGCGATGGCGATGAAGGTGCCCCTGCCAGGTTACCTCGTAAGCAACATCTGGGATTAGATGCGGCCAGGCCCGAGGGCGCGGAGGTGCCGGTTCTCGAAGGGGAGGGGACACCTCGGTTGTAGCTTGCGTCACGGCCTTTGACGTTTGCTTAGCCCTCGGCAACACCCCTTCGACCTCAAGAGAGTCCAGATATACTACCTTTGAATTCGTATCCCAGATGTTGTCCAGTGTTACAGCGCGACTCGCGAGGTCGTTAGCAACCCGCTGTAATGCCAACAGTGTTTCCGCCTCATCGCGGACTATTTCAAGCTTGCCCTTGCTGACTGAGATACCCAATCGATTTCGTAGGGGCTCGGCAGATAGCAGGCGGTTAAGGTTCGAGCGCGGGATCTTCCGCTCAGGAAGTAGTTTAGCCTCCCTAAGTCGCTTCTCAATCTCGTCCGCTACGTTGAGGCTCCCACCTCTGCCGGTACGATCGATGAAATTGGTCTTCATCCTATCGTTCCAAGTGCTTTGGCCAATGCCGCCTTGTACACCCGTGTGTCGCCGGTAAAGAATGTCGTCTACGCGGTCTCGGTCGCTTTCGACTTGGCATTCAATCTTGTCGGGAAAGGGGCCTGTCCATTCCGCACGACAGTCTGCGAAAAACTTCTGGAGTTCGACTGTTGGCGCGCGGCGGGGCGCTGCGAGAAGCTTTAGGCAGGTTGTACGGCGATTTCCGTCTGCCACAATGTACTTGTCACCTGATGGAAACACGAGCGGGGGCTCGAAGATCTCCCCTTTTGCGACGATATCTTTGGCAAGACTCCGCATATGCTGCTCATGAGAAGCAAAGAGTTGCGCTATTGCCGCGGTTTCGTTCTCAAGTTCACCATGTCGATCGTTCGCGGGGTTTACGATTAACGATGCCAAAGGTAGCTTTCTGTACGCCATGCATTCTCCTCCACCGCAGAAAACGAGCATGGTGCAGTATAATGGTCAATCAGTAATTGAGATTATCTTGCGATCGGAGGCCCCACACCCCCCTAAAACCCAACAGCCCCACTCTCCATCGCCCGCTCCAGCAACACCCCATACGCAGCCTTGGGAATATCCACAGCCCCGAACGTCTTCAAATGCTCGGTGGTGAACTGCGTGTCGAGCAGCGTGAACCCGCGTTCTCTCAGCCGCTCCACCAGATAGACGAGACAAATCTTCGACGCATTGGTGCGCCTCGAAAACATGCTCTCGCCGAAAAACGCCGATCCCAAAGACACCCCGTAAAGCCCGCCGACCAGTTCGTCGCCCTCCCACGCCTCGACGCTGTGGGCATGGCCGAGCCTGTGCAGAGCGCCGTAGAGATCGCGGATCTGCTGGTTGATCCAGGTGCTGGGACGGTCGTCCGCCGCTTCGGCGCATTTGGCCACCACCGCGTCGAACATCGTGTCGAAACGGATGTCGAATGGTTTCTGGCGGATCGCCTTGGCGAGACTTTTGGAAATGTGGAAATCATCCAGCGGCAGGATGCCGCGGATATCGGGTTCGACCCAGAACAGTTCGGGGTCGTCGGCCGAATCCGACATCGGGAAAAGCCCGATGGAATAGGCGCGCAGCAGGAGCTCCGGTGTTATCCCTTGGTCCCTGCTGCGCCGCCCAGCCATGTGGTTATGTGGCCGATGTTTCGGCCAGATAGTTTTCCAGCCAGTGGATGTCGTAGTCGCCATTGGCGATGTCCTGGTTGGACACGAGGTCCTGGAACAGCGGCAATGTCGTCTTGATCCCGTCGACGACGAATTCGTCGAGCACGCGGCGCAGGCGCATCATGCATTCGACGCGGGTGCGTCCATGCACGATCAGCTTGCCGATCAGGCTGTCATAATAAGGCGGGATCTTGTAGCCGGCATAGACGCCACTGTCGACGCGCACGCCGAGGCCACCCGGTGCATGGAAATGCGTGATCGTGCCGGGCGACGGTACGAAGGTGCGCGGATCCTCGGCATTGATGCGGCATTCGATGGCGTGTCCCGAGAAGACCACCTGGTCCTGTGTGACCGAGAGACCGGCGCCCGATGCGACGCGGATCTGCTCATGTACGAGGTCGATGCCGGTGATCGCTTCGGTGATCGGATGCTCGACCTGCAGGCGGGTGTTCATCTCGATGAAGAAGAACTCGCCGTTTTCGTAGAGGAATTCGATCGTGCCGGCGCCCCGGTACTTCATCTTCTTCATCGCATCGGCGCAGATCTGGCCGATCTTCATCCGCTGCTCGACATTGAGGGCAGGGGAATTGGCTTCTTCCCAGACCTTCTGGTGGCGGCGCTGCAAAGAGCAGTCGCGTTCACCGAGATGGATCGCATTGCCGGCGCCGTCACCGACCACCTGCACTTCGATATGGCGCGGCTTGCCGAGGTATTTTTCCATGTAGACGGCGTCGTTGCCGAAGGCAGCCAGGGCCTCGGATCGTGCCGTCGAAACGGCCTCTTCCAGCTCTTCTTCGGTCTTGGCGACCTTCATGCCGCGGCCGCCGCCACCGGCGGTTGCCTTGATCAGAACCGGGAAGCCGATCTGGCGGGCGATTTCCAGCGCGTTTTCCGGCAGGACTTCGCCATCCGAACCCGGAACGACGGGAATTCCGAGCTCGACGGCGGTCTTTTTCGCCGTGATCTTGTCACCCATCAGGCGGATGTGTTCCGCGGTCGGTCCGATGAAGGTGATGCCGTGGGCGTCGAGGATATCGGCAAACTTGGCATTTTCCGACAGGAAGCCGTAGCCCGGATGCACTGCGTCGGCGCCGGTGATTTCGCAGGCGGCGACGATCTGATGGATGTTGAGATAGCTGTCGCGCGACGGCGGCGGGCCGATGCACACGCTTTCGTCGGCCAGGCGCACATGCATGGCATTGGCGTCAGCGGTGGAATGCACGGCAACGGTGGCGATGCCGAGTTCCTTGCAGGCGCGCAGCACGCGCAGGGCGATTTCGCCGCGATTGGCGATGAGGATCTTTGAAATAGCGGTCATCGGCTTACTCGATGACGACGAGCGGCTCGCCGTATTCTACCGGGCTGCCGTCTTCGACCAGGATTTCGACAACCTTGCCCGAACGCGGGGCCGGGATCTGGTTCATCGTCTTCATCGCTTCGATGATCAGGAGTGTCTGGCCTTCCTTGACGGTCGCACCCACTTCGACGAAGGCGCGTGCACCCGGAGCAGGCGACAGATAGACGGTGCCGACCATCGGTGCGGTCAGGGCCTTGGACAGGTCGCGCGCAGCAGCAACCGGAGCAGCAGCAGCAGCAACCGCCGCCGGTGCGGCAGCAACCGGCTGGGCATAGGCCTGCATCTGCGGCATCATGACCTGTGTGCCGTTGCGCGAAACGCGGATGCGCAGGTCGTCCTGCTCGACTTCAATCTCGGTCAGATCCGTTTCGTTGAGGATGTTCGCCAGATCACGGATCAGCGCCTGATCGATACCCGATTTCTTCTCAGCCATGGATGATGTCCTGTATTCTTGTTATTGCGTGATGTTTTTCAGCGCCTGCAGCGCCAGGATGTAACTTAAGGGTCCAAAACCGCAGATAACCCCTTTGACGGCGGGCGCTATCATCGATTTGTGGCGGAATTCCTCGCGTGCATGCACGTTCGAGATATGCACTTCGATCACCGGCACCGGGATGGCGCGGATCGCGTCATGCAGGCCAACGGACGTATGCGTATAGGCGCCTGCATTGAAGGCAACGCCAGCTGCCTTTTCGCCGGCCTCGTGCAGCCAGTCGATCAATACGCCTTCATGGTTCGACTGGCGGAAGTCCACCTCAAGCCCGAGTTCCAGGCCGGCTGCCTTGCAGTCCGCCTCGATGTCGGCGAGTGTCTTGCCGCCATAGATCCCCGGTTCCCGCTTGCCGAGGGCATTCAGGTTGGGGCCATTCAGAACAAAAATGGTCTTTGTCATCTACAGTTCCGTCGGTTTTCAACCGCCTCCTATAGACCGCGCGGCCCTGCAGGGAAAGCCCTTTGCCACAATAGCGAAGGACCTTCCCCGGAAAATGCCACTAGGGTTAAGGCAGGAACGGTTGTCCCCGAGCCGAGGGCTTGCGGTCTCAGCAGGTCGCCTTGCCGCAGGAGCGCATATTGGCGACCTTGGCTTCGAGGGCTTCGGAGCCGACGGCGCCGAAAACGGCTTCGTTCCCGAGGATATAGGACGGAGTTCCGGTAATGCCGAGGCTGGTTGCCAGCTGATAGGCCTCCTGCACCGAAGCATCGTTCGGGCTGTCCTTCATCTTGGCACGCAGGGCCTCTTCAGTCAGGCCGAGACCGACGGCGATCGCAATGGCGCTCTCTTCCGAGGCGCGGCCGTCCGATGTCATCATCGCGTGGAAAAAGTCCGGATATTTTTCCGGCGAAAGCTTCCGCACCGCATCGGATACCTTGTGGGCCGCAACCGATTCCGGTCCGAGGATCGGGAACTCCTTCAAAACGAAGCGGATGTTCTTGTCCTTCTCCAGCAGTGCGCTCATGTCGTCATGCGCACGGCGGCAATAGCCGCAATTGTAGTCGAAGAACTCGACCAGCGTCACATCGCCCTTCGGGTTGCCGATGGCGATGTCATGTTCCGACGAGAACAGCGCGTCCTTGTGGTCGGCAACGGCCGAGGAGGCCTTCTTCAGCCGCGCCTCTTCCTGCTTCTTCTGCAGCGCATCCTGCACGTCCAGCATGATCTCCGGATTTTCGATCAGGTATTCACGGACGAATTCGCCGATTTCCTTTTTCTGCGTCTCGTCGAGCGCGCTGGCAGGCATGGGCAGCATGGCCGGAAGGAGAACCAGTGCCGTGGCGGCGATCGTCTTGAAATTCAGAGCCATGTCTTTCCTCGTCTTGAATTCTGCCAGCCGGCAATCGGCCCAGGCGATATCGGGCGGTGGCATCGGTAACCTAACCCTTGCCTCAGGCAAGCGAAATCGCAAAATTGCCGGCCCTTTGTCCCTCTCGCCATTGTGAAGGCCGCAGCTTTGCGGCAAATGTCAGGCGCATTCTATGACAGGAGCGTCCATTCCGTGCTTTCCATTTCAAAACGCAGCGCAGTCGAGCCTTTTCATGCCATGGATATCCTCGCGGAGGCCACAAGACGTCGCCAGGCCGGCAAGCCGGTCATCTCCATGGCGGTCGGCCAGCCCGGGCATCCCGCACCCAGGGCCGCGCTGGCAGCCGCCCAGGCGGCCCTGGTTGCGGGTCGAATTGGCTACACGGATGCCTTGGGACTTGCCGCACTGCGCCAGGGTCTGGCCGATGACTATCGCGATCGCCACGGTATTGATGTCGATGCCGGTCGCATCATGATCACCACGGGGTCTTCCGCCGGCTTCAACCTTGCCTTCCTTTCGCTCTTCGATGTCGGCGATGCGGTCGCCATTGCCCGTCCAGGCTATCCCGCCTATCGGAGCATCCTGTCGGCCCTGGGGCTGATTGTCATCGAAGTGCCGGTCAGCGCCGAGACCGGCTATACCCTGACGCCCGAAAGTCTGGAACAGGCCCAGTCTTCCGCCGGTCTCCGCCTGAAAGGCGTGCTGCTGGCAAGCCCGGCCAATCCGACCGGAACGGTGACCTCTGCCGCCCAGCTCAAGGCGGTCTACGACTATTGCGAGGGGCATGGCATCGCGCTGATTTCCGACGAGATCTATCATGGCCTGACCTATGGCGCCGAAGAAGCATCCGCCCTCACCATCGGCAAGCAGGCGGTGGTGATCAATTCCTTCTCCAAATATTATTGCATGACCGGCTGGCGTATCGGCTGGATGGTGCTGCCGGAGGAACTCGTGCGCCCGATCGAATGTCTCGCCCAGAGCCTATACATCTCCGCGCCCGAACTGTCGCAGATCGCCGCGATCGCCGCCTTGGGTGCAACCGAAGAGCTGGAGCACTACAAGGAAAGCTGCCGCGCCAATCGCGACTTTCTTCTGCGCCGCCTGCCGGAACTCGGCCTGCCGCTGCTGTCGCCGATGGATGGCGCCTTCTATGCCTATGTCGATGCGACCCGCTACACCAATGACAGCATGGCCTTTGCAAAACGAATGCTGGCCGAGATCGATGTCGCGACGACGCCGGGCATGGATTTCGATCCTGTCGATGGCCATCTGGCGCTGCGCCTGTCTTATGCAGGCACCATGGCGGAGATGATCGAGGCGACGGACCGTCTCGCCGGATGGCTTGGTTGATCATTGAGGCAATGAGCGAAAAATATTCCGCATCAGGGACTTCGGTCCGTTTGCGGAATCAGTTTACCAATGTGTTGAATCAATACCTGAGGGCGACTTGCAGCAAGCCATCCTCGCGGAAAGGAACAGGCGGTTGTTTCAGCATCTCGTCGCGCAGCCACTGAAGTCGCCACCGGAAATTCTGACCGAACGGACGCGAATGCGTGCGCATCGGGTCGAGGATTTCCCGGCGATGACTGCCATGTGGGCGGAGGAGGCCGTTGTACGTTTCATTCTCGGCCGGCCATCCGCACCGTCTGAAACCTGGTCAAGACTGCTGCGCTACATCGGTCATTGGCAAGCTGTCGGCTTTGGCTACTGGGCTGTCGAGGATCGCCAGACCGGCGAATATCTGGGCGATACCGGCTTTGCCGACTATCAACGCGAAATCACCCCGCCGCTGGGCAATGTCCCCGAAGCCGGCTGGGCACTGGTCTCCACGGCGCAAGGCAAGGGGTTGGC
>NZ_AHZC01000078.1 GCF_000247475.1 Rhizobium sp. PDO1-076 | reverse complement strand
TGTTGCCCGATCGCGTTCCTGTCGGGCATCTGGGAAAGTCGGAGCGGGAGCAGATCTGCGAAAATGGAAAGCCAGATCGGCGGCTTTACGAGATTGCGACGCTTGCCCATTTGCGGGACCGGCTGAATTCGAGGGATGTATGGGTCGAGGGCAGCCGTTCATTTCGGCCGATTGATGAACATCTGATGCCGAAGCCGGCCTTTGTTGCCCTTAAGGAGGACGACAAACTCGGCCTCGGTGTCCAGAGCGACGGCGCGGCGTGGTTGGCGGATATGGGACAGATGATGGACTTCAACCTGAAGCAACTGGCCTGGCGTGCCCGTTATGGGAAGCTTGAAGGTGTGAGGATAGAAACGGCACCCTGATCGTGACGCCCCGCGTCAGCGACGTTCCCACGGCTGCCGACGCCCTCAATGCCGAAATCAGTGGCATGTATCCTCTGGTTGAAGTCCCCGACCTGCTGCGGGAGGTCCATGAATGGACGGGTTTTGCCGATCAGTTTACCCACGTCCGGACGGGAGATGCACCACAGAACATCTCCGCCATGCTGGCCGGCGTGCTCGCCGATGGCACCAATCTCGGCCCGAAACGCATGGCAGGAGCATCGAAGGGCATCAGCGCCCATCAGATCGGCTGGATGCGGAGTTTCCACGCCCGGTCCGAGACCTATAGAGCCGCGCAGGCCAGCGTCACCGACGCACACACGCGCCATCCGCATTCTCAGCTCTGGGGAGACGGAACGACGGCGTCATCCGACGGGCAGTTCTTCCGGGCCAGCGACCGCGCCGCCAAGCGCAGCGATGTCAATCTGCACTATGGCAGTGAGCCCGGCACGAAATTCTACAGCGGGCTTTCTGATCAGTACGGCTACTTCAGCATTCTGCCGATCAGCCCGACCGAGAGCGAAGCCGTTTATGTTCTCGACGGCCTGTTCGATCACGACACGATCCTGGAGATCGAGGAGCTGTTTACCGATACAGGTGGCGCCAGCGATCATGTCTTTGCGCTGTTCGCCCTGATCGGCAAGCGTTTTGCGCCCCGCCTTCGCAACATCAAGGATCGGAAATTCCATATCTTCGGGAAGGTCGATACCTATCCGGGACTGGCTAACCACATCGGCGCACCAATCAATACCGCCCTCATTCTGGAGCACTGGGACGATCTGTTGCGCCTGGCCGCGTCGATCACGACGCGCACCGTCTCTCCGTCAACGATCCTCAAACGGTTGTCTGCCTCATCGAAGTCCAGCGACCTGGCCAAAGCGCTCCGAGAGATCGGCCGCATCGAGCGAACGCTCTTCATGATCGAATGGTATTCAAGTCCGGCACTGCGCAAACGCTGCCAGGCCGGTCTCAACAAGGGCGAAGCCGCTCACAAGCTCAAGCGCGCCGTGTTCTTCCATGAGCGCGGCGAGATCCGCGATCGCTCCTTTGACAGTCAGGCATTCCGCGCTTCCGGCCTCAACCTGGTCGTTAGCGCCATCGTCCACTGGAATACCGTCTATCTCGGCCGCGCTACCGCCCATCTGCGCCAGCTCGGCCGGAACATTGACAACGAACTGCTCAAGCACGTCTCGCCGCTGAGTTGGGAGCATATCAATCTCACCGGCATCTATTCCTGGGACACCGAGCAGCAGATGGCCGAAGGCTTCAGGCCCTTGCGGTTTCCCGGCAAAATCCTCCGCGCAGCATGACGTTCATCGTCTGTTCGACCTTAGCGTACGGTTTGGAGCAGATCTTGTTCTGACCCCTAGTAGGTACCTTTGACAATACCTACCGGCTTGCCCCGGTCCTCCGGTCCTCCGGCTCGCGCGCAGATCGGCGCTGCTCCATGACCTGGCACTACAATGAGAGGGTGAACCTGTCCCTTTGCTGAAGTGACCATCCTGACATCACACTGGAGAGGAGGTTCAAGATATTTTTTCACAATCGAGGATACGACATCGCGGTCGACTGCCACGTCGTCCCCTCCTCCTGTCGGGTTTAAGTCATCATTAAAACCAAAGATTATTACTCCGCCCCCGTAGTTTGCGAGTGCTGCGATATGCCTGGCGAGATGCGCGCGGTGTCTGTCATCCTTCAAATCGAAATTCGATTTCAGTTCCACCTCAAGAGATTCTACTGGATCATTGACTAGGCGTTGTAGCTCGTCTCTCATCGTTATGCTCCCGCGCGACGGTACCAATTGCCCCTCCAGCGCTACAGATTGCGGCAACCTCCGTGGGGCATTTATCACACAGAGGACAGCTAAATTACTTCGGAGCTGATTGCTATCTCAGGGCGGTACTTTTGTGACCTTTTGAGCAATTTTACCCAGTACCTGGCCGCCTATCTGAGTGCTTGAATGTCAGAAAAATATAGGCTATTTTCTGACACATGAGAATATCCCGAATATCCGTACCAGATAAAATCATGAAGCGCGCCCGTGCCAGCGGACGTGGCGGCGTTTTCACGCCCAGTGACTTTTTGGATGTGGCTGCGCGGGCCACGGTCGACCAAGCCCTCTCCCGGTTGGCTAAGAATGGGAAACTTCGCCGCCTGGCGCGGGGCCTGTACGACTTCCCCAAAATTCATCCGCAACTTGGGGCCCTTGCGCCGACGCCCGATGATGTCGCGAACGCGTTGGCGCGGGAGACGGGATCCCAGGTACAGATCGCTGGTGCGCGCGCGGCAAACGCCCTTGGCCTGTCAACGCAGGTCCCGGCAAAGAGCTCCTATCTGACGGATGGCCCCTCTCGCCGTGTCGTACTTGGTAAGCGCGTCGTTGATCTGCGTCATGCCTCGCCCAAGCATCTCATAGCGCCCGGCAGTGCCGCGGGTACCGTCGTCCAGGCCCTTCGTCATGTAGGGGCGATACGGGCCGCCGACGTTGCTCAAATAGCGTCCCACCGGCTCTCGGCTACCGACAAGAAGACGCTTGCATCCAAAGCGACCCAGGCTCCAGCATGGATGCGGCCGACGCTCGTCTCGATCGCCAACACAGCGTCGGGTGAGATCGATGGATAAGGTGGCTCTTCTTCCAGCCGATGATCGAGCGGCCCTCTTTAGCGAGACGGGCGCTGGCCGAGGCGTAGCCAATACCATCATAGAAAAGGACTTTTGGGTCTGCTGGACTTTAAAGCGACTCTTCGGCCTGCAGCATAAGGATACAGCTACCCTTGTCTTCAAGGGTGGCACGTCCCTTTCCAAGGCGTTTGGCGCCATCCGCCGCTTCTCCGAAGATATAGATCTGTCTTTTGATCGAGCTGACCTTGGATACACGGGCGACCGCGATCCTGAGAAGCAGGGTATCAGCAAGAAAAAGGCCGACAAACTTATCGAAGCCCTGGTAGGCGATGTCGAGCGGCATATTGCCGACAAGCTGCTTCCGGCGCTCCGGGCGGGGATTGTCGAGCAACTCGGCGAGCCGACCAAAGGTGAGTGGTCGCTGGAGATCGACGCCGGCGATGCTCAGACGCTCAATTTCCACTATCCGACTGTTCTGGCTACTTCCGAATATCAAGGCATGGCCTACATCACGCCGCGGGTAAAACTCGAGCTCGGCGCGCGCGGCGATCCGTGGCCAACCGAGGAGAAGGTCATTCGTTCCTACGCGGCGGAGGACTATCCCGACTTTTTTGAAGACCCTGATAGCACTGTAACCGTTCTCTCCGCGCAACGGACCTTCTGGGAGAAGGCCACAGCGTTGCACGCGGAGGCCCACCGTCCCCCAGAAACGGCGACACCGCAGTATTTTTCGCGGCACTATTATGATCTGGCAATGCTTCTAGACACCGATGAGGGCAAAGCCGCAGCCACGGATTTGGGCCTTCTCGCAACGGTGGCAAAGCACAAAGCGACCTTCTTCCGGTCAGGGTGGGCCAGCTATGATACCGCTCGGCCAGGCACGCTGCGACTGATGCCCAGCGAGGCGCGGATCAAGGATTTGCGTTCTGACTACAGGGCTATGGCGCCGATGATGTTCGATGAAAAGCCTTTGGCTTTCGATGTAATACTTGCACAAATCAGAAAACTACAAGACGCTCTCAATGAATAAATCACCACACGCCACGAGGAGGGGTCATCATCACTCGGTCCAGTCAACTAAACACAAGATTCCGACCTTGACTGCCGCAGCCCGGAGGTTGGCGGTACCACAAAACGGTGTTTCGCAAGCTGGCGACGCCCATGGGCGCTAGTTATCCGACTAGGATTATTTTGGCTTTTCGGAGTGGTGGCGTTTGTGCCTTTCCGAAGTGTGGCAAGCACCTAACCTACGATGCGAAGGTGGGCGATGATACGTATGTCGGTGAGGCCGCCCATATTCGTGGCGAGAAGCCTACGGCAGCGCGCTATGACCCGTCGATGACTGACGCTGAGCGCGACAACGTCCGCAATCTCCTCTATCTCTGTACCGATCATCATACGATCATCGACAAGGTCGAGGCCGATTGGCCGACCTCCACTCTTCAGGAATTGAAAGAAAGCCACGAAAACCAAGTTCATCAAGCGATGGAAGAAGCCTTTGCGGATGTTGCCTTTCCCGAGTTGCAAAACGCTGTCTCCTGGGTGGCCAAGCAGACGCCGGCGACCAATGGGTCGTTCGACCTGATTACGCCAGACGAAAAGATCAAAAAGAACGCGCTCTCGAACGGATCCAAACATATTATCGCCGCCGGCATGACGGCGCGTGCGACTGTCGGCGATTATGTCGAGGCTGAAGCGCAGCTCGATTCCGATTTTCCGGAGCGGCTGAAAGCCGGTTTCCTCGAAGAATATTATGCGCGGCGTAAAGAAAGTCACAAGGGCGACGAACTGTTCGAGTTGATGTGTGCCTTCGCCCAACGAGGCCTTAAACGTCAAGCCGATAAGACCGCAGGCATCGCGGTCCTGATCTACCTGTTCGAAATCTGCGATGTGTTCGAGAAATGATCCTTCCGACAAAACATATTCCGCAAAGTGAAGCGCTGATTGGCGTTGGGGCAACCCTTCTGGCCCAACTGACTGGACCCATGACCGTTTCCGGTCTCTGGGAGCGTCTCCGTTCGGAGCCGAATGTCGGCACGTTCGAGCGCTTCGTCCTCGCCTCCAATCTCCTTTATCTTATTGGCGCCATCGACATCAAAGACGGGCTCATCGTCAGGACCGTGCCATGATCCGATCTGTGCGCGCCAATCAGAAGGGTTTTCACACCGCCGCATTCACACCCGGCGTTAATCTCATTCTTGCCAATCGTTCCTCGGCAGCTGGTGACAAGGACACAACAAACGCCTTGGGGAAGTCGACGCTGATCGAGATCATCGACTTCTGTTTGGCGAGTAACTCCTCGCCCGGGAAAGGCCTGCGTGTCGAGGCATTGCAGGGCTGGGCGTTCACTCTGGAGCTGTCTGTTGCTGGCAACGACGTTGCAGTGACGCGGTCTCCTGATGTGCCGAACTTCTTTGCCATTGAGGGATCCACCGCGGGGTGGCCTGTGCAACCGACTCCGGACAAGGAGGGGGTGCCGGGGCTTGACTCCAAGAAATGGAGAGCGGTGCTTGCCTGGGCATTGTTCGGAATCAGCGAGCTCGCGCCAACGCCAGGTTATAAGCCCTCCGCTCGGTCGCTCCTTTCCTATTTCGTGCGGAACCAAACGGCAGCCTACAACACCCCTTTCAAGCATTTTGATAATCAGAAGACCTGGGACATCCAGGTCCACAATGCCTTCTTGCTCGGGCTAAACTGGGAGAAGGCCGCGATCTGGCAGCAATTGAAAGATCAGAAAAACGCGCTGGACGCGCTGAAGCAGGCGATAAAGACAGGTGCAGTCGACGGCGAGCTTTCTTCGCTCGGTGAGCTTGAGGCGGAGCGCCTGCGTCTTAACACCCACCTCGAGCGGGAACGCGAGGCTCTGTCGAATTTCCGTGTTTTGCCCCAGTACCGCGAAATCGAGGCACAGGCGAACCGTCTCACGAGCGAAATCCACAGTCAGGTGAATGCCAATATTGTCGATAAGCGCCGGCTTGAGCGCTATCGTGCGTCCCTCGTGGGCGAGGATGCGCCCACAACGGACCGCCTAGAGGCGCTCTACGTTGAGGCTGGGATCGCGCTGCCAGGCGCCGTTATGAAAACCCTCTCGGATGCGCGCGCCTTCAACGAAAAGATTGTCGCGAACCGCCGCGAATTTATTGCAGGCGAGGTTGCCGCGCTTGAAGCTGCACTTACGGACCGCGACGCTCAGATCGTCGCGCTGACCGATCGCCGCGCCGGCTACCTCGGCGTCCTGGCCGGTCAGGGGGCGCTTGAGGAACTTACCCAGTTGCAGGAGCTTCACGCTGGCACGCGTCTCAAGGTAGATGAGCTGACGAACCGGATCACCCAGCTCCGCCAGATGACCACCAAGTCGGATACGATCAAGGTCGAGACCGTAGAGCTCAAGCGGGCCACAATACTGGACTATGAAGAACGGCGTGCGCTGTGGTCCCAGGCGCTGGGTTTGTTCTCGGAGTTTTCCGAAACCCTTTATAAGGCGGCCGGGCGACTCGTGATCGACATCGATGACACCGGATATAAGTTTGATGTCGAAATTGCCGGTAGCCCGAGTGAGGGTATCAGCAAGATGAAGATCTTCTGTTATGATCTCATGCTCATTTCATTCGCGCGTCAGCGCGGCTTGGGCATCGACTTCCTCATTCACGACAGCACCATCTTCGACGGTGTCGATCCCAGACAACGTGCCCATGCTCTCGAACTCGCCGCGGAAATGTCCACCAAGTTTGGCTTTCAGTATATTTGCACGTTGAACACCGACATGGTTCCGATCAACGATTTCTCTCCGGATTTCGAGGTCGAAGCCCTTGTGCGCGTGCGCCTGACCGACACCGACCCAAGCGGAAGTCTGCTTGGGTTCAGATATTAGCGCGGGGGTGGCCTGAAAAATGGCGCTGTTTTCGCAGGATCAATTGGAAGCAATCGCAGGAGCGCTTGGCGATACGGATGCAGGCTTGACCGGGCCGGAGATTCAGCACCTGATCGCTTCGACGAAAATGGATGATCCGGGCCCGATGACAAAGAGGGTTCGCATCTACAATGCGTTCGCCGAATGCCAGAATACCAAGCGTAATCGAACGAACATCCTGCAATTTATCCGTCTCGCGATGAAGCCGGCCCGCTACAGCCGCGCGCCCGAGCGCTATGAGCCGATGCGCGCGCTTCTCAACCAAGCGCTGGCATTTGCCGGCTTGGTCGTCGATCAGTCCGGCGAACTGAAGGTCGCCGAGGTCGCGCAGACCCTCCCCGAAGCGCAACGGCGCGCACGAGAACTGCGAGCCGATCTTGAAGGTCGCGGCGTACATCCCGATGTGCTCAGATTTTGCCGAGCCGAACTTCTCGCTGACAATTACTTCCACGCCGTTCAAGAAGCGGTGAAGAGCGTCGCCGACAAGATGCGCGTACGCACTGGGCTCACGGATGACGGCGCTGCCCTGGTCGATCGCACTCTCGGTGGCGAACCTCCCCTTTTGGCTATCAACGCTCGTAGCACTGCAAGCGAGCGGAGCGAACATAGTGGCTTCGCCAATCTCGTGCGGGGCACATTCGGGATGTTTCGGAACCCGACAGCCCACGACGCACGCATCCACTGGGCGATGTCGAAGGAGGACGCGGAAGATCTTCTTACCATCGTCTCGCTCATTCATCGTCGGCTGGACAGAGCGCATATGCCCGCGAGGATCTAATGAGACCTG
>NZ_AHZC01000079.1 GCF_000247475.1 Rhizobium sp. PDO1-076 | reverse complement strand
TCTGGTCCGGCTTGCCCAGTTGTTGGCCGTCAACCAGCAGATAGCCGAGCCCTTGTGATGCACCCATGAATTCCGCTGCGACGACGAACATCCAACCGAGGCCGAGCCCCGCGCGCAATGCCAGCACGTAACCCGGCAGGATCGACGGTAGCAAAATACGACACACAAGGTCTGAACCGGAGAGGCGAAACACCCGGCCGACCTCGACGATCTTGCGGTCGACCCCCTGCACTGCCCCATAGACACCCAGGTAGACTGGAAAGAATACCCCGACGGCAATCAGGGCGATTTTCGACGCCTCGAAAATGCCGAACCAAAGGATGAATAGCGGAACCCAGGCAATCGACGGGATCGCGCGTAGAGCCTGCAGCGTCGGATCGAGAACCCGGCGCAGGAAGCCGGAATAACCGGTCAGTGCGCCAAGCACTGTGCCCACCATTGCACCGGTGAAGAAACCGACCAGCACGCGCCAAAGCGTAATCCCGATGTGTCCGGCCAGCTCGCCGGCAATCGCGAGTTCATAGACCGTCTCGAAGATGCGCGACGGCGCCGGCATCAGACGCCCTTCAATCATCCCTAGCCGGATGAGTGCCTCCCAGATCACGAGCAATGCGACCGGGAAGAGGAAGCCGACGGCCGAACGCTCGAAGATCGAGAGGCGGACGGGCCGCCTCTCGATCTCCTGCCTGTCCGGCTGCCGCGCTACTGTTTCAAGCACTGCCATCAGCCTTCTCCATACAATTGCCTTACTGGCCGAGGGCGGCACCAAAGGACGGATCGATCAGATCACCGACGACGGCCTTCACCTCGACCTCAGGCTTGAGGACACCGGCCTGCTGTAAAGCGAGACCCGCAGCCTCAATCGTGACCCGCTGATCGTCGCCGATCTTCGAATGAGAGAGGTCCGTGCGCTCGAGCTGACGAGCGATGACGGTATCCGGCAATTTGGTCACCTCGACCAAGGCAGCCTTCAGGACGTCAGGCTCTGCAATCGCCTTCTTGCGCGCCTCTTCATAGGCCGCGATGACACGCGAAACGATCTCAGGGTGCTCCTTCGCAAACTCTTCGCGAACGTTCAGGATACCCCAGCTATTGTTTTCAGGCTTGCGATGGAAAAGAACGTCGCCGTTCTCCACTTCGGCCGATGCCATGATCGGATCGAGACCTGCCCAGGCGTCGACGTCGCCACGCTGCAAGGCGAGCTTGCCGTCGGCGTGCTGCAGAAGAACGAGCGTGACATCCTTCTCGGTGAGACCGACCTCGGCAAGCGCCCGAACGAGGAAGATGTGTGGATCGGTACCGCGGGTGACCGCGATCGACTTGCCCTTCAGATCCTCGACCTTTGTGATGCCGGTATCCTTGCGCGTCACAAGCGCGGTCC
Organism: Rhizobium sp. PDO1-076; assembly: GCF_000247475.1. GTDB lineage: Bacteria > Pseudomonadota > Alphaproteobacteria > Rhizobiales > Rhizobiaceae > Allorhizobium. Next base: position 6,222 of record NZ_AHZC01000079.1, on the reverse strand, counting down.
ATTCCGGGCGGGAGTAGACATAAATCGACTTGATCGGATTGCCGTTGACCTTGCCGATCAGGCCTGCAGCGCCGGCGGTCGAGCCGAAGTCCAGCGAGGAGGCGTTCAGAAATTCAAGAGCCTTGTTGGATCCGGCGGATTGGACCCAGGTGACCTTGATGCCGTCCTTCTCGAATTCCTTCTCGAGAATTCCGTCATTCTTGAGGATAAGACTGACCGGATTGTAGGTGGCCCAGTCGATCCGGATCTCTGAGAGATCGGCAGCGATCGCCTGGCCAAGGGTGACGACGGACAGTGCCGCGCCCAGTGCAATTCCAAAAAGGGACTTCATAGGTTTCTCCATCGAGTTGATGGAATTCAATCTATAAATTCCATTAATTTTATGAAGAAGCGGCATTCTAATTTTGATGCGGGGCTTGGAATAAACATGCTGCCGACAGGCCTGAGGTCGGAGACATCGGTGCCAGAGACGGGATGCCGGTCCGTCCGGCATCCCGCGAAAGCCTTTCAGGCAACAGGCTGCCGGGTTTTACGAAGATAAGGCAGCACCGTCTCGAACGACCCGAAACGGGTAATCGCATCCTCATTGGAAACGGCAGCCGTGATGATCACGTCTTCGCCCTGCTTCCAGTTTGCCGGCGTCGCCACCTGGTGCTTGGCCGTCAGCTGGATCGAATCGATGGTGCGCAGGATCTCCTCGAAGTTGCGACCGGTGGTCATCGGATAGGTGAGGATCAGCTTGATCTTCTTGTCCGGGCCGATGACATAGACCGAGCGAACAGTCGCATTGTCGGCAGGCGTGCGGCCTTCCGAGCTGTCACCGGCATCGTCGGGCAGCATGTCGTAGAGCTTGGCGACCTTGAGATCCTTGTCGCCGATCAGCGGATAGGCGACGTCGAAGCCGGTCGCCGTCTTGATGTCCTGCTTCCATTTCACATGGCTGTCGACCGGATCAACCGAGATGCCGATGACCTTGACATTGCGCTTGCGGAACTCGCCGTCGAGCCCGGCCATCGCTCCGAGCTCGGTGGTGCAGACCGGGGTGAAATTCTTCGGATGCGAGAAGAGAACCGCCCAGCTGTCACCGATCCAGTCATGGAAGCTGATCGATCCCTGGGTGGTGTCGGCGGTGAAGTCAGGCGCGGTCTGATTGATACGCAGTGTCATTGGAAATCCTCCTTTTGGATGGTCTAGTCAAATGCAAAATAACGGACCCAGAAAACGTAGGCGACCAATTTAAGCGGCCTTCGACGGCATGTTCCAAAGCCTCCGCTTACTGAGGCGTATATACCAGATGACTCAAAGAATGCTGGGCGGAGATCCTTGTTGATCTCCGCCCAGCTGCTGCGCCGAGCTTGCTTGGGAGGATTGGCTCAAAAGGCGGCAGCCGGAATCCATGATGCGGTTGCCGCCGCGCTGGTGGAGAAGGTCGGGATCTTCTTGGCAAGTTCCTCGATCGTGGTAACGCCTGCGTCGCGGAGCTGAAGCTGGGTGACGAGAACCGGATCGACCACAATTTTCTGCGGCACGGTTTCGCCCGCGATCTGCAGGGCTGCCGCGCGGATCGAGACGGCACCGACGACGGCCGGATTGGTCGCCGCGGTTGCCACCCAGGGGCTACCTTCCTCGACAATTTCCTGGATGTCGGCGGTCGAGATGTCTGCCGAATAGATCTTCAGCTTGCTGGAGATCCCGAGATCGGCGGCGGCTAGCTTCACCCCACGGGCAAATTCGTCATAAGGCGCGAAAACGACGGAAATGTCGGGATTGGCCTGGAACACGGCCTTGGCTTGGTCTGCCGTGCTGGTCGCGGTCGTGTCGCTGACATTGCCGAAGCGGGCTTTTTCGACGATGCCCGGATTGGCGGCCTTCACCTTGTCCCAGATCTCGTTGCGGCGATCGAGCGGCGCAAAACCTGCGACATAGACATAGCCGGCGTTGAAGCTGGAGCCATTGTCCTTGATCGCCTGCTTGAGCGCAATCTCGGCAAGCTTGTGGTCCGACTGTTCGATCTGCGGGATCTTCGGATTGTCGAGATTGACGTCGAAGGCGACAACCTTGATGCCCTTGTCGAGCGCCTGCTGCACCACGTCGGTCAGGGATTCCGGTAGGCCGTGGTCAACGACAATGCCCTGCACTCCGAGATTGATCGCCTGAAGGATCTGTTCGCGCTGTTCGGCGGCATCCTGGCGACCCGGGAACACCCGGAGATCGACGCCGAGAGCCTTCGCCTGCGCCTCAGCACCCGCCTGGTAGGCCTGGAAGAAGTCTCCTGCCGAGATGTAGCTTATCAATGCAAGCTTTACGCCGCCCTTGTCGAAAGGGGCCGGCGCACCCGGCAGGCCCTCTGCGAATGCTGAGGGAACAAGCCCAAGGGCAGAGAAAGCGGTTGCGGCGGTGAGGCGATAGAGTTTGTACATGACAGATCCCGTGGGAGTGTTGAACCGGATTTCATTATCTGGCTATTTCTATCGAGTTTATAGACTTATGATTTTCGGATTTCAGGGATCGTGCGGATTTGTTTTCTAAGTTCGTCGCTATCGCCAGGAGATTTCGCCCACTCGACACGGATCGGATCCATCACTCTTGCCGCAAACGAGCCACGGCCGCGAGATCCATTTAAAAATATATTCTATGGACAATATGTAAAATAGGATTTCGATCCTTGTTCGACTTTGGGAAGGGTTTAGGAAACAAGCAGAAACTCGGTACAGACACATGCCACTGCTCCAAGCCTGCAACATTTCCCGGACATTCGGTTCAACGAGGGCGCTCATCGGCGCGTCATTGGAGATCGAGGCGGGCGAGATTGTCGCCCTCATGGGCGCGAATGGGGCTGGCAAATCGACACTGGTCAAGATCCTGTCCGGGGTCGATCAGGCGAATGCCGGCAACATCACACTTCGCGGCGCAGCCTTTGCGCCGCAGACACCGGCGGCAGCAACGGCGGCGGGTGTCGTAACCGTCCACCAGTCGACGGACGTGGTCGGCATACCCGGCCTCAGCGTGGCTGATGCGCTGCTTCTCAACCGCTATGTGGACGGCCGAAGCCCCTTCTTCCTGTCCCGCAGCTTCGTGCGGAATGCCGCCCGGAAAATTCTCGACAAGGCCGGCTTCAACCTTCCACTCGACCGGGACTTTGCAGATCTCGGTGCGGCGGAACGGCAGCTCGTCGCTATTGCGAGGGCCCTCGCCGACAAGGCCGAGCTCTTGATCCTCGATGAACCGACCGCGAGCCTGTCTGCTCAAGAATCGAAGCGGCTTTACGAGATCCTGCTTGGACTGAAAGCACGCGGTCTCGCCATCCTCTACATCTCCCATCGTACGGCGGATCTGGCGGCTATCGCCGATCGGGTCGAGGTTCTGCGCGGCGGTCGCAATGCCGGCTCGTTCCGGAGGCCGGTCGATTTCAATGCCGCGATCGAAACGATGATTGGCCGCTCTCTCGCCCTTGCGCGGCCAACCCGCCGCGACGACTTCGGCAAGCCGATCCTCGAATTGCGCTCCGTGCGGCTGCTGCACGACAGCGTGCCCTTCGACTTGATGGTGCATGCCGGCGAAGTCGTCGCGGTTACCGGGGTCCTGGGCGCAGGCAAGAGCCGCCTGCTCTCGGCTCTCTTCGGGGTTGGTCGTCTGTCTTCAGGGGAAGTAACTCTGGAGGGCGCGCCCTATCGGCCGGCGAATCCCGCTGATGCGATTGCCCGTGGCGTGGCGCTTGCGGCCGAAGACCGTCACCGCTCGTCGCTGATCCCCAAAGACTGGCCGGGCGAAACTATCGAAGCGACGATCAGCCTGCCGCATCTGCCGAAATGGTATCCCTGGAATCTGCTGCTCTCCGGCCGAGAGCGGAACGAAGCACTTGAGGCCATCGACCGCCTCGGCATCAAGGCAGCCGGTCCCGACGCCTCCATCTGGTCGCTCTCGGGCGGCAACCAGCAGAAGACGGTGCTTGCCCGCTGGGAAGTCGAACCCGGGCTTCTCCTGCTGCTCGATGAACCGTTCCAAGGGGTCGATGTCGGCGCCCGCCAGGACATCATCGCCACCATTCGCAGCCATCGCTCCCGTGCGACGCTGATCGCGACCTCCGACCCTGAAGAGGCCTATGAAGTGGCAGACCGGGTCTTTGTCATTGATCACCACACGCTCCGCCCGGCTGAGAGCGGCGCTGCGCATTCCTCCTCCCTCGAAAGCCTCTCCGCATGACGACGGTCCCCGAAAGCTCCAAGTCCCACGCCCAGACGCCCGCAACGTCCGAACTCCTGCGGGAGACCATTCGCCGGGGCGCTGTTTTCATCCTGCTGGCCGGCCTGGTTGTGCTTTTCAGCATCGCGCAGCCTGCCTTCATCAACATCAACAACCTGATGAGCATACTGCAGGCCGTCGCGGTCGTCGCGATCATTGGTGCCGGCGTGACGGTGACGCTCGCGATCGGCGGCTTCGACCTCTCGGTCGGCGCTGTTGCCGCATCCAGCGTCATGGCGGCGAGTTACGCGATGATCGTGCTGGGCTTCAACGCGCTTGAGACGGTCATTCTCGTGCTCGCCTTCGGCGCGCTGGTTGGCGCGATCAATGCCTTTTTGATCGTCAGACTGAAGGTGCCGGACCTTCTGGCGACGCTCGCCGTCATGTTCCTTCTGACCGGCCTGCAACTGATCCCGACCGCCGGCCGTTCGATCTCCGTCGGCCTCATCCTGCCCGATGGCACGACGGCCGCCGGCAAAGTCGATCCGAACTTCCTGCTGATCGGCCGGTCAAGCCTGTTCGGCTTGATCCCCGTGCCGGTCATCCTGATGATTTCCGTGGCGCTGGCGCTCTTCGTGCTCACTGAACGCACCCGCATCGGCCGCTTGCTCTATGCGACGGGTGGCAACGAGGTAGCGGCGCGGCTGGCCGGCACGAACACCGCACGCATCAAGACCTATGCCTATGTGCTCTCGGGGACGCTGGCGGCGCTTGGCGGCATCATCGTCGCCGCCCGTGTCGGTCGCGGCGACGTGTCCTCCGGTGCATCGCTTTTGATGGATTCGGTCGCGGCCTCGCTGATCGGCTTTGCCGTACTTGGTCTGCGTCGCCCGAACGTGCTGGGAACAGTCATCGGCGCCGTCTTCGTCGGGGTGTTGTTGAACGGGCTCACCATGCTCAACGCGCCCTACTACACTCAAGATTTCGTCAAGGGCGCCGTGCTCGTCGGCGCACTTGCCCTCACCTATGGGGTGAGCCGCACCCGCGCCTGACGCTCTAACCGCCAGACATATTTGTCGAACAAGGGGATCTCTCATGCTCAAGACATTCAAGACCATCACATCCGCGATCCTCGCCGGATCGCTGCTGGCAGCCGCTCCGGCCTCGGCCGCCGGCATCGCCGGGGCACCGGCACCATTCGACAAGGAGACCGTCGATATCGCCGTCGTCAGCTTCCTCGGCGGTGGCGACTGGCTGCAAGCCTTCGAGGCCGGCGTGAAGCGTCAGGCCGATGCGCTCGGCGTCAACCTGACCATTTCCCAGGCCCGCAACGACAACGACACGCAGCGCAGCCTCGTCGAACAGGCGATCAACCTCGGCGTCGACGGCATCATTATCAACAACGGCCGCCCGGAAGTGCTCCAGGACGTCGCCCAGAAGGCACTGGACGCCGGTATCAAGGTCGTCGCCTATGACGTCAATCTCGACAACCCGCAGATCCCGCAGATCGAGCAAAGCGATGCCGACATGGCCCGTCTCGTGCTCGAACAGGCGATCAAGGACAAGGGCGATGGCTTTGTCGCCGGTGCGGTCTATGTCGCAGGCTTTGCACCGCTCGACCGCCGCTATGCCGTCTGGAAAGACTTCGTCGCCAAGCACAAGCTGACGGAAAAGGCCGTCTGGGGCGTGGTCAACGACACGGTGCCAGCTTCCGTCGCTGATCAAACCAAGGCCGTGCTGACCGCCAATCCGGATATCTCCGTCATCTTCACCCCCTGGGACGAATTCGCCAAGGGCGTGAAGCTTGCGGTCGACGAACTGGGCCTTTCTTCCAAGGTCAAGATCTACGGGGTCGACATCTCGACCGCCGACATACAGCTCATCACCGAGCCTGACAGCGCCTGGGTTGCAACCGCAGCCACCAATGCCGCCGTCGTCGGCGAAGTCTCCGTTCGCGCCGTTTCGCTCGCGATCGCCGGCCAGGATCCGGGCCGTTCGGTTCTGCTGCAGCCGACGCTGATCACCCGNGACGATCTGATC
>NZ_AHZC01000080.1 GCF_000247475.1 Rhizobium sp. PDO1-076 | reverse complement strand
TCCGGGCGTGCCGCCGGCAATNACCGAGCGCATCTTCGATCCGTTCTTCACCACCAAGGGTGTCGGCCGGGGGCTGGGTCTCGGCTTGTCGATCTCCTACAATATCATCAAGGATTTCGGCGGCAGCCTGACGGTTGGTCCGCGTGACGGCGGTGGCGCCCTGTTCAGGATCGAGCTTGGCGTGGCAGAACCAGTCAGCGAGGCTGCAGAATGAGCGAAGGTCTGGTGCTTCTGGTCGATGACGAGGAGGAGTTGCGGTTCTCCACCGCGCAGGCGCTTGAGCTGCACGGATTGAAGGTGAAGGCCTTTGCCTCGGGGGAGTATATTCTCGAGCGGGTCGGTTACGGTTTCGACGGTGTCGTGGTGACGGATATCCGCATGCCCGGGATCGATGGCATGACGCTGCTGCATCGGATCCGGGAGCTCGACCATGAGATACCGGTAATCCTCGTGACCGGCCATGGCGACGTGCAACTGGCCGTCAAGGCCATGCGCGAGGGCGCTTACGACTTCATCGAGAAGCCGTTTGCCAGCCAGGGTCTGGCGGGTGTCGTGCGCCATGCGCTGGACCGGCGGTCGCTGGTGTTGGAAAACCGCCGTCTCAGGGCCGTAGCCGGCAAGCGGGACGACATCGAGAGCCGGCTTCCGGGACGCACACCGGTGATGGTCGATCTGCGCTATCGGCTGCGGGCGATCGGAGCGACGGAGGCCGATACGCTGATCATCGGCGAAACCGGCGTGGGCAAGGAGGTCGTGGCGCGCAGCCTGCATGATATCAGCGCGCGCGCCAAAGGGCCGTTCCTGGCGATCAATTGCGCCTCCCTGCCGGAAACACTGATCGAAAGCGAGTTGTTCGGGCATGAGGCCGGTGCGTTTCCGGGTGCGCTCAGGGCGCGCTACGGCAAGTTCGAACACGGCCGCGGCGGGACGATCCTGCTGGATGAAATCGGCTCGATGCCAAGCGATCTGCAGGCGAAATTCCTGCGTGTGCTGCAGGAGCGGACGATCACGCGGCTTGGGTCGAACGAGGTTGTTCCCCTCGACGTACGGTTCCTCGCGACCAGCAAGGTCGATCTGGCCGAGGAGGTCGCCGCCGGCCGTTTTCGCGCCGATCTCTTCTATCGCCTGAATGTGGTCACCATCCGTGTGCCGTCGCTCGCCCAGAGGCTTGCGGATGTTCCCCTGCTGTTTCTCCAGCTGGTGCGGGAGGCCTGCGCCCGCTACGGCCGTGACGACATGCAGGTCGTGCCGGAGATCATTTCGGAAATCGCCGAGCGCGACTGGCCGGGTAACGTGCGCGAATTGCGCAACGCGGCCGACCGACTGGTCCTTGGCCTTGAAACAGGGCTCGATTCAGCCGCAGCCGATGCGCGCGGCGGGTTGAGGCTGATCGACAAGGTCGGAGCCTATGAGAAGCAGGTCATCGCCGGCACGATCGCTGCGCATGGCGGCAGTCTGCGGCCGGTCTATGAGCAGCTCGGAATCTCGCGCAAGACCCTTTACGAGAAGATGCAGAAATACGGCCTCGACAAGAAACAGGCGCTCGGTGAGCGCGATTCCGATGCATACGGGCCAGAGAACTGAGCATTGCTTTCCAGTTGCTGACGGCACTTGCCAGGTGATGGGTGGATTTCCACCCGTCGCTTTTGTCGCATGGGCAGGATTCCACCCATGACGCAGCGCAGCACGCGCCATAAGTCCATTCTGCGGATCGTCCGAGCATTGCGCGATGGGCAAATGCAGCAAAAAACTCATCCATCCGAGACCGGCCTGGGAGGAGCCAAGCCGGCGAGGGACGTCATATCGGGAGGATTCGATGACATTTCTGAAGTCGCTGTTCAGCGCAACCGCCATTGCCGCTACACTTTTTTCCGCACAGGCATCCGCCCAGGGCTATCCTGAGCGTTCGATCACCATGGTCGTGCCCTTTGCCGCCGGCGGTCCGACGGATACCGTTGCCCGCCTTGTGGCGGAAGCCATGTCCAAGGATCTCGGCCAGCAGGTCCTGGTGGAAAATGTCGGTGGAGCCGGTGGCACGCTGGGTGCCGGTCGCGTCGCTTCATCCGAGCCGGACGGCTATACGATGCTGCTGCATCACATCGGTATGGCAACCTCTGCCAGCCTTTATCGCAAGCTCGCCTATGATCCGCTCAATGCCTTCGACTATGTCGGCCTTGTCACCGATGTGCCGATGACGATCGTCGCGCGCAAGGATTTCGAGCCAGCCGATCTCAAGAGCCTGGTCGAATATGTGAAGGCGAACAAGGACACAGTGACCGTCGCCAATGCCGGCATCGGGGCTGCCTCGCATCTTTGCGGCATGTTGCTGATGAGCCAGATCGAAACGCCGCTGGTCACCGTACCCTACAAGGGCACCGGACCTGCGATGACCGATCTGCTGGGTGGCCAGGTCGATATCATGTGCGACCAGACCACCAACACGACAAAACAGATCCAGGGCGGAACGATCAAGGCCTATGCCGTGACGTCGCCAGCGCGCCTCGACGTGCTGCCGGATGTGCCGACGGCGGCTGAAGGTGGACTGGCCGATTTCCAGGTTGGCATCTGGCATGGGGTCTACGTGCCTAAGGGCACGCCGAGTGAAGCGATCGACAAGCTCAATGCATCGCTGAAGAAGGCGCTGAAGGATGAGAACGTGGCCGCCCGCTTTGCCGAACTCGGCACCGCACCTTCGCCGGATGCCGATGTGACGCCGACTGCACTGAAGGCAAAGCTGGAAAGCGAAATCGCCCGCTGGAAGCCTGTCATCGAAGCGGCCGGCCAGTACGCCGACTGACGCCAGACATTCGAAGCGTGCGCGGATCCGGTCATCTGGCCGGGTCCGCCCATCGTTTCGCCGGGACTTGCCAAGCCCTGTCGCGGAACCATTCATTTCGGGGGACCCAATGAAATCTGTTCGTCTCGATCCAGCCAATGCGCTTTGCGGCCTGCTCTTCATCGGGCTCGGCCTGTTCTTCACCTATCAATCCTTCCAGCTCGAACTCGGTACCGCTTTCCGCATGGGGCCGGGCTATTTCCCGCTGGTGCTGGCGATCATCCTCGCTTTGCTCGGCATCGTCATCCTCATTCAGGCAACGCGCGTCGCAGGTGAACCGATCGGGCCGATTGCCTGGCGCGGCATGATGTTCATCCTGCCGGCTCCGGTCGTCTTCGGGCTTCTGGTGCGTGGTGCGGGCTTCGTGCCGGCGCTGTTTGTCGCGGCCTTCATCGCAAGCTTTGCGTCAGAGCGGCTGCGCGTGCCGGCGGCGCTGGCGTTGGCGACCGGCATCACCTTCTTCTCCGTGCTCGTGTTCAGCTATGGCCTCGGCCTGCCGTTCGAGCGTTTCGGCCCCTGGCTCCGCTTCTGAGGTCCCGACATGGAATTCATCGACAATCTTGCGCTTGGCTTTTCGACGGCTGGCTCCATCGAAAATCTCTTCTTCTGCCTGGTGGGCGTCATCCTCGGCACCTTGATCGGCGTGTTGCCGGGTATCGGTGCGACGGCGACCATTGCCATGCTTTTGCCAATCACCTTCCAGCTCGAACCGGTGTCATCGCTGATCATGCTGGCCGGTATCTATTATGGTGCGCAGTATGGCGGCTCGACCACGGCAATCCTGATCAACATGCCAGGGGAATCATCATCCGCGGTTACCGCAATTGACGGCTATCAGATGGCCCGCAAGGGACGAGCAGGAGCGGCCCTTGCGATCGCGGCCATCGGCTCGTTTTTTGCCGGCACCGTCTCGACATTCCTGGTTGCGATCTTTGCGCCACCGCTGACGGCGATCGCACTGCAGTTTGGCTCAGCCGAATATTTCTCGCTGATGATCGTCGGTCTGGTGTCGTCCATTGCGCTGGCGCACGGTTCGATCATCAAGGCGCTGGCCATGGTGTCGCTCGGCCTACTGCTCGGTCTCGTTGGCACCGACATCTATTCCGGCACGCCGCGTTTCACCATGGGGATTACGGAATATGCCGATGGCCTGAATTTCGTCGCCGTGGCCGTTGGTGTCTTCGGGGTCGCGGAAATCCTGCGCAACCTGGAAAGCGACCGGAACCGCACGGTGCTGATCTCCAAGGTCAGCGGATTGATGCCGACACGGGATGACTTCCGCCGGATGTTCTGGCCGGTTCTGCGTGGCACCGGCATTGGCTCCGCACTTGGCATCCTGCCGGGTGGCGGCGCGATCCTGGCGTCCTTCGCCTCCTATACCGTGGAAAAACGGATGTCGAAGACGCCGGAGGAATTCGGCCACGGCGCCATCGAAGGCGTCGCCGGTCCGGAATCGGCCAATAATGCCGGCGCGCAAACGTCATTCATTCCATTGCTGACCCTGGGCATTCCGGCCAATCCGGTCATGGCGCTGATGGTTGGCGCGATGATCATCCAGGGCATCGTTCCGGGTCCGAATGTCGCTGTCGAGCAGCCGGCGCTGTTCTGGGGCATCATTGCGTCGATGTGGATCGGCAATCTGATGCTGCTGGTGCTGAACCTGCCGCTGATCGGGCTGTGGGTGAAACTGCTGACCATCCCTTACTACGTGCTGTTCCCGATCATCATGGCCTTCTGCTCGATCGGGGTCTACAGCGTCAACGCCAATATCTACGACCTCTATGCCGTCGCTTTCTTCGGCTTCATCGGTTACATGCTGGTCAAGCTGCGCTGTGAACCAGCGCCGCTGTTGCTCGGTTTTGTTCTCGGGCCGCTGCTGGAGGAAAACTTGCGCCGTGCGATGATCCTGTCGCGTGGCGATCCGTCAACCTTCGTCACTCGCCCGATCAGCGCCACGCTGCTTCTGATCGCACTGGCGGTGCTGATCATCGTCTTCCTGCCGAGCGTCAAGAAGAAGCGCGAGGAGGTTTTTCAGGAGGAGGATTGATCTTCTCCTTGGCCACTTTAGCAAGGCCCGGCACCTGTGTCGGGCCTTTTTTATGGGTCCAGTGCGGTGAAAAGGGCAGTCCAGTTGCGGATGAACCGTTCGCGGGTGGCACGATCCTGCGCTGCCAGCAATGCCGGTCCGATGCGGATCGGTCGGCCAATACCGGATTCGATCAGTGAGGCCGGGCCTTCGACGCCTTCGGGCAGGGGGTCGTCCTCGGAGAGGAAAAATGCCTTTTCGCGCGCGACCGTCTTGCCACGGGACGAGAGTAGATAATCGATAAAACGGCGGGCAAGATCGGTTTGCTGCGATTTTACCGGGATCAGGGCCGCGCGTGGCAGGATCAGTGCATAGTCGCGCGGTATCACCACGCGAAGGTTTGGGTTCTTGAGGAAAGCCGCATAGGCATAAGAGCCGAGGATATTGTAGGCGATGCGCAAGCGCCCGCTGGCGATCTGATCCAGCACCTCGTTGTTGCAACACCCCGTCACGACTTCCGCGCGGCTGAAGCTTTCCAGCAGTCGGCCATAGATCGTCGGCGCCTGAAGCGCGTCGTGAAAGGCGAGCAGGTATCCGACGCCGGAGAGCTGGATATTGTAGGTTCCGATCCGGTTGCGATAGTCCTCCGGCTTGCGGCGCAGAAGATCGGCAATGTCCGCATGACTGCGTGGTACATCCGCCTGAGGAACACGCGACGCATCGTAGACGATGACGGCGGGCTCGAAGACAAAGCCGAAAACCTCGTTTCGCCAATTCGCCCAGCTTGCGAGTGCATCGGTTTCTGCGGAACTGTGCGGAATGGCGCAGCCATCATTGGCAAGTTTGACCAACTGGTCTGCCGAGGATGAAATCAGCAGGTCACCGTAATTTTGCCCGGTGCTGCAAGCCCGCTCCGCCTCGCGGAAAAGGTCGTTGGAAACATAGTCATTGAATTCAACGGTGACATCCGGTGCCAATTGCTGAAAATCCAGTATCAGCGGCTTGATGGCATCGGCGTCGGTCACGCCGTTGATGACCAGCCGGGATTTCTCAGCGCCGGGTGACTGGAACACCGTCTTCTCTCCCTCGATCGCTGAAGCATGAACAGGCGAAAGCAGGACTAAGGCGGCAAAAAGCAGGGGTTTCTTCAACATCAGCTTGTCATCTCGGCGTGAAGCGGTAGTTCAAGCACAACGGTAAAGCCTTTTTCAGGCGTCTTTTCACGGAAGGAAAGGCCGCCCCTCAAGGCAATTGCGACCTCAGAGGCAATGGCGAAGCCAAGGCCGGAGCTGCCACTGCCTGATTTCGACGACACGAAGCGTTTGGTCACCTGACCCCAGTCGGCCGGGGGGATGCCGGGTCCGTCATCTTCAACTTCGACCAGGGCGAAATTGCCGCGTTTGAGGACGCGCACATCGAGTTTGAACCGGGTGCCGTGGCGCAGGGAGTTGTCGATGATGTTGACGATGGCCTCGCGCAGGCTGAGGCCGTCCCCCAGCACGATCAATGTTTCGTCCGGGCCTTCGAACGACACGACCGTGTCCGGATCGATGGTGATGGGCACAGCGGCACGGAACGCTTTTCGTGCAATCTCGGTCACATCAAGCGGGCCCAGTTGGGCGCTGTCGAAGCGGTGAATGACCATGGCATGGTTGAGCAATTGTCCGGTGAAATGGGCGAGTTCGCCGGCGCGGTCCTTGACGCGTTCCAGATGACGCCGGTCGTTGTCGGAGAGCGCATCTTCGTGGATCAGGCTGACCTGGGCCGACAGTGCGGTGAGTGGCGTCCTGATCTGGTGGGCGCTGTCGGCAATGAAACGCTGCAGCAGGCGCACGCGTTCATCGAGACGCCGCATGAAGTGATTGATGGAGTCGACGAAGGGAGAGAGTTCGCCCGGCACGGCGACGGACAGCGGTGTCAGGTCCTGCGGATCACGGCGCAACAGCATGTCGCCGAGTTGATTGACCGGGCGCAGCGAATAGCGGATGGCAAGCGCCGTGCCGGCCAGCGCCAACGCGCTCATGATCAGGACGATGACAAGTGCGCGCGTGGTGAGTTCGGTGACGAATTCCTTTCGCGCCTCGGTCGTTTGCCCGACGAGAACGTAGGCCCAGCCACCGGCTGCCGCTTCGCTGATGGCGCGGCCGACGATGCCGATGCGCAATGGCACGTTGCGGTAATCCTCGGAAAAAAAGACAGGGCCAGAACGGGCGGGAGTGAGATCGACCGACGGCGCCAGGTCGTCATAGCCGGTCAGCGTCAATCCATCCGGCAAGACGACACGGTAGAATATCCGGTCGCGCGGCGCCTGGCCCAGGAGTTCGAAGGCGGCCGGGGGCAGGTTTATACCGATCCTGCCATCTTCGACGGAGAGACCATCGAGAATCTGGATGGCTGCCCCTTGCAGCAAGCGATCATAGGCTTCGTCGGCCGCCGCCTTGGCATAAAACCATGCCGCTGTGATCAGGACGGCGGCGCCAACGAAAAGCACCAGGGCGACACGGACAACCAGTCGGTAAAAAAGCGAGCGTCTAGTCTTGGTCATCAGACACCAGTTGATAACCAAGGCCACGCACGGTCACGATCCTCGCCTTGGCACCTTCCAGCTTTTTGCGCAGCCGGCCGACGTAAAGCTCGATAGCGTTTGGCCCTGCCGGCTCGTCGAATCCGAA
>NZ_AHZC01000081.1 GCF_000247475.1 Rhizobium sp. PDO1-076 | reverse complement strand
TGCCGGCTACATGCTGACCGGCCTTGCGGAAGAAACGCCGCTCGACGCAGCACGCCAGCAGTTCGAGACCAATTTCTGGGGCACTGTGAAGATGACCAATGCCATCTTGCCCGTGTTCCGCAAGCAGCGCTTCGGCAAGATCATCACGGTAAGCTCGATCGTCGCGCTTATCGGACCTCCGAACCTGTCCTTCTACGCAGCCTCCAAACATGCCGTCGAAGGCTACTTCAAGTCGCTGCGTTTCGAACTGGACGCCTTCAACATCAAAGTCAGCATGGTGGAACCGGTGTGGTTCAAGACCAATCTCGCCAGCAATGCCATCAAGGCTGCTGAAGGCACGATCGGCGACTACAACACCTATCGCAGAAAGGCCAATGCCGCGACGCAGAAGGGCATCGACGATGCCGAAGAGCCGGATGCGGTCGTCAAGAAGATTTCCGATCTGATTGACGCAAAGGATCCGAAGTTCAGCAACCCAGTCGGTAAAATGGTTGGCATGTTCCTCTTCCTGCAGAGCTATGCGCCGAAGATGTTCGAAGGCTCGATCCTGAAGAGCGTTTCAAAGGCGGCCTGACGCGGGTTCGCCATACCTCACCACTCACACGCCGACTTCACACGCCAGCCCTCCTTCGCGCCATCACAGCGAGACTTGGCCGGGTGGCGGCGGGTGGCCTGTTCAAAAGGAAAAGATCGATGGTTTACAGAACGCTCAATCCCTACACGGAAGAGACGGTTCGGGAATTCGCCGAACACACGGATGCTGAAGTCGAGGTGGCGCTTGCCAAAGCAGATTCTCTGTTCCACACGTCCTGGTCGAAAGGCGACCGCGGACCCCGCCTTGCGGTTCTGGCCCGCCTGGCCGAGCTGATCACGGCCAATCGCGACCTTCTGGCAAGTACGATGGCCGAAGAGATGGGCAAGCCGCTGTTTCAGGGGCAGATGGAAGCCGATCTCTGCGCTGGTATCGCGCTGTACTACGCGAACACCGCCGACGACATTCTGAAGCCGAAACCGGTCGCAAGCGATGTCGGCGAAGGTTGGGTCGAGCACCATCCTGTCGGTGTTCTTCTGGCGGTCGAGCCCTGGAATTTCCCGATCTATCAGCTGATCCGGGTTGTGGCCCCGGCCATCGCGGTCGGCAACCCTGTCATCTACAAGCATGCGAGCATTGTGCCACAGTGTGCGGCGCTGTTTGCCGATTTGGTCCGCCAGGCCGGAGCTCCCGAAGGTGCCGTCACCAATCTTTACATCTCGTCAGCAAAGGTGGCCGAACTGATTGGCGACGACCGTATTCAGGGTGTGGCGCTCACCGGATCCGAGGGTGCCGGCAGCAAGGTCGGCGCTCGCGCTGGCGAAATGCTCAAGAAATCAACGCTTGAGCTCGGCGGCAGCGACGTGTTCATTGTCCTCAACGACGCGGATCTTGCCAAGGCGGTCCAAGGCGGCATCTTCGCTCGTTTGGGCAATGCGGGCCAGATCTGCACCGGCGCAAAGCGCTTCATCGTCGAGCGCGGCATTGCCGAGGCCTTCACGCAGGCATTTGTCGGCGCAATGCAGGGGGCAGTCATGGGTGATCCGACGGACCCACAGACCTTGCTCGGTCCGCTTGCCTCGCGTGAGGGGCTTGAAGGTCTGAGTGGCCAGGTTGAACAAGCCGTCAGCCATGGTGCGACGGTGTTGACCGGCGGAAAGCGTGCCGACCGCAGCGGCTTCTTCTACGAACCCACTGTGTTGACTGACCTGACGTCCGAGAACCCGGCCTTTTACGAAGAGTTCTTTGGACCCGTCGCGATGCTGTTTGTGGCCGATGACGATGAAGCGATCGTTGCCCTCGCCAACGATTCAAATTTTGGGCTCGGTGGCACGATCTATGCCGGCGACATCACACGGGCCCGTGCGCTCGCGTCACGCATTGAGACCGGCATGGTCTTCATCAACACGCCCACTACCTCGCGCCCCGAATTGCCCTTCGGTGGGATCAAGCGCTCCGGCTATGGACGTGAACTCGGTGATGCCGGGATCATGGAATTCGTCAACCGCAAGCTGGTCATCGTGTCGAACGCATGACCAGCGAACGGGAGGCCGGATCGGGATCCCTTCCCCCACCCCCCGATCCGGCATCTCACCCGATCTGCACTCAACGCAGTCCCACTCCAGGAGAAAATTATGACCGAAGATGATTTCAACCCAGCCACAGACAGTATGCAATCGACAGGCGACGCCGCTCTGGCGGAATGGCATCGCATCATCACGGAACGGGATTGGGAGAGACTGCCCGACCTGCTGCGAGACGATGTTGCCTATCACAATCCGGCGCAGCTCGAACCGTATCGCGGGAAGGAAGCACTCGTCGGAATTTTGAAGCTCGTGTTCAGCATCTTCGAGGACTTCGAATATCATCGCCGCTTTACGGGTCAGGAAGGATATGTGCTCGAGTTCGGTGCGCGTGTCGGAGAGAGCCAGCTGTATGGCGTTGATCTCGTCCGTTTCGACGAAGCCGGAAAGATGGAGGACCTTGTTGTCATGCTGCGTCCGGCCGACGTGGTAACGAAGCTCGGCGAAGAAGTTGGACGGCGGATGGCGGCAAGCATCCCGGTTCAAGAATAATCGGGAAACGCGCAATCGGACAGGTACGGAGCAAGCCAGCCAATGACTCAAGACGCCATGATCGACGCTGATACCAACTTCGGGCCGGCGGGCAGCGGCAAACACTTCTGCAACTGCCGTCGCTCCGACAATCTTGATTTCTTCCTGGCCTGGCTGGCCAATCCCCTTCGAGTTGCCTCCATTATCCCCTCGAGCAACCAGCTTGCACGCGCCATTACCAAAGAAATATCCGGATCAACCGGGCTGGTACTGGAGCTTGGGCCGGGCACCGGCGTATTCACCCGCGCACTACTCGCGCGGGGTGTGGCGGAGCAGGATCTCATTCTGATCGAGAGCGGCGCAGAGTTCGTTGGCAGACTTCGCGACCAGTTTCCCAGTGCGCAGCTTTTCCAGAGGGACGCTTGTTCCCTGCGAACAATTCAGCTCTTCGGTGATAGAAAGGCAGGCGCTGTTATCAGCGGCCTGCCACTCCTGTCCATGTCGCCACGGAAGGTCGCTGCCATCTTGCGCGGCGCCTTCCATCATTTAAGCGTAGACGGTGCGTTCTACCAATTCACCTATGGCGCGCGCTGCCCCGTCCCGCGCAGGCTGTTGGACAGGCTTGGGTTGAGGGCCGTGCGGATCAGCACGACCTACGCCAATCTTCCACCAGCCAGCGTCTATCGGATCACGCGACGCAAGACGCTGCACTGAGCGGCCCCAGGCCTCGACGGCTTCAATCTTTGCAGTGTAGCTGCGGTTCCCGCGGGTGACGGCCTTTTCAGCTGTTTCAAGTGAGATCGTGAAGATCCTTGCCGAGAGGAGGTCCGATCGTGAATTCTGAAAACTCCACCTCCAGTCCCTTGCGCTCCGGGGTGCAGCACATAGGTCCGATCCGGAAAGACGAGGCCGTTGGAAAGGGACAAAGTCTCAGCAGGGGCCATCGGAGCCCATCGGCCGATGTCTGAAGCCGCAGGACGCCATCAACTACCGTCACACGCAAATAGACGTCAGAAGGATCGCCCTGATAGGGGACAGTCGCCCAGTCAGATTGTTGAACCGTCAGGACACTGCCGATGCAAGCTGCGCCATCTGAAAGCTCGATGCCGGCTTTGATCCAACGGCTTTCATCGATACGGACCATGATGCCGGCCTGATCGTAGAGGCTTTCGTAACGCGCCCTGATCCGCAGCGAAGACGTGAAGTCGCCCGCCCATTCCATTCCGAAGAAATGCCCGCTGTCGCGCGTGAAACCGTAGCATGTCTGACGCCAGAAATCGGTCTTTTCCTCTGTCGTTACGTGCAAGGTCTCTTCACGCAACGACCACTGACGAGGCTCATTGTGCCAGATGCCTTTGTCGAACATGGGCTCTCCCTCTTCTCTGAAATCAGACATAGCATTTCCGTAGTGATCGCGCCGAAAGCTCGGAGCCACCGTTGATGCTCAACGGGTTTTTTGCCACGCAAACAGCAGAACTGCCGCCGCCGATCCGATGACGATGAGGCCGCCGAGTGTCGCAAGAGCGGAAAAGGGCGATATGGTGCTGATGCCCGTCGCCAAGGCTGCGCCTCCCATTTGCACAAAACCCAGGAGCGCCGATGCAAGCCCGGCCTGCCGACCGAAGGGTTGCAGGGCAGCCGCTGTCATGACCGGGTTGGCAAGCCCGAACCCCGCCAGGAAGACGACGATGGCCGCAGCAAAGCTCCAGAATGACGGCGCATAGACCGACAGGAACAACAGGCAGCCGCCAAGCAGCGCAAGTGAAAGGCCTATGATAATGGTGAAGCGAACGCCAGTGCTGCGCGCCAGCCGGGGTGCGGCCATGCCGGCACCAAAGACCACGAACACCGTGGCTGCATAAAAAAGTCCAAGATGCACCGGCGCGAGCGCCAGGGTCCCGAGCACAATCGCTGGCGTAATACCGAAGAAGCCATAGAGTGCCCCGGCGATCAGCCCGATCGCGAGCGTTGGCTTCATAAATATCGGATTGCGCAGAAGGGCACCGTAACCGTCCGCTATAGCTGATACCGTGTGAACCGCCCGCTTGTCGCGCGGATGGGTTTCTCCAAGGCCTAGGAGATAGAAGACCAGCAGCAATGCACCGCTTGCCCCGACCATTATGAAGATGAGCCGCCATCCGAACAGGGCGTCCAGACCGCTTCCAAGCAGCGGCGAGAACCCCGGTGCAGCCGCCATGGCGATCATGATCAGAGACAGACTACGAGTAAGCCCCTCCCCTTCGAACAGATCCCGGGCGACGGCGCGCGCGAGAACCGAAGCGGCACATGCTCCGAGCGCCTGGATGATGCGACCGAGGATCAAGACGTCGAAGGAACTCGCCATCGCGCAGATCAGGCATCCGGCCACAAATACAAGCAGGCCTGCAACGATGAACGGCTTGCGCCCAAATCGGTCAGACATCGGTCCGACGAATAGCTGGCCGACAGCAAAGGCCACGAGAAAGCTCGACAAGGTGATGCCGAGTTCGCGCACGGAGACCTCGAAATCGCGCGCGAGCGAAGGGAAGGCAGGCAGAATGATCGTTGTGGACAGCGTGCCAAGGGCCGCGAGGGCTGCAAGCATGGGGAGAATGCGCCGACGGTCCGGTCGCAGTTGATCCATCGGGTCGAGCCCAGGTGTCGCCGAAGCATCAGGCATGATTGGGTCCTCGGCGAGCAGCCAGATGCGATGCAGCTGGAAGGTCGCCATAGCCAAGACAGCGGCTCCCTTTCGCATGAAGGGAGCCGCAAAGGTCAGGTGCGGTTACTTGCGGTAACGCGCAGCTGGCTGCGCATTGCTGAAGCCAAGCGCCAGAACCATGCGCGCCTGTTCGAAGGCCTCCCAGTCAGCAACATCCGGAACCGGGGGAATGGTGACAAGCTCCTTCCGGTCAAAGCCGATAAGTGCTGAATCGACAAGATCGTCGACCTCCATCACATCCGGCACCTTGCTGATATCGCCACCCATGCGATCGTAGATTTCGGTGCGGGTCGCAGCTGGAAGCACGGCTTGCACATAAACGCCTCTTGAGCCGACCTCGGCGTGAAGGCTCTGCGACAGCGTCAGAACGTATGACTTTGTCGCCGCATAGATGCCATGCGAATATTCCGGCAGAAGAGCCAGAACCGACGCGATGTTGATGATCGAGCCATGGCCGCGCTCAAGCATTCCAGGAAGCACGGCGGCAGTGAGCAGTGTAGGCACCAGCGAATTGAGACGAAGCAGGCTTTCCAGCGCGACCGGATCGGCGTTTGACAGACCGCCGCTTAAGCCGGCGCCTGCATTGTTGATCAGGATATCGACGGGAGGATCGGAGCGCAGGCGCTCAACCACTGTCTCCGTCTGAGCCGCATTGGTGAGGTCAGCGGTAATGACTTCAATGGTTACGCCGTGGGCGGAGCGAAGCTCGTTCGCCAAGGTATTCAGGCGGTCGGTCGCACGGGCGACCAGAACGAGATCATGGCCGCGGGCAGCGAGGCGGCGTGCGTAAACCGTACCGATGCCACTGGAGGCGCCGGTTATGAGGGCGATTGTCATTTTTCTTTCCTTGAGTTGTCCCGCGACGCAATCAGCGTCGCAATGCGGGCGAAGGCGCCTCGTAACACGAGGCACGATGTCTTGAATTTGTCAGTCGCGGGCCTTCAGGGTCAGCATCGGGTGATGCTCGTAATGGCCCACACCATTTGCCACGATTGGATCGCGCGCGGTGAAGGATGCGATGTCCTGGTCATCGGCGATCCGGTAAATCGAGACGCCATAGCCGCCTGCCGGGTCCATCACGGGACCGTGGGCAACTATAACGCCCTGTTCGAGCAGGTCGTCCATGAAGGCGCCGTGACCGGCCATCCATGCCTTCTCATCGGCGCTCATCGTCGCCAGGAAATCCTCACGCGGGGGGATAAACTTGCAGAGATAGAATTTCATCAGTGTCGCTCCGGCTTCACGTCGTGGGATCAACGGCCGCGATGAATTTCCGCTGGACCGTTGATGACCATTTAGTTACTATCAAATTCATATCTTGTCACTATGAAAATGATATCGACATGAAGAATCTGGAATCCCTCCCCTGCCTGATCGCCAGAAGTCTCGCACTCGTCGGCGATGCGTGGAGCATGTTGATCATGCGCGATGCCCATGCAGGCCTCACCCGCTTCGATGAGTTCCGGAAAAATCTCGGCATTGCACCGACGATGCTGACAAGCAGGCTTGCCTCCTTGACCGAAGAGGGACTCCTGGAGAAACGCCGCTACTCGGAGCGGCCGCCTCGCGACGAGTATCTGCTGACAGAGTCCGGCCGTGACTTGCTGCCCGTTCTGTTCGCTTTAGCTGCGTGGGGCGGAAAGCACCGAGGCGGCGGCGAATTTACCAGGTTTTTCGATGTTGAAGCAGGAACTGAAATCGATCCTCTTACAATAGACAGTACCACCGGCGCGGAGATTGGAACTCGGCCTATCCGGATCGTCCCGCCGGACTTCAGTTAACTGAGGGGCAGGAACTGGATTTAGAAATCCAGAAAAATCACGCCTCCCTTTCGGTCTTGATGAGAATCGCGCGCTTGACGCCGCAAAATATCCGGGCATGCGTTGCGATCAACCATCTTGACGATCCGCCGCCAACCTTGTTCATTTGGGGAATGTTTAAAGCCCCAAACGCTGTGCAGATCAGGGTTTCTATCGACGAGATCCAGCCAGACGTCTGGCGCCGTCTGGTCCTGCCAGTCCATTGGAACCTGGAGCAACTGCATCTCGGAATTCAGGCAGCATTCAACTGGTGGAACTATCATCTCTATGAGTTCCTGATCGGTGGTCTGCGGTATGGGGAGGTGGCGATCCTGACGGAGGGTGCGACCGATGACGATCCTCGGGTCTTCGACCAGACGGAGGTTCGCTTGTTGGACTTCAAGCAAGATGCGGTCTTCAGGGAG
>NZ_AHZC01000082.1 GCF_000247475.1 Rhizobium sp. PDO1-076 | reverse complement strand
CTGATGATCAGCGCTTGGACACCGGCAGGTAATCGCGCTGCGGCGAACCTGTATACAGCTGGCGCGGGCGGCCGATGCGCTGCTGCGGGTCCTCGATCATTTCGTTCCACTGGGCGATCCAGCCAACGGTACGGGCAAGCGCGAACAGAACGGTGAACATGGTCGTGGGGAATCCGAGCGCGCGCAGCGTGATGCCGGAATAGAAGTCGACGTTCGGATAGAGCTTCTTTTCCTTGAAATACGGGTCGCTGAGCGCGATCTTTTCGAGCTCCAGAGCGACCTGCATCAGCGGATCGTCGCCATGACCGGTCGCTTCCAGCACTTCGTACATGGTCTTCTGCATGATCTTGGCGCGCGGGTCATAGTTCTTGTAGACGCGGTGGCCAAAGCCCATCAGGCGGAACGGATCGTTCTTGTCCTTGGCGCGGGCGATGTATTCCGGAATACGGTCAACGGTGCCGATTTCCATCAGCATGTTGAGCGCCGCTTCGTTGGCACCGCCATGTGCCGGGCCCCAGAGGCAGGCAATGCCAGCGGCGATGCAGGCAAACGGATTGGCGCCCGACGAGCCGGCGAGACGAACAGTTGAGGTCGAGGCATTCTGCTCGTGATCGGCATGCAGGATGAAGATACGGTCCATGGCGCGTGCCAGAACCGGGTTGACCTGGTATTCCTCGCACGGAACGGCAAAGCACATGCGCAGGAAGTTCGACGCATAGTCGAGGTCGTTCTTCGGATAAACGAAGGGCTGGCCGATATGGTACTTGTAGGCCATGGCGGCGATCGTCGGCATCTTGGCGATCATGCGCAGCGACGCGACCATGCGCTGGTGCGGATCGGTGATGTCGGTCGAGTCATGGTAGAAGGCGGAGAGGGCGCCAACGGTGCCGACCATGACAGCCATCGGATGGGCGTCGCGACGGAAGCCGGTAAAGAAGCGGCTCATCTGCTCATGCACCATAGTGTGATGCGTGACGCGATGGTCGAAGTCCTTCTTCTGGGCAGCGGTCGGCAATTCGCCGTACAGCAGTAGATAGCAAACTTCGAGGAAGTCGCCCTTTTCAGCCAGCTGCTCGATCGGGTAGCCGCGATGCAGCAGAACGCCCTCATCGCCATCGATATAGGTGATCTTGGATTCGCACGACGCCGTCGAGGTGAAGCCGGGGTCGTAGGTGAAGGCGCCGGTGTGCTTGTACAGGGCAGCGATGTCGATCACGTCAGGGCCGATGGTTCCACCCTTGACGGTCAGGTCAACCATCTGTTCCCCGAGTTTCAAAGAAGCGCTCTTGTCCGTCATGCTAATCCTCCGGAATTGGCGGGACGGCGTCTCGATAAAAAGGCGCCATCGGTTAAGCGTGTTGATGTAGCTATATGATACGGAAGTTAATGCCAAGCTATCCAAAGGGCAAATTGTGCATCGCGAAATCGGCAACAATCGAACCGATCGGTTCTAATCGTTTGAAGTTGCAAAGGCTTTCCGATCCGGGCGCGATGCACGCATTGATTGTTGACGGAAATCCTTTAGTCTCTTGGCTTTAGCTGGGCTTTTCCCGGCATCGGCGAGGGACGGGTGCACGTGTCGGACTTGGCGCAGGGCGAGACCGCAATGGCCGACGCAGGGGCGCAGGTCGATGTTGCGCTGCCCGATATTCCGCCTTCGGTGAGACGACGGGCAGCAGTTGCAAAACGGACCAATCCGCCTTTTATCTATTGGCGCGAACGCTGTGCAAGGCTTCCCGCTTTATGCACCGCCGCTATCGCGCTTGAAGCGCGGCATGGCCATCTGTTCCACTTTGTCCCGGTATGCCTCGGCGCGGGTGCCGCCGTCTGGTTCGCGCTCTCGGCACCACCACCCGCAACCGTCATCGCCTGCATATTGACCGCCCTGTTGGCCGACATCTGCTTCCAGACTGCACCCGCGACGGCAAGACATGCCATGCTCTGTGCTGCGACATTGACCTGCGCCGGCATGCTTCTTGCGGAATGGGAAACGCGAAGAGCCGCGACCACCATGCTTGACCAGCCGGTGGTGACGATCGTGACCGGAGTTGTCGAACGCAGGGAGGCTGGAGCCTCGGGCGAGTGGCGCTATGTCATGCGCCTGACCGGCACCCTTGAGCCGACGCTGCGCCGCCCTCCGCAACGCATCTCCGTCCTTGCTCGAAGCCGCCATGAACCGCTGGCGATTGGGACACTTGCCTCCGGTCGTGCCCGCCTGTCGCCGCCGTCAGGTCCGGCACTACCGGGAATGAACGATTTCGCCTTCGCCAGCTATTTCTCCGGCATTGGTGCGGTTGGTTTCTTTCTCGGACCACCGGTCGCGTTCACTCTGCCGCCGGTAGCACCCTCCGGCATGGGGCAGTTGTGGCTCGAGTTTTTGCCGAAATCTTGGGGTGAATTCTGGCTGACCGCGGATCAGTCGCTGTTTGCGCTACGCGACCAGATCTCCATCCGCATTCGAACCGTTGTGTCCGGCGATCCAGGCGCATTTGCCGCATCGATCATCACCGGTGAGAGGCGATCGATGTCCGAGGGGGCAACGGAAGCGCTGCGCCTCTCCGGGCTTGCCCATATCACTGCGATCTCCGGCCTCAATATGGCGCTCGCTGCCGGGATCTTCTTTGTCGGTTTACGCGCCGGTCTCAGCCTGTTTCCGGTCTTGGCCCAGACCTATCCGGTGAAGAAGATCGCCGCCGCCGGCGCGCTTCTGGCGGTCACCGGCTATGTGATGATCTCCGGTTATCAAGTCTCGGCAGTGAGGGCCTATCTGATGACCTCGATCATGCTGGTGGCTGTGCTTGTCGACCGTCCTGCGATCAGCCTGCGCAACCTTGCTCTGGCCGCAACGCTCATCCTGATCGTCCAGCCATCGGCCGTGATGGGCCCCAGTTTCCAGATGTCATTTGCCGCCACCGCCGCCTTGATCGCCGGTTATGCCGGCTGGCGATCAAGGCCCAGGAACGTGCTCCCACGATTTCGCGCACGAAAATACGTCGTGCTGGCGACCTTCGGGCGTTTTTTCGGCGGGACTTTGGCCACCTCCCTGATCGGCGGACTGGCCACAGCGATTTTCGCGATCAGCCATTTTCATAGGCTCTCGTCCCACAGCCTCGAGGCCAACCTGATTGCCATGCCTTTGATTTCGCTGGTCGTGATGCCGGCAGGCTTCATCGCCATGATCCTCATGCCGCTGGGGCTCGACGCACCATTTCTGATCGTCATGGGTTATGGATTGGAATGGGTGTTGATTGTCGCCCAAGAGATTGCCGGATGGGGAGACGGCTACGCATTCACGCGTCAACCGACCTGGCTCCTGCCGATGACCGTCACCGGCTTTCTGCTGTTGACGCTGCTGCGCACCCGTTTGCGCCATGCGGGGACGGTGGTGATTGTAGTCACGCTGCTTGCAGCAGCCCTTTCGAACCAAGCGCCAAAGGCAGATCTGGCCGTCAGCGAAGACGGGCGGCTCGTCGGTTTCTGGCCGGGTACAGCGACCATGCACACGGTTGACGATCAAATTGCCACCAATCGCATCCGTCCACCCGCTTTCATCTTCGATCAATGGCAGCCCGCTCTCGGTATTGTTGCCGCCATTACGCCGCAGGCGATGTCCGGCCCGGCAGCCGAGCTTGTGTCGCAGGATAGGCCAAGACGAACACCTCTGTCCGATGCGGAAATCTCGGTGGCCCGTCAAAGGCTCCGAGATCTTCTGGCCTCAGCCAACGATCAGCATTTCACCTGCATCAAGGGCGCTTGCGCCGCCATGCTTCGCGATTGGCGCATCATTACGCTCGATCGCCACGAGGCGACGGGCATAGCCTGTGATCTTGCCGATCTTGTCATCGTTGCCCAGCGACCGGGTTTTGTAGATTGCCGTTCCGGCGCGCAACTGATTTCAGCCGAAAGCCTGCGAAGCACGGGAAGTCTCGAAATATTTCTTCGTGATCGCTCCCGCCGGACATTGACGGTCATCCCGTCCTTTGCCGGTTCATCGCGTCCCTGGACCCGTCACCGCCTCTATGATTGGCGAACCGGTTCGCAAGCCGACAGTCATTCGGCCGAAAGACATTCCGAGTGGTAATCCTCACAAAAAGGACGAGCCGAACGGCGCAAACGAAAAAGGGGCCAGCAGATGCCGGCCCGGTTTGTCAATGGTAGCGCCGGATGAGACCGACCAGTTTACCCTGGATTTTCACCCGGTCAGGTCCGAAGATCCGCGTCTCGTAGGCCGGATTTGCCGCTTCCAGCGCGATCGATGCGCCGCGCCGGCGAAAGCGCTTCAACGTAGCCTCTTCGTCGTCAACCAAAGCAACGACGATGTCACCGGGATTGGCATTCGAGGCATTGCGGATGATCACGGTGTCGCCGTCGAGAATGCCGGCATCGATCATCGAATCGCCCTTGACCTCCAGCGCATAGTGTTCGCCGGAACCGATCATTTCGGCCGGCACGGTGATATCATGTGTGTTGTTCTGGATGGCCGAGATCGGCACGCCGGCGGCAATGCGGCCCATGACCGGAACGCTGACCGACAATGAGTTGCCTTCATTGGCGGATCGGGTCGATGCGGATGGCGCCGGCGGCGTCTTGCCAAGGCTGCCTTCTATCACGCTGGGCGCAAAGCCGCGCCGCGGCTGCAGGCTGGGCGTATAGGCCTCCGGCAGCTTGATGACTTCAAGCGCGCGCGCCCTGTTCGGCAGACGGCGAATGAAGCCGCGTTCCTCGAGCGCCGTGATCAAGCGGTGAATGCCCGACTTCGAAGCGAGGTCGAGCGCATCCTTCATCTCGTCGAAAGACGGAGGCACACCGGATTCCTTCATCCGTTCGTGGATGAAAAGAAGCAGTTCCTGTTGCTTGCGCGTCAGCATATCCGGTGCCCCATTGGTGAAACAAATACAGAACAGACACTATATGTTCCATATGTGTTCCGCAAGGGGATAAATTTCCGTGAACATTGCATCGGCCTAGCTGACCGATGGCGAAAAAAATCCGTCGAGGCTCTTTCGGTCACACAGCAGGTAGTGTCGGGGCGCGTTCGGCCCAAACACTGTCGGCAATCTGGCTGGCGATACGTCATCGACGTACGCACGGGCGTCATTGGCTGCCGTTTCACTGCTCCGAAAAGGCGCGCGACATGCTGTCGGTAATCGGCTTGGCGATATAGTTGAAGAAGGTTCTTTCATTGGTCTGGATCATCACTTCGGCCGGCATGCCGGGAGTGGGTGTGAAGCCATGAACGCGTGCCAGTTCCGTCGGTGGAATGTTGATCCGGGCAAGGTAGACGTCGTGCGGCGCCGTCGAGGTATTGCCGGTTTGCTGGAGCGCATCCGCCGACAGGTAGAAGACGTCGCCCGTCAGCACCGGCGTCGTTCTCTGGTTCAGGGCAACCAGCCGTATGGTGGCTGACTGGCCCAGCTTGACGCTGTCGATGTCGTTGCGCGGAATCTGAGCTTCGATGATCAGTGGCACGCCGGCCGGCAGGATTTCGAGGATTGCCTTGCCGCTTTCGATGACACCGCCATTGGTGTGATAGTGGATCCGGACGACGGTGCCGGAAACCGGTGCATTGATCGTCGCGCGCTCGAGAATATTGGCCGCTTCCCGCAACTGCTCCCGCACCATGTCGCGCTCGCCCTGGATCGCCTGCAGGCGCTCGAGTGCATCTTCGCGATAGGCACTTTCCGCGCGCAGCACCTCCTGCTCGCCCTTCGTCCGTTGGGCCTGGGTCTCGGCGATTTCCGCCTCAAGCCGTCCGATCTGGCCGTCCGCCTCGGCGATGGCTCTGAGAAGAGCCTTGACCTCGTTGGCCCGCGCCACGCCCTTTTCCAGCAGGATCTGCTTCGCGGCATATTCATCCTTCAGCAGTTCGAGCTGGCGGATCGACGCATCACGTTGCCTTGTATAGCCGATTTCACGGAATTCGAGTGCCCGGATGTTCTGTTGCAGCAAGGCGATCTCACTGGAGAGCTTTTGCCGCTGCGCTCTAAAATTCAGCTGCTGGCTGACCAGGATCGCCCAGACGTCGGGATCGCCGCGGTGTTCTTTCAGCAACGAGGAAAGATCCAGTTTCTCGACGGTCTCGAACTGCGCGGTCAGCCGTGCCGCCGTCACATCCAGTCGCATGCGGCGTAGAAACAGTTCACGCTTCTTCGCCTGGGCCGCAGTCTCGTCCAGTTGCACGAGAGCCTGTCCTTCGACCACCTGATCGCCTTCGCTAACCAGAATTTGTTCGATGATGCCGCCTTCCAGATGCTGGAGGATCTTGTTCTGGCCGGTCGCGACGAAGCTGCCCTGGGCAATGACCGCAGCCGCAAGCGGCGCGGTCGATGCCCATGTGCCGAACCCACCGAAGGCAATCGCCATCAGAACCAGGCCGACAATCGTCTGCTTGCTGATCGACCGTGGCACGTCGGAGTACCACTCGATATCGTGGACTTTGGCGATGTCTACCATGCACGTCGCCTCCTATTGCAGCTGATGACCGAATGAACCGCCTTCGATATCGATGCCGCGGGCTTGCAATGCCTTCAGCACATCCATGCGCATGCCGAACAAGGCGACGGTGCCGTTGACCAAGAGCAGGATCTTGTCGACGCTGTTGAGCAGGGCAGGGCGCTGGGTCACGGTGATCATGGTGATCTTTTGCTCCTTGGCGTGCTGCAGCGCGCGCATCAGGGCCACGTCGCCAGCACTGTCGAGGTTGGAATTGGGCTCGTCGAGGACCACCAGATGGGGATCGCCGAAAAAGGCTCGCGCCAGTGCAATGCGCTGCTTCTGCCCGCCGGACAGGGGCGAGCCATCGGCGGCCACCATCGTTTCATAGCCATGCGGCAGGCCGGCGATCATTTCGTGCACGTCGGCCAGCATGGCGGCGCGGTAGATCTGCTCGTCATCGGCATCGGAGCGCATCCGGGCAATATTGGCCTTGATGGTTCCGGGGAAGAGCTGCACGTCCTGCGGCAGGTAGCCGATGTTTTCGCCGAACTGCCGCTGGTCCCAGTTGCGAAGGTCCATCAGGTCCAGCCGCACATTTCCCGATGTCGGCAGGATCGAGCCGACCAGCATCTTGCCGAGCGTGGTCTTTCCCGCGCCGGAATTGCCGATGACGGCAAGCGAATCGCCTGGCTGGAGAGCAAACGAAATCCCGTTCAGCACGACCCGCTTAGTGCCCTGCGGCACATAGAGCAGCCGCTCCACGTCAAGCCGCCCCTCGGGTTTCGGCAGATTGAGCCGTTCGAAATTGAGCGGTGAGGCTTTCAGCAGCGCGGCGATCCGCCCATAGGCAGCGCGCGACTGGCTGAACTGGTTCCATCCTTCGATCGCACCTTCGATCGGCGCCAGCGCACGCCCGGCAATGATCGAGGAGGCGATGACCATGCCACCGGTGAGTTCACCTCTGATCGAAAGATATGCACCCCAGCCGAGCATCGTGACCTGCGTCAGAAGACGGATACCTTTGAAACCGCAGCA
>NZ_AHZC01000083.1 GCF_000247475.1 Rhizobium sp. PDO1-076 | reverse complement strand
AACAGGCGGGTGAAAAGGGAACGGAATCCGGCAGAAGATCGAGGCGGCATTTGCCGCAATTGCCGAGCAGGAAAATGCATTGACGGAGCGGTTGCTCGACTATCTGCGGTCGCGCAACGACTGCCAGATCATCGGTCAGTCGATCAACCGGGACGGCAACCGCGTGCCGACGATTGCGTTTCGCTTCGACGGCCGCGAGGCCGCAGACCTCTGCAAGGCAATGGATGCCGATAGGATCGCCATGCGCTTCGGCGACTTCCATTCGCGCCGGCTGGCGGAATATCTCGGCCTGACCGACCAGGGCGGCATGCTGCGCGTCTCGATGGTGCATTACAACACGATCGAAGAAGTGGATCGCTTCACTGCGGCGCTCGACCGTATCCTGGCCGGAGAGGCCGGGCTTGCGAAGGCGAGCTGAACACGAGCAGGAAAGGAGACGGGCGATGCGCTTCGATACGGTGATCCGGCATGGAACGGTGGTAACGGCAAGCGACACATTCCTCGCCGATGTCGGCATCAAGGATGGAAAGGTCGCGGCACTCGCCCTGGGTCTGACGGACGCGGACGAGATCATCGACGCCACGGGTCTGTTTGTAATGCCGGGTGGCATTGACAGCCACGTGCATCTCGACCAGCCCTCGGGAGACGGGATCGTCATGGCCGACGATTTCGACAGCGGCACCCGCTCGGCGGCGATCGGCGGCAACAGCACGGTTCTCGCCTTCTGCATGCAGGAGAAGGGACAGTCGCTGCGCGAGGCCCTGAAAGTCTATCACGCCAAGGCGGACGGCAAATGCCATGTTGACGTGTCGTTCCATCTTGTCATCACCGATCCGACAGCCGAAGTGCTCGGCCAGGAGCTGCCCGCTTTGGTCGAGGACGGCTACACCTCGCTGAAGATCTTCATGACCTATGAGGGGCTTCGCTTGCGTGATGACGAGATCCTCGCAACCCTCGACGCAGCAAGACGCACCGGCGCGCTGGTGATGGTCCATTGCGAGAACGAGGATGCGATCCGCTACCTGATCGGACGCCATGAGGAAGAGGGAAAGTTCGCGCCGAAATTCCATGCCACAACGCGTCCCGTTGCTGCCGAACGGGAAGCAACGCACCGGGCGCTGTCTCTCGCGGAGATCGTCGACGTGCCGATCGTCATCGTGCATGTCTCCAACCGCGAGGCGATGGAAGAGATCCGGCGCGCTCGTGAACGCGGACAGAAGATCGCCGGCGAAACCTGTCCGCAATACCTGGTGCTGACGGCCGACGATCTCGACCAGGATGCGCTGGAAGGCGCAAAATATGTCTGCTCACCTCCCCCACGCGACAAGGCAAGCCAGGACGCCTGTTGGCAAGGCCTTGAACAGGGTGTCTTCGACCTGTTCTCGTCCGACCATTGCCCCTTTCGCTTCGACGATCCGCAGGGAAAGCTGAACGAGAAGGGCAAGCGCCATTTCCGCTGGATACCAAACGGCATTCCAGGTGTTGCCACCCGCCTGCCGATCCTGTTTTCCGAAGGTGTCATGAAGGGGCGTCTCGACATCAACCGGTTTGTCGCCCTGACATCGACGAATCATGCCAAACTCTACGGCCTTTATCCCAGGAAAGGCACGATTGCGATCGGCGCTGACGCCGACATCGCACTCTGGGACCCGAACAGAAGCGTCACATTGACAAACGCCATGCTGAAACATGGTGCAGACTATACGCCCTATGAGGGTCTCGACATCCGTGGCTGGCCCGTTCGCCTCCTCTTGCGCGGCAAAACCATCGTCAATGACGGAAGAACAGTAGGTGACGCCGATCGACGAGGATCATACCTGGCACGACAGCGCTCATCGATGGTTCAATGATCTTATGTCAACGCTGTGCTGCACGCCTCGGCATCGATCAGCCGCCGGGATTATCGAGGCCTTGTATTTGTTGAGGAGCGTGGCCGCTATTTCGCCACGGCTCGTATGGCCGCATTCAACCAGATCGACCGCTCAGTTCATGAGGCGCTTACGTCTCCCGCGCGATCGCCCCCAGCGCTTCGCCACCGCTTTGATGCACGAGCGCTTCCGGCCACCCGTGTGTCAACATCGTACATGTTGAATAGCAGTTTGAAATTCATAAGATACTTGGAGACACAGTAGTAATATAGCCAACTCATTCAGAAAAATCGTTCCTGGGGGATTTCAGATGGACCATTTGAGCCTGAGCAACCCTGTGTTTGCAGCCTATTCTATCGCAGCTACATTGATGATCCTGAAAGGGGTTGCAATGTCTTGGCTTACGGTAATCCGCATGACGGCTGAAAATGGCGGCTTTCGAAATCCGGAGGACTTGAAAAAGACTCTGGTCAACCCGAGACCGAACGATGCGCAACTGGCTCCCAATGATCGAGTTGAACGCATCCGCCGCATTCAGCTCAATGATCTCGAAAATTTGCCTTATTTCCTAGTGTCCGGTCTTCTTTACGTAACGACAGCGCCGTCAGCGTTCCTCGCGCAGTTCCTTTTCTACGCTTATGTCGTCACCCGCATGCTGCACTTCCTCGCCTATTACACCGCCCAGATTCATGACATCCGCGCGGCACTGTGGACGCCGGGTTCTTTGATTATCATCTACATGGCGGCAAGCACGTTCTGGAGCGCCGTCTGGTAGGCAAGCAGTTCGGCATGGAGTGTGCGGCACAACAAAGCGGGCGAAGCATATCCAGCATCAACCGCGTTCAAGCTTCGAATTTCAGCCAAATGAGACGCTGCTCCTTGCTGCGCCCGGTAACTGCCACAAGGTTGCGCCTCAGCTGGCTTGTGGCCGCAGCAATCGCCGGACATGGCCACCATCGAGTGGACGGTTTCAACGCGGGTTTCTGTCCGTCGGAGAACCGGAGGATTGCGCCCATCCCCGCTGTGCCCGCCATAGGACGGTAGAATCGGCATAGCCGAGCACTTCGGCGATCCGTGATTTCTGGATATGGGCAGCGAGTTGTGTGGAGGCGATGGTCTGGCGGTAGCTGCGGACCAGATCGCGCAAGGACGTGTCTTCGTCGGCAAGCCGCCGTTGCAGGGTGCGCACCGAGATTTTCAGTTCAGCGGCAATGGCTGGCAGCGTGATCGGCTTGTGGCCGAGATAAATGCCAACCAAGGAGCGGACCTTTTCCGTCACCGTATCCGGTGTGATGGTCTTGCCGGCAAGTTCGGAGACATGCCGTTCCAGGACGGCGGCGAGATCGGCATCCTCGTGACGATAAACCCGCGCGGCATCGGCACCTGAGACGATGATACGGTTGGCGGCTTCCCCAAACCGGAGTGGCGCGCGAATAAGGCGCTCGAGCATCGAACGATCCCGTGGCGCGACATGTTCGAAATGCACCTCGATTGGCCGCCAGCTCTTGGCAAAGCAACTGCGCACCAGTTGACACGAGGCGGCGACGGTGAATTCACTATCCTGCCGACGCGGCCACATCCCCGCATCCTCGAGGCGGTAGCTCCAGACCAGATTGCCGTCTTCCTCGAACACGCCCGAACTGGTCGCGCTCTGCACCGTATTGACGTATTTCGCCAACCGCTCGAAGCCGGCACGGATGGTCGGCGAGATCGAAAACAGGATGCCGATCGGCCCAATATCGCTCGGCTTGAACAAGGTGCCCATGCGAGCGCCGAGCGTCGGCTCGTTGGCGATCAGGGCAGCATCCTCGAAGATCGCCACATAGCGCGCCATCGGCACCATCGCATAAGGATCGTCGAGCTGGGACCTGAGAATGCCGTGCGCGGCGAGCAGGAGGTCTGTCTTTCCGGAACGTCGGTCGATCTGTTGCACCAGCGGCGTCAGAACCGAGGCGCGAATGGATGCAATTGCAGGCGTAGTGCTGATTATTTGCGGTGCAGATGCCATCTTTAGCGTCCTCGACCTTGGCCATGGCGTGAATTATCGATTCATTGGCATGAGTTGCAATATCGGGGCCAAATTGCCGCGCCTACCCTCTTGATGAAAATCAAAACACAACAGGGGTTCCCATGACACTGGATACAAATATGGCCGGTCCCACGGACAGGTTGGCGAAGAATTCCGTCGGCCTTGCCCATATCGTCTTTTTCGTCGTTGCTGCTGCGGCACCGTTGACTGCCGTGGTCGGCGCCTCTCCGGCAGCCTTCGCCTTCGGCAACGGTGCTGGCGTTCCCGGCGCCTTCGTGCTCGCCGGTCTGCTCTATCTGCTGTTTTCGGTCGGATTCACCGCCATGAGCCGCCATGTCGGCGGTGCGGGAGCCTTCTACACCTACATCACCCACGGCATTGGCAAGCCGGCCGGTGTCGGCGGTGCCCTGATGGCGCTCGTCACCTATTCGGCGGTGCAGGTCGCGATCTATGGCCTGTTCGGCGTGTTCATGGCCGGCGCAATCGCGCCGCTCGGACTTGATCTGCTCTGGTGGGCCTGGGCATTTGCAGCCCTGATCGTTGTGCTCGTCTGCGGCCAACGCAACATCGCCTTTTCCGGCGCCATCCTTGGTGTCTGCATGATCGCCGAAATCGCCATCCTGCTGCTGCTCGATATCGGCATCGTAATGGCTGGCGGCGGACCTGAGGGCTTCAGTCTCTCGTCGTTTTCGCCATCGGCCGTCTTTGCCCCGGGTGTCGGCGTGGCACTGGTCTTTGTCGTCGGTTCCTTCATCGGCTTTGAAGCGACCGCAATCTTTGGCGAAGAAGCTGAGAACCCGGAAAAGACCATTCCGCGCGCCACCTATGTCGCCGTGCTGCTGATCACCCTGTTCTACGCCTTCTCGACCTGGGCGATCACCCAGTTCTATGGACCGAGCAAGGTCCAGGAAACCGCGGTCGCCGGTCTTGAAAGCTTCTATTTCATCGCCACGGACACCGTGCTCGGCGCCTGGGCGAGCCAGGTGATGAACATCCTGCTGATCACCAGCCTGTTTGCCTGCGTCTTGTCCTTCCACAACACGTTGAACCGCTATTTCTTCGCGCTCGGTCGCGAAGGCCTTGCCTTCAAGGTGCTCGGCAAGGTGCATCCGATGCATGGCTCGCCCTATGTCGCCGGCCTTGTCCAGAGCGCTATTGCCGCCTTGGTTCTGGTGCTCTTCATCCTCGCCGGTGCCGACCCCTATACGGTCGTGTTCTCCTGGATGTCCGCACTGGCGGTCATTGGTATCCTCGCCGTACAGGTTCTGGTCTCTGTCGCCATCATCATGTTCTTCCGCAAGACGCCGACAAGCCACGGCATCTGGACGACCTTGCTTGCGCCAGCGCTTGGCCTTGTCGGATTGCTCGGTGCGCTGTTCCTGGTGATTTCCAACCTGTCGCTGCTCTCTGGCAGCGAGAGCCTGATCGTCAAATCCTTCCCCTATCTGATCGTGCTCATCGGCTTGATCGGCGCGGCCTTTGCCATGCAGATCAAGAAGCAGAAGCCCATGCTCTATGCGTCGCTCGGAAAGGTATTCGAATGACCACGATCGCAAGCCTCAATCCGGCTGACCGTATGCTAGCACTTTCTCTGGCCATGCTGACCGCCCTCACCTTGGTGGTCGCGACCGAAGCCCATGCTTTCTGCCAGATCTTCTGCATCCATGGCGAAGCCATGCTGACCGAGATCTGCGCAAGCCAGGCAGGTCGATAAAGCAGTTAATGCAAAGGGCGCCGCAATCGGCGGCGCCCGTTCAAGCCACCGGGCCAACAAGCCACCAAGCCACCAAGCCTTGCCCAAATGCCCCTTCAGAATGAGGTGAAAACCATGGACGCCGTTGTCGTCAAAACCCATCCGCTCGACCCGTTGAGCCTCACGGAAATCGGTGCAGCCGTTGCCATCCTCAAGCAGGACAAGGCACTTGCCGCGACCATCCGTTTTCCGATCATCCGGCTGGAAGAGCCAACCAAGACCGACATGCTGGCATTCCGTAACGGCAAGCCGCTGCCGCGTCTCGCCTTCCTGCTGGCACTCGACATCAGCAATGGCGAAACCTTCGAGGGTATTGTCGACCTGACCACGGCAACCGTCACAGCCTTCACCCGCATGCCGCTCGACCAGATGCCCTATGGCCAGCCGCCCGTCATGCTCTGCGAATTCGAGACAGTCGAGGCGACCGTCAAGTCCGACCCGCGCTGGATCGCGGCCGTCAAGAAGCGCGGCATCACGGATGCCGACATCCCGCTCGTCCAGATCGACCCCTTCTCCTCCGGCTATTTCGGCCTCGAGTTCGAAAAGGGCCAGCGCATCGTGCGCGCCGTGTCCTACTGGCGCGAGGATGAACGCGACAACGGTTATGCCCATCCGATCGAAGGCGTCGTCGCCGTAGTCGACCTAGTCAAGAACCAGGTGGTCGATCTGGTCGATGACGAGAAGATCATTCCGGTGCCGAAGAAGAAGCGCAATTACGGCAAGGAAGCTTTCCCGGAAACGCGCAAGGACGTGAAGCCGCTCAACATCGTCCAGCCGGACGGCCCAAGCTTTAGCGTCGACGGCTGGAAGGTCGAGTGGCAGAACTGGTCGTTCCGTGTCGGCTTCACCCCGCGCGAAGGCCTTGTCCTGCATGAACTCGGAATCAAGGACGGCGGCAAACATCGTCCAATCGTCTTCCGCGCCTCGGTCACGGAAATGGTCGTGCCCTATGCCGATCCGACCGCCAACCATTTTTGGAAAAGTGCCTTCGATGCCGGCGAATACGGTCTCGGCCGCCTCGCCAATTGCCTGGAACTTGGCTGCGACTGCCTTGGCCATATCCATTATTTCGACGTGCCTTCGGCCGATGACTTCGGCCAGCCGACAGTGATGAAGAATGCCATCTGCATGCATGAGGAGGACTACGGCATCCTCTGGAAACACTATGAATTCCGCAACGGAATTTTCGAGGTCCGCCGCTCGCGCCGTCTTGTCATTTCCTTCTTCGCCACCGTCGGCAATTATGACTATGGCTTCTACTGGTATCTCTACCAGGATGGTACGATCCAGCTCGAAGCCAAGCTCACAGGCATCATCCAAACGGCGGCGGTAGCCCCCGGTGAGACCTATCAATGGGGCGGCATGGTCGACGACAATCTCGGCGGTCCGACCCACCAGCATTTCTTTAATGCCCGTCTGCACATGGATGTCGACGGCGGCGGCAATACCGTGACCGAGCATGAATTCGTGCCGCGTCCCTGGGGCGACGACAATCCGTATGGCAATGTCTTCGACACGAAGACCAAGCTTCTGAAACGCGAACTGGATTCACCGGCCATCGCCAGCGGTGAGACAGGCCGTTACTGGAAGGTGCAGAACCCCAATGTGACGAACTCTGTCGGCAAGGCGCCGGGTTACAAGATGGTGGTCATGCCCAGCCCGCTAATGCTGGCGCAGGAAGGTTCGACTGTTGCCCAGCGTGGCGGTTTCGCCAAGAAGCACATCTGGGTTACCGCCTTCGACCCAGCCGAAAAATACGCCAGCGGCGACTATCCAAACGTGCATGGCCGGCGGGGATGGCCTGCCG
>NZ_AHZC01000084.1 GCF_000247475.1 Rhizobium sp. PDO1-076 | reverse complement strand
ATGTGTGGACGGCCCCGTTTTTGCAAGTGAAAAAAGTAAGATTTCGGTGCGGTCGGGCGCAGCCATGTGTCCGGCCTCCATATGCGGCGCACACACGGCCGCGGGCCTTGATGAAGTCCGCAGATTGGATCCCAATCAGCTCTACGCGCACGAGGCCCTTGGCTCGGAAGGGTTGTCCCAATCCCCGGTTCGACCGGTTCGTCATCACTACTCAGTCCTCATGCAAACCACTGCGAGAAAGGGTGTTCGGCAGTGGATAGGTATCACACAGCCGCCGGCATGCAGTAGGATTGCTTTCGGATCAGCAAGGCCCAGACAATCCTCGCCATTTTGTTGGCCAGCGCCACGGTTACCAACCTACTCGGTTTGCGATCGAGCAGTTTGGATGCCCAAACTTTGATGCCGTGGCCTTGGCGAGTAAACCGGGTGACCGCTGTCGCCCCAAGAACCAGAAGCCGGCGAAGATAACCGTCGCCCTGTTTGCTGATGCCGACGAACCGCTCCTTGCCGCCGCCGCTATGCGATTTTGGCGTCAAACCGAGCCAAGCAGCAAATTGGCGCGATGACTTGAAGAGTGTCGCATCCGGAACGGTCGCAACGATCGCGCTGGCGGTTATGGGGCCGATGCCTGGGATTGTCGCAAGGCGCTGACTGGCTTCACTAATGCGATGCCATTCTTTAATCTCGGTTTCAATTCTATCGATCTCAATTCTCACGCTGTTCAATTGATCAGCCAGGCCTTTCAGAGCTTGGGCAGCGGCATGGGGCAGATTATCCTGGGTCGTGTGCAAGACCTCGAGCACCGTGTTCACCCCTGCGGGACCACGCGCAGCTACAATTCCAAGCTCGGCGAGATGTGCCCGCAATGCATTGATTAGCATTGTCTTTTGACGCACCAACAGGTCTCGGGCCTTATGAAGCATCAGGACAGCCTGTTGCTCAACGGATTTGACCGCAACAAACCGCATCGTTGGGCGCGTCACAGCTTCCGCGATCGCCTCCGCATCGGCTGCATCCGTTTTGCCGCGTTTGACATACGGCTTAACATACGCGGGCGGCATGAGCTTGACATCATGGCCAAGCTTTAACAGTTCTCGACCCCAGTGATGAGCGGTGCCACATGCCTCCATGCCGATCAGGCACGCCAGGAACCCTGGTGAAGAACTTCAAAACTTCACCTCGCCGAAGTTGGCGTCTAATGACGACATTCCCGACACTATCAACACAGTGCACCTGAAAAACGTTCTTCGCCAAATCAAGGCCTATCGTGGCAATCGTTTCCATGGACGGCTCTCCTCATGTGAGCGTTTCAAAACGACCACACTTTGCCACAAACTCAGGGGGTGGGGCCGTCCACAACATCAGCTCTCACGCCAAGCCTCACTTTTCCGGCGGTCGAATGATCTCTTGGCGTCAGACCGATCCAGGCGGCAAAATCACGCCCCGACTTAAACATCTTCGGATCAGTCGTTTTCATCATCAAAAGCGAGGCGCCGATCGGGCCGACACCAGGTATCTCCGCCAAGCGTTTGCTGCATTCATCAGCGCGATGCAAGCCATCAGCTTTTCATCGACTGTTTTGATTTGAGCGAGTAGATCGCGATATTCCTCTTCATGCATGGCAAACAGCGCGCGTGCCAACTCAACCCCGTAAATGCCTAGGCTACAAGACACCTGCCGAGGTGTTCATGGCTCATTTGCAGGAAAGAGGGTGATCCCCTACCCTGAAGCGCAGGCATGATGCAGTTGGATGAGCTTCTCCACACGAGCGCTCTCTGTTGTCACCGCGAAACAAGATCGACTCCAAACCATTTGAGGCTTATTTCTTTCAGCGTGCCGTCCTTTGTTATCGCTTCAATTGCGTCATTGAATCTAACAGCGAGCTCCTTGTCCCGTTTTTGTAGACCGATACCTACACCGGGACCAAATACACCGCCGGAAATGCGCGGGCCGTAGAGCGCCGCAGCGGCACCGTCCTTCGACTCCAAAAACACTTTCCAAACGGAATAGTCGGCCAAGCCGCCATCGATACGGCCCAAAACCAGATCAAGATTGAGATTGTCCTGCTTGTCATAGGTGCGGACTTCGACTGAAGTCCCGAAGTACTCCCGAACGAATGCTTCAGCGTTCGTCGAACCCTGCACACCGATCACCTTCCCCTCCAGATTTTCCTTCAGGGCCTGCAAAGCGCTCGCCTCGCGCTGATTTCCGGAAGAGAGATCGATCTTCACGTTGTTATCCATAGCGGGGAGATCGAGCGACTTGCCAACGACGAAATAATTGGATGTCAGCGCGTAGGGTTCTGAGAAGGCGATAATCTGCTTTCTTTTCTCAGTGATAGACATGCCAGCCATGATCGCATCGTATTTCCCCACGCTCAGGGCCGGAATGATCCCATCCCACGCCTGTGTGATAAACTCGCATTCGAGTTTCGCGCGCTCGCAGAGCGCCTTGCCGACATCAATGTCAAATCCCACCGGTTTTCCAGACGTATCGACCGCGTTCCAGGGCGGAAATGCCCCTTCCGTTGCAATCTTGATCGGCTTTTTATCTTGCGCATGGGCCTGGCTGACAATTACGACGGCGAGAATGAAATGCAGTATCACTTTGAACGTGCTCATCTATGTTCCTCACTTGAGTTTGTGTTGTGGTTTCCGGCATAGATTCTCGGGATATGATCCCGTAGCTGGCCGTAGAGGCCGACCATGTCTGTGCCCCACAGGCCGGCAACTTCCTCGTGGGTAATGATCTGATCGCCCTGGCGGCCCAGCAGGACGACCTGATCCCCAAAGCGAGCCTCTGGTACGGCGGTCAGATCGATACGTAGGTGCTCCAAATGGGCCGGAGGTAACAGCCGGACTCGCTTTCCACCAACGATGGCTTCGGCGCCGGTTGGCACGTGCCGTGGAAAGCCGTCGCCCCACCCCATGCCGAGCACTCCGAGGCTCATCCCGGCTTTAAATCCGGGAATGTCAGGCAGCGGCCCGAGCGACCCATCGAGACGCTTCACCGCAATCAAGCTGGTTGAGATTGCTTTTAGGGCATGCCGGAGCATTACCGGACGGGCAGGCGTATCGGACTCCGGAAGGCCAACGAATAACGCCCCCGGATCGACCGCGTCGAAATCCATCTCAGGGTGGCTCAGCACCCCTTCGGTGCTCGACATCATAGCAACTGCCGGCCGTACACCGAGAGCCCTCGCATGCTGTAAGACTGCATGCATGCGAGCGAGTTGATCTGATGCATCAGAGGGCTTCGACGTTGGTAGTTCGCTCATGTGAGCGTAGATACCTTCTACTTGCACATCCGCGTGCGCATTCGCTACCAAAAGTAGTCGACCTACCTCTTGCGGTGTGGCACCCGCACGAAAGAAACCGAGATCAACCTTGATGAACGCTCGCGTTTTCTTCATGGCGGCGCACCACAGGTTCAGCTCGTCAATGCTTGACACGCTGATGGTTAGATCGAGCGCCTCTATCGTGGGCGCGGCTGTGGGCAAGGCGCCTGGATAGAGGAGAATTGGAAGCCCTAAGCCCGCATCGCGGATCGCTACAGCATCAAGCAAGGAAGCAACAGCGAAACCATCGACGCCTTCTCTGGTCAAAATGCCAGCAACCGTACCGGCACCGCACCCGTATCCATTCCGTTTCAAGCAGGCGTATACTTTCACGTTCGGGGGGAGATGGCCCCGAAGCTGCCGATAGTTGTGCCGAATTGCATCGAGATCGATCTCGTACCAGCTCCCCCGCATCGTAGCGGCAGAGGTGAACCTTGGAGCGTGCGGTTCAGCTGACGAAATGAGAACCGTTGTCATCGCTCCACCTGCCGCCCTGGCACAGCCTGCTCTACGGCGCTTGCTTGCACGTCATCAACAGCTTGCGTCCGGCCCTTGTGGATTGCCATACGCCGTTCCAGGCGCGAGAACACATGGACGATCAGAGTCGTAATACCGAGATAGATGAGGGCAGCAGAAACGAAGACCTCGTATGGAGAAAAAGTCTGCGCCGCGATCTTTCGGGCGGTGCCAGTAAGCTCCATGAGAGTGATGGTGCTGGCGAGAGAACTGGCCTTCAGCATCAAGACCACTTCATTGGCATAGGCCGGAAGGGAGAGCCTGAACGCGACGGGCAGGACGACGCGTCGTGTTCGCAGCGCATACGACATCCCAAGCGCTTTCGCTGCCTCGATTTCGCCAGAGGGAACCGCTCGGATGCCCCCGCTCAGGATCTCAGTCGTGTAGGCAGCGTTGTTGAGGGAAAACGCGATGAGCGCGCACCAGTAAGGTTCCCTCAGGATGCTCCATGCAAAGCTTGACCGCACCCACTCGACTTGCCCGGCGCCGTAGTAGATCAGGAAAAGCTGCACGAGCAGGGGCGTTCCGCGAAATGCGAAAGTGTAAAGAAGAACGGGCTGAGAGAGCCAAGGTGAAGAGGACGCTCGCAGTAGTGCGAGTGGCAACGCGAAAAAAAAGCCGAGCGCTATGGAGGCGATCGTCAATTGCGCTGTGAGGATCGCCCCGTCCAGCAGAAGCGGGAGAACGTCGACAATCAGATACCAGTTCATAGCCGGTTCCTCACTTTGCGAAACGCACGCCGCGATTGGCATGCCATTCGAGCAACGCCAGACCGACCAGGGAAACAGACGTGAACGACAGATAGAGACCAGCCGCGATCAAATAGAAGGTCAACGGGTCATGGGTGGAGCCGGCAGCGACGCTGGTCTTGCGCATCAAGTCCTCGAGCCCCACGACGGAGATCAACGCAGTGTCCTTCAACAAGGTCAGCCACAGGTTGCCAATGCCTGGCAGCGCGTACCGCCACATTTGCGGGACGATGACAAGTCGCCACACGAGGATCCTCGCGAGTCCAAGGGCATTGGCCGCCTCAATTTGCCCCGCAGGCACCGCCAGAATTGCAGCCCTAAACACCTCGGTCGCGTATGCTCCGAAAACGATGGTCAGCGAAAAAACGCCGGCGGCGAACGCATCGACCTCGACATACCTGCCGAAAAACGCTGTCAATGCGACGGTGCCGCCAAAGTAGAGGATCAGAATGATGAGTAGTTCGGGAACGCCGCGAATAATCGTCGTATATCCACCAGCAAGCCGGTTTAGCCCACGGTAATGGCTCAGTTTCGCCATGGCCCCGCAAAGACCGACGCCTATTCCGAGTGCCAGGTTGGTGACGGCTACCCGGAGGGTGGTCATTGCTCCGGTTGCGATTTGATCGCCGAAGCCCTGCAAGTCCATCATTGCCGGAACCCCTCCCCCTGAGCCGATAAGAATTGCCGGAAGCGCGGGGAAGATGGATGGTCGAACAGCTCGTCAGGACTCCCCTCCTCTTCAATCCGACCTTGATGGAGGAAAACGACGCGGTTGGATACCTGGCGCGCGAAGCCGAGTTCGTGCGTTACGATCAGCATTGTGCGCCCTTCGTCGGCAAGCGAGCGAATGACCTTCAGGACCTCACCGACCAATTCCGGGTCGAGGGCCGAGGTCGGCTCGTCGAAAAGCAGGATTTCAGGGTTCATAGCCAGGGCCCGCGCAATGGCAATGCGTTGTTGCTGGCCGCCGGAAAGGTGCGGGGGATAGGCATGATGTTTGTCGGCTAAGCCGACCTTTAGCAGCAATTCTTCCGCCCGAAGGCAGGCTTCACGTTTGGAGATACCGAGAACGTGAATGGGAGCTTCGATGATGTTTTCGAGAACGGTCTTGTGTGACCAGAGATTGAAACTCTGGAACACCATTCCAAGCTTCGTGCGAAGCTCGTTGACTTCTCTCTGGCCGGTCAACCCGCTCCGCATTTTTATATGCCGCCCAGAGACCCAGATCTCACCCCCATTTGACTGCTCTAAAAAATTTAGACAGCGCAGGAATGTACTCTTTCCTGAACCGCTGCTGCCGAGGATGGAGATGACATCGCCCCGCTGAGCACAAAGCGACAGCCCCTTTATGACCTCGAGATGGCCGAAGCGCTTCTTCAGGCCGACGACGCAGAGCGCAGCCGCCATCACGTCGGATCGAGCCGGTTCGAAATCTCCGGCGGCAAGTTTGGTGTTCACTGGAAAATCCCTCGGCTGTGGTTTGCCGAGGATGCAATGCCTAAACCGCTCGCGCTTGCAGCGGTTTGATACAACCGCATGATCTGATCATTAAATCACTCTCCTGATTTGCCTTGCCAGGAATCACGGTATCCGACGGGTGTCGTTCCAACCTCCCGCCGAAAGGCGTTTGAAAAGTGACTTGAACTTGAAAAGCCGCATACCAACGCTACGTCGGTGACAGTCATAGGTGAGTGCCGCAAATACTCCTTCGCCCTTTCGACGCGGCGACGAATGATGAAAGCGTGTGGTGGACATCCAAGCGTCTGCTTGAATGCCCGGCAGAAGTGGGGAATGCTCAGACCGACAAGTGCCGCAAGGTGTTCAAGGGAGAGGCGGGTGGGCAGATCATCCTCAATTCGCTGGAGGACGCGGCTTAGGTTCGCCGATGCCAAACCGCCCTTGCGAACAGGTGGAGCATATTTCTGCTTTCGCACCAGCTGAGCGAAAATTGTCGCTGCATAGCTTTCGACGAGGAGGGTGCTCAGGGGGTATCGCTCATGGATCTCCGCCCCTATTCCACGAGCGGCGTTCATGATTACAGGATCCTCACAACCGAGATCAGGCGAAAGCGACGGTGGGGCGCTCGATAGAGTTTGGTCAAAAAGTTTGGTGACGAACGCCCGGTCCACTGAAATTGAAAGATAGGCGGCCGTCGAGTCACCGACTTCCCACCCACTCCAGCTACATCCGGCAGGAATAAAGAGGACTGCACCAGGCTTTCTAGGGACAAAGGCGGCAGGCTTGGCATCCAGAAAATACTCGCCACGCTCCGAATTTCCCTTCAGATTGAGGAGAATGAGGTGCCGGGTAGACGTGGTGTTCGTCTCTTCCCTGCCAAGCCCCGTCCGCCGCACGAGGTCGGCCTGTACCAGGCCCCAAGACTTGTTCTGGTGAGAAATCGTGCGGCAATCGCCAGACTTGAAAAGGGTCGGCGCTACCTTTTGGTCCTGCATCGGTCACTCCCCCGGAATGAGAGTTTGTCGCGGTACGCCCCCGCGAAACTCACTAAACTTCCGAATGATCGGGGAGTTGGAAACCGTGCAAGACAGCCCCGTGGCCTTTAGTTCCGGGGAACCTGGACATACGCCACAGGCTCCCCGACCCGAAAGGTCAGAGAGTTCGGTGCTGTTTCGATCAGCACCAGTCGCTTGCAGGGGTTTCCACGCCCCAAGGCAGCCGCGTACTGCCTCATGTTTGTAAATAGTCGACGCAGCGGTGCTCCGCTAGCCATCTGTGACAAAAATTCTCTGGAGATATCGAGATGAGGACC
>NZ_AHZC01000085.1 GCF_000247475.1 Rhizobium sp. PDO1-076 | reverse complement strand
ATCCTGCGCCCTTGTCCACACGCCATCAGCGCTGGCTTCCGCCAGGAATTCTGCCTGTGTGACAGTCTGGTATTGTATCGGCACGTCCTGTCTCCTCGTCGTTAAGGTCGCTGTTGAAGCAGTGCCTCTATTTTGTCCGTCAAAGCTCTTCGCGTCTGCTCTTGCGCGCTCCCTAACCATTTCTGATAGTCAGGGTTCAACGCCTGACCTTTGTAAGTCAACCATGGTTTGCTGCCATCCATCACACAATTGCTCTTGGAGCAATTCATCGAGCCGTTCATCGGTTGCAGGTTAAGCGGGTCTTTCAGGATTGCATTCTGTTGTGTTGGGGTTAGTTGGGTAAACCCTTTCAACCTTCCGATTTCGGCTTTCGGATAAATGTGATCCTGATGGAGTTTGACACCTTGCGGGATCGGTTCAACTTGGTTGGTCAGCGGGTTGCGCCAATGGGTTTGATTGCCCGCTTCATCATAGAAATCCGCGTTCAACCCCTTGCTGTTGTAACGCAGCGCCGCTGTCTCTGTGGCACCGCCACCAGTGCCTGCGTTTCCACCTGGCTTGGGCTGCCCGCCGGTCCCCTTGCCCGCCGATACTGCCCCCAGCATCATGTAGACGAGTTCGGTGACAGCCTCCGAGGCGTATTTGAGCAACGGTCCTGTGGTGTAGCAACCGGTCGATCCGCCGGTTG
This sequence comes from Rhizobium sp. PDO1-076, assembly GCF_000247475.1. Taxonomy (GTDB): domain Bacteria; phylum Pseudomonadota; class Alphaproteobacteria; order Rhizobiales; family Rhizobiaceae; genus Allorhizobium. The sequence goes on along the minus strand of NZ_AHZC01000085.1, from coordinate 6,579 downwards.
CCTCGCAATACGCGACTCCGGCGGCGACATCCGCGATCCGCTGTTCGAAGGGTGACGCATCCCCCGACAGCCAGCGCTCCTGAACCTGATAGGCGAGCATGCGCTGGGCAAGAACCTCGCTGACGCCCAACTCCTGCAACGCCAGGACATCGTTGTAGGCAAATTGCGCGTTGCCATACAGGTCTCCCAGAACACGCTTCAGGCAGGCGGTCGTTTGGCAGAGGTCGAGCTCCGCCTCCTTCTCAAAATCCTTTGCGATGTAATACTCGGACACGGCCTCCTTGCAGGCGGTTGCATCACTCTGCGCTTCACAGGCCTTTAGTGCCGCTTCGAGTTCGTCACGTTGCTGGTGCGTCAGGAAGTTGTGATTGACGTTGTCAAGCGCCGCAGCCGCTCCAGCCTGCCCGCCGACAACGGTACCCACGACGACGGCAGCCCATTGGCTAATCGCGCTGCGCTGGTCCGGTGTGAGATTGGGATTGGCCTTCAAGACCTGCTGCAACAAGCCATTGGCAACTTCGCTGATGCCTCCTGCCAAAGCACCGGCGCCAGCAGAACCGCCAGCCAGTTGCGAGACCAGCGCACCGACGGCTGCATGCAGGGCAACCTTTTCCGCAGATCCTTCGGCAAAACCAAGTTGCTGGGAGATGTCGCCAACCGCCAGGTTCAGCGCCTGGCTGATGATCGCCGCATCGCGCTGCTTCTGTTGCAGCGCCTCGATGTCGAAGGCGCCGACCTGGGTGTTGGCAAGGGCCGGATCGCGGTTGAGGCTGGCGAGATCCTGGCTCTGGCCACTCAGAGACAAGATGGCCGGCGAGATCGTCGAGCGCACCGCGCCACTTTCCGACGTCGTTGCCGGTTGGCTGACGATCGGGGAGGCAATACCACCCGGTGTCAGGCTGACGCCAAAACCACCCGTCTGCGCCTTCGATGTATTCTCGAGATCGCGGAAGGTGATCTCGCGGGCCGAAAGCGCGTTTTTGTCCGCCGGCGCTTCCGAGACAATTGCCCCACCAATCAGGTCGACCTTGCCGCCGACCGTGATGTCAAAGCCACCACTCCCGGCCGAGATGCCACTCTGCTGCGCCACATTGGCATAATCGCCCGTGGTCTTGCCCGCTGTCAGCGAGCCGCCGATGCCAGCCGGCGTCAGACTGATCGAAGCGCCGAAGGTCTTTTCGCGATAGGTGTTGGTATCCTGGAGACTGGCGATCGTCAGGTCACGCCCGACCATGATCTCCGCGATCTTGCCTTCGATGTTGCCGCCAGCCAGCATCAGGTCACGGCCGGCCGTCACATCCACTGTGCCGCCTGCCACGATCGCGGCATTGCTGTAGCTGGTTGTCTCGCCGTTCTGACGGCTGGCGCTGACGCCCACTTCAAGCGCCAGCGGTTTGATCGACAGGCTGAAGGAGCGCGCCTTGGTATCGGCATAGTCGGCCAAAGCAGCAAGGATGACGTCCCGCTCCGCCTTGACCAAGGCATCGCCTCTGGCCACCAGCTGCGTGCCACCCGCGAGAACCACATCAAGGCCGGCTTTCAACACAAGGTCATTGCCGACGGACAGCTGCGCTTGCGCACTTTCCGACCAACGTTGCTCCGTCTTCCAGCTCGATATGTTGATCCCGATACTGGACAGGACCGACTGACCGGTCAGCGCGCCGCTTGTATCACGAAAGGGCGATGTCGGATCGATCAGCGCTCCCAGTGCACCAGGCCCGCCTTTGAGTCCATTGAGGCCACCAACGGTCACATAGGCCGATGCAAGGGCCGCACCCAGGCCATTTTCCGATTGCGACAACCGGGCAAGCGTTGCCGTGAACGGATTGATGGAGGCAAGGCCGGTGAGAACCTCCTGCCCACTCCCGCCCTTCAAGGCCGCATCAATGCCCGCAGAACCGGGGAAGGTCAGGCCGATCGAGAAGCCCTTCTCGGTAAAGTAGCGCTGGTCCTGGGCAGCCTTGAAGCTCACCGTGCCATCGGCGAGGATAAGCAGGTCATTGGCTGCTGCAATCTTCGAGCCCACACCGGTAATATCGCCACCAGCATTGATGGCGACATTTTCACCGGCGATGCGGGTCACACGCGTGTCGACTGAATTCCATTCCTGCCTGACCTTGCTCCAGGACAAGCCGGCAAAACCCCACTGCTTGTTCTTGTTGTCGACGCTGGTGCTGACAGCACCGAGCGTGACATCGCCCTGAGCCGCAAGGGTGACGTCCTCATAGGCGGAGATCACCGCTCCGTTGAGAACGGCATTGGCTGTCCCGTCTCCTGCGGCGCACAGCTTGCCGTCTGCACACAGAGAGTAGCCGGCAAGGATCGACAGATTGCCGGTCAACGACTTGGCTTGTGCTTCCTGGGTCAGGATCGCATGTTCGACCACATGGCTGCCGGAGAGGAAGCCGCGTGCTTTGACGTCCTTCAGCAGGAAGCTATCCTGCAGGGTCTGCATATGAATGCCGTCGGCTGCGGCCAGAACAGTATCCCCAACCGCACCAATGCTGCCACCCCAGTTGGTCAAGGTGCCGTCGGCGACCAGAGTGAGGTCACCGCCGGCAGCAATCTCGGCCACGCTCCAGTCCGTGCGCAGCGTGCCACAGGCCTTGCCTTCGCAGCCGTCCAACTTGTCGACAAGACGAGCGACCTTCAACGTCTCGTTGGTGAAATCTCCTCCAACCCGAATGCTGAGGTCACCGGCAGAGGCAAGCTTACCACCGCGATTGGCAAAATTGGCATCCGTCTGCAGATAGAGGCTTCCCGCAGAAATCAAACCACTGTCGCTGCGGCCCAGGACGCCACCATAGGTGCCGCCAAAGTCGGTATCGCCACGTTCGAGGGCTGCCAGATCGGCCAGACGTTCATTGACGATATCGCGGGCTGAAATCGACGCGAAATCCCGGGCAATCATGGCGCCCGTGTTGGCAAGCGTACCTTGGACCTCAACAACGAGATCATTGCCCTGAATGAGGCCTGGTCCGCGTGGGCCGCGCAGCAATTCGTCCTTCGGTGGCAAGTAGAGGACCGGCACCAGAACCTGACGGCCATCAACGATCCGTGTCTCGTGCCAGACAAGCGGCTTCTCAAGCGCCGCGCGCTGTGCCTCCGTCAGGGTCGTGCCATATTGCGCACCGGAGGCCGATGCGAAAGCAAGGGCATTGCTGTAAAGCTCAGTCCGGATTTCATCAGGTGTCTTGCCGGTGATAACCAGCGCGCCGCCCGTCGTTTTAGCCATCGCATCGGAAAAAGCGCGCGCTTCCGCTTCGGGATCGGCGAAGATCGACAGGTTTTGCCCGAGAACAGAAACACTGCCCAGCAGCGTCGCCGCCTCATGTGATCCGGTCAGGCGTTCAAGCGTGCCGAAGTCGGCGCGGTTGACGGAGACATTGGGCAGGCTCGGCTGCGCATTGAATGACAGAGGCGGCACAACAACATCGTCCACGGTCATTGCGACCGGACGCACGTTTCCGAGTGCCTGGCCAGCAGGCCCGCCCAATTGAGAGCCGTCGACTGCCGACACCAGCGGCTGCCCGTTCTGCAGGGTGCCGGCTTCAATCGCCACCGTATCCCCGGAAATCGTGCCAAGATTGGTCACCGAGGCGGCATTGAGCTCAAGCGCACCGCTCGCCTTGATGACCGATCCAAGAGATGCGGTGGTTTGGCCAACCAGGGTCTTTCCCTGAAAGTCATAATAGGCTCCACCGAGTGTGGTGAAGCGTGTGCCGATCACGATAACATCGGGAATATTGTTGGGATCGATACCGAGTGCTGCGAGGTCGAGCAGGCTTGCAGCATCGGTGTAGCTGTAGATGTTGAGCTTGGCTGCCTGGTCCAGACGTTCCCGGTATTTCTCACGACCGCTATAGGTCTTGGAGACCGGTGCATTCCCCTTCGCGATGACGATCGTGATGTCACCGCCCTGCGCTGCGGCCAGAAGGCCAGGATCGCGAAATGCGGCCGCGCTATAGGAATGCGTCGACCAGCCAATATCGGTGGGGGTGTAGAAGGGTTGCAGCCATTCCTGGCTTGAGCCCCAGCTATTGCGATAGTGGTTGAGCGTGTATTGAACCGCATCGTTGTACACAGTCGACGCGCGCACACTCATGTTACCGGCCGACAGGATTCGCCCCTGCTGATTGGTCAAGGCATTGGTGGTGATCGAAAGATCGGAACCAGACCGAATGACGCCAGCCTGCTTTGTAACGACGTCGCCTGAAAACTCGTCGCGTACCGCTGTCTGGATGCTGAAATAATCCTGACTGCTTGGACGATTGAGGAAGAAGCTGAGCGTTGCGGCTCCAAGGGTTTCGATACGCGTAACTTCGGTCCGGCTGTCGGCGGCGGCGTCATTTCTCACCGACGAAGCGGCCAGGTCGAGGTCCGCGCCGCTTTCGATGCGGCCCGACAAGTTCGACAACAGGCCACCAATGTTCAGTTTGCCATTGCGCGTTGCCAGAATCTGACCCAATGCATTGGTCAGATTGCCATCAACGACAAGCTGCAAATCCCTTCCGCTGCTGATCCGAGCCTGTTCGCCGGTGTTTTCAACGGTCGTCGCCTGAAGTGAAAGGTCACCCATGGCCGCAATCGTTGATGCATTCGCCAGCAATCCGGTCACTATGACGTCCAGAGTACCGCTCGACAGAAGCTGACCGACATTCAGGAAAGCTGACCGAATATCAAGGGCAACCTGCTTGCCGTTGATGGACGCGCCTGCGGCGTTGGACAAGCCTCCCACCGCCCTGAGCGACAGGGCATCGACAGCCTCGAAGGCACCCGCATTGGACACGGTCCCATCAATGATCGCATCAATGTTCTGAGCCAGAAGACGACTGGAGCCGCCGGTGACCAGCGAAGCGCTTGTCAACGTCAGCACGCCACCGACAACCAGGCTACCCTGGTTGCGAAACTGACCGCCAATCGTGGCGGTCAGGCCATCGCTGGTCGACACCGTGCCGCTATTTGTCCAACCGCCCGGCAGCGTGATCGAAAGGCTACCCCCCTCGATCTGGCCACCCGCTTGGTTATCAAGCCCTGCCGCCGAAACCAGCCCTTGGTTTGCGGCGTAGATCAATCCCTTGTTGGTCGCGTTGCCCGACAGCTGCAGATCAACGACGTCCTGTGCGACGATCCGCCCGCCCTCGTTTGCAAGGTCGGAAGCCGAGAGGGTCAACGCGTTCCCCGCCGCGATGGTTGCCTGACTGCCAGAGTTGACAACCCCCTCAGCAGCGTCGAGAGACAGGGATGTGCCCCCCTGGATAAGCCCCTTGTTGGTTGCCAGGCCACTGGTCACGATCTTCAGGCTGGCAGTGGAAACGATCTGCCCGAGATTGACTAAATCTCCTTCGATTGCAGTCTGTAGAGTGGATGCCGTGACTGTTCCAGCGGCACCGTTTTCCAACAGACCGCCAACAGTCAGGGTCATGTCGTCGGAGGCAGCAATCAAGCCGTGGTTGCGAAGGTCCCCATCAATGATGACTGCAGCCTTGGCACTTACAATCGTGGCGTTCGAGGATCCAAGATAGGACTGCGCCTGCAGCGTTAGCGTATTGGTAGAGGAAACCGAGCCTGCGTTCGAGACCAGCCCGGACGTCTTCAGAGACAAGCCGTTGCCAGCAGATATGGTGCCTGAATTTATTACATCGTCCGCAGTGTTCAGGCTGAGGCTTCCAGCTGACTGCAAAATACCCTGATTTCGGACTATGCCTTGCGTCACGATCTCAAGCGCTGCTGGCGACAAAACGGAGCCGAGGTTTTCAAATCCAATTGCAACGTTCAACCGGACTGTGCCATCACTTCGAACAGTGCCGGACGCCCCGTTCAATAGGGAACTCGACTTGATGCTCGCGCTGTCGCGCCCGAACAACAGCCCCTCGTTCACGAGCGCGCCTTGCACGTCGAGATCCAGCACGTCGCTTGCCAGCGTGCCGGTACGGGTGATTTCCAGGTTTTGGTATGCAAGCGTCAGCGCGGGATAAATCCGACTGTCGATCAATGTTCCGATCTTGAGAGTCGATTTTGCGTCGACCACGGCTATATTGGTCGAAAAGGCAGTGCCTTCATCGAGTAGCACGTCGTTGCCAGTCACATAGGTCTTCTCGGTCGATGAGAGCCAGGCATTGGACAATTCGACGGCCTGCGCGGAAAGATGGATGTTTGCCCCGGACAGCGTACCGGTATCCATTGATAGCCGCGCGCCGCTTACGTTCAGATCATCATGCGCAACGATCATTCCCGCCAGTTCGACAGTCTTGTCTGCGTGGATATCGGCGGATTGACCTGACTTGATCATGCCAACAGCTGAAACAGTGTCGCGGGTGACAATCGAAAGTGCCTTGCCGGCAGTTACTCCCGAGGATGAAAGCAATCTGACGTCTTTGGCCGTGACGACAATCCTGCCAGCAACGATCAAATCCCGTTTCAATTCGATCGCATCGTCAGCATCAAGGCTGGCATCACCTGAAGCCTCCGCCGACGACAAGAACACACTTCCAGCAGATCGGATCGACAGGTTGCCAGCACTGTTGTCCGCAAGGGCCTGAATGCTGCCAGCAAGCGTGACGTTCACCCCGATATCCG
>NZ_AHZC01000086.1 GCF_000247475.1 Rhizobium sp. PDO1-076 | reverse complement strand
CAGCCGCTCCTCGCCCGTTTCGGTGTGACATCGACTTGCCGTGCCTCATTTGCCCTTTATAACACCCGCGAGGAAGTCGATGCGCTGGCGGATGCGCTCGACTATGCCCGAACCTTCTTCGCCTGAGGATGAACCGATGAGTGATATCGAAACCAAGCCGGATGTCCGTGAAGGCATCGTCCAGACCAGCCTGCCGGCCGAGGAAGTGGCGCGCCTGTCTGACGACATCATCGCGGCGCTGAAGACCGTCTACGACCCGGAAATCCCGGCCGACATCTTCGAACTTGGCCTGATCTACAAGATCGACATCGAGGATGATCGCTCGGTGAAGATCATGATGACCCTGACAGCGCCCGGTTGCCCGGTTGCCGGCGAAATGCCGGGCTGGGTGGAGAACGCCGTCAGTTCGATCGAGGGTGTTTCCGGCGTCGACGTGTCGATGACCTTCGATCCGCCATGGACGCCGGACCGTATGTCGGAAGAAGCCCAGGTCGCCGTCGGCTGGTACTGAGCGCGGCACGGTCGGCCACGATTTGTGGTCAGCCGACAAGCCGCGTGCCTATGCTCGATGATCAATGACTGCTAATGTGTCCCTGCATGGTCCGACAGCCGCATATGAGGCTGGGCCATGCGATGGAGGGGGACATGCTCGGCAGGCCTCATACCTTTGTCCTTATCATTTCACTGACGATCGCGACGACGCTTCCGGCAGTCTCGCACGCTGAGGACGCATCCAAAAAGCTTCCGACCGAGGAAGAGCTGGCAAATGACAACCAGCTTTTCATCAATCTGGCGCGCAAAGCACTGAAATGGGACGAGCCGACCGAACCGTTCAGGATGGTCGGACCGCTCTATTTCGTCGGAACGAAGGGGCTCAGCTCGTTTCTGTTCTCGACCTCGGAAGGGCTGATCCTGCTCAATACGTCAATGCCGGAGACTGGCGATCTTGTCCTTCAGTCGATCCGCAAGCTGGGGTTTAGTCCCGAGGACATCAAGATCATCATAAACGGGCATGCTCATTCCGATCACGCCGGCGCCTTTGCCCAGGTCAAGCAACTGTCCGGCGCGAAACTCGCCGTCATGGAGGCCGATGTCGGGCCGATGCAGGACGGTGGCAAAAGCGATTTTCACTATGGTGACGACCGGAAGATCATGGGCTTTCCACCGGTGAAGGTGGATCGCATCCTTCGCGACGGCGATACGGTCAGGCTCGGGGAACTCGTGCTGACGGGCTACAATACGCCTGGACATAAGCGGGGATCGACGACATGGGTCAAGCAGCCGTCTTATCCGGGCATCGAAGTCGACTATCGCAATACTCACCACGTGCTGGAAATGCTCAAGCCCGACATCTGGGCAGGGCACCATACGGAATATTTCGACATGGAAAACAAGCGCAAGCGGGCCGAGACCGAGGGTGTGGCGGCATGGGTCGATCCGGAAGGTTATCGCCGCTTCGTTGCCGAGAAGAAACATGCCTTCGAGGCGTTGGTAGACAAGGAAATGGGTGTTTCAGCCCAGCCGGCGCCATAGTCCCCACGTCAGAATCCATTGGCGTCTCTGCGCATCTCGACCGGAGGGTGCGGGTGACTGTGTCACTTGTCGCTTGCCTCAAGCGAACCGTGCTCCCTCGGCTATGCTCTCTCTCTGGCGCGGGACCGATGTCTGGCCTGGAAAGGCTTTAGATCAGTCGATAGTCGCGATCGAAATAAACTAGGGATTGGCCGTCAGCGCGAGTCCTGACGTCGATCACTTCGCAAAACAGCACATCATGCGTCGCGCCGTCGGCGATTGAGGCGATACGGCAATCGAAGGTCGCGAGCGCGCCGGGCAGGCGGTGGCTGCCGGTTTCGGTCCTTTCCCATTCCGCGGCGGCGAAACGTTCTTCAACCGGTGTCTTGCCGCCGAAGATGCGGCTCAGGTCCTGATGCCCGCCCTCCAGTACATTGACGCAGACCACGCCATTGGCCTTGACGGCAGGATAGGCAGAGGAGCCGCGGTTGAGGCAGACGAGCAAGGTCGGCGGATTGTCGGAGACACTGGTCACGGCGGTGGCGGCAAAGCCTGCCCTGCCGCCGGCACCGTCCGTCGTCACGATATTGACCGCGGCTGCCATGCGGGCCATGGCATTGCGATAGGCGAGGCGGGTGTCTTCGCTGGTTTCGCTGCGCGCTTGCATGGGCTCGGGTTCAATGGTCTTGGCAGCCAGCATGGCAGTCTCCTTGATCGGCATCAGCTTACGACAGGAAGTCGAGCACGGTTTGGTTGAAGGCGGCGGGATAGGTGACATTCACGGCATGGCCGCCGAAATCGCTCACGTTGAGCGTCGCATTTGGTAAGCCCTCGGCCAGCCGTAGCGAGCGCGAATAGGGCACCAGCAGATCGTCGCGGGTGGCTATCAGCAGAGTCGGGGTCTCGATGGTGGCAAGTTTTGCATCGACGTCGAACGCCCGCAGCGCTGCGATCCGGCGCAGGATATTGGTCTTGCCCTGGAAATGCGCGATGGCATGGGCTTCTTCGGCGGCCATGCGCTCCGGGTTTTCCGCCATGAAGATTGCCGGATAGAGGAACAGCGGCTGCGCCTTGACGAAGGCCGGCACGCCGGATTTTTCCAGCAGTTCAATGCGCACGTCGAAGCAGCGGCCGGAATGCGGATCGGCCTTGCTCCAGGCGTTGATCAGCACCTGCTTGGCAATGCGGCCGGGTTGGCGCAATCCGATGTCGAGCGCCATCAGGCCGCCGAGCGCGTGGCCGATGAAATGGAACTCCTTGAGTTCCTGTGCGTCGGCGATTGACAGCACGTCGTCGGCCATGGCGCGGATGCCGCCAGTCTCTGGGACTTCTCCACCCGTCTTGCCGCAGCCGGTATGATCATAGGTCACGAGGCGATATCGCTCGCCGAGTGCCTCGATCTGCGGCGCCCAGTATCCGCCCGATCCGCCGAGGCCGGAGGACAGGATGATGGTTTCGGCGTCTGCGGCCTGATTGCCGTGGATGTGGTAATGCATTGAGTGTCCTGTGTCTGATCTGCCCCCATATGCCGCGGCATCGGGTGTTTTTCCCGAGGTGGTCACTGGGCTTTCGGTCCCTCGCCCCGCTGGCGGGGAGAGGTTTGGCTGAGGGCAGACTTGAGCCAATTATTTCGTCCCGATATGCGCCACGGTGGCGATCTCGACCAGCGCGTCGGGTTTGACCAGTCCGCATTGCACGCAGTAGCGGGCCGGCTTGTCGCCGGGGAAATACTCGGCATAGACCTTGTTGACCGCCTGATAATTGGCCCAGTCGGTGACGAAGATGTGGTTCATGGTCACGTCTTCCATCGTGCCGCCAGCCGTCTCTATGACTGATTTGATCGTCTCGAGCACATGGCGGGTCTGGGCGCCGGCATCGCCGACATGCACGACGTCGTTGTTCTTGTCGAAGGGAAGCGTGCCCGAAACATAGACGATGCCGTCTGCCAGCGTGCCGGGCGAGTAAGGGGCGATCGGCTTCTGGGTGCCTTCGGGGACGATGATGGTCTTGGGCATAAATCTCTCCGTATGTCCTGTTGATGTCAGATGGCGTCGGCGGGGGCTGCCTGCGAAATCACGCTGCAAAAGTCGTTGACGGTCGCGACCCAGCCGAAGAATTTTTCGACATTGTAGACGGTCGCCTGCTGGATGAAGTCCGGTCCCAGATGATGGGTTGCGTCTTCGAGCATCACGCCGAAATATTCGAGGTGGAAGGCGTCGCGCAGCGAGCTTTCGACGCAGACATTGGTGGCAATGCCGACGAAGACGAGATTGCGGATGCCGCGGGCTCTGAGCACGCTGTCCATATTGGTGTTGAAGAAACCGGAATAGCGGGTCTTCGGCACCAGGATGTCACCCGGCTGCGGCTGCAGTTCATCGACAATGGCGTAGTCCCAGGTGCCTTTGGCGAGCAGTTGGCCCTGCAGTTCCGGCCTTTGGCGCATGGTTTTCAGCGCATTCGACTTGTGCCAGTTCGGCGAGCCAGGCCCGCCGGCCTCGACATAGTCCTTGTCCCAGCCGTTCTGGAAATAGACCACCAGCACGCCGGCCGCGCGTGCGGCATCGAGTGTCTTCTTGATGTTGCCGATGGTCGACTTGGCGCCCGCGATATCGAAGCCAGCGAGATCGACATAGCCGCCTTCGGTCGAATAGGCATTCTGCATGTCGACGACCACGACAGCGGTTTCGCTCGGTTTCAGGGTGATCGGTTCCGGGCGGGCCGGCAGGGTGACGCTTTTGCTCAGTTCCGGGCGCGGCTGGTAACCCGCGACGACAGCCTCGTTCATTCGGCGGCCTCCAGCATCGGCTTGACATGCTGGCGGCTCTTCATCAGCGGCTGTACATATTTGCCGAATTTCTCGATGCCCTGGACGAAGTCGTCGAATGTCAGCATGACGCCGCCCGTGCCAGGCACCTCGCTCATCTCGTCGAGCATGGCGGCCACCTCCTCATAGGAACCGATCAGCGTACCCATGTTGATGTTCACCGCCGAGACCGGATTGGCCATGTGGCGGACATTGGTGTCGCCGCCGGACTTCGTGTCTGCTGCACTCTGCAGACCAAGCCACTTGATTGCTTCCTCGTCGGCGCCGGCCTTGTAGTGCTCCCATTTTGCAAAGGCGGCCTCGGTCGTTTCCTCGGCCAGGACCATGGTGAGGACGAAGGATCGCACGTCGCGACCGGTCTTTTCGGTAGCGGAAAGCAGGCGTTCATTGGTTGAGGCAAAGGCTTTCGGCGTATTGACGCCGACACCGAAGCAGAAGCTGTAGTCGGCGAACTCGGCAGAGAATGCCAGGCCGGCATTGGAGGATCCGGCGCAGATCACTTTGACGTCACCCTGCGGCACTGGCTTCATCCGGCAATCGTCCATCTGGAAATACTTGCCCTTGAGGTCGGACTGGCCGCTCGTCAGCAGTTCTTTCAGGACGGTGGTGTATTCGGTGAGATAGGCATAGCGATCAGCGAAATATTCGTCGCCCGGCCACAGGCCCATCTGGCTGTATTCGGGGCGCTGCCAGCCGGTCACAAGGTTGACGCCGAAGCGGCCGTTGGAGATCGAATCGATGGTCGTTGCCATGCGGGCGACGATTGCCGGCGGCATGACCAGGGTGGCTGCCGTGCCGAACAGCTTGATCTTGGAGGTGACGGCGGCCAAGCCCGCCATCAGCGTGAAGGATTCGAGATTGTAGTCCCAAAATTCGGTCTTGCCGCCGAAGCCGCGCAGCTTGATCATCGAAAGCGCGAAGTCAAAGCCGTATTGTTCGGCCTTCTGGGTCACTTCCTTGCACAGTTCGAACGTCGGCTTGTACTGGGGAGCATTCTCCGACAGAAGCCAGCCATTGTTGCCGATCGGGATGAAGACGCCGATTTCCATGTCATGTTCTCCGCTTCGAAGGGCATCTGGATGCCCGGATGGGTTCGAAGCTAAGAAGGCAATTGGCGTGCCAATTCAAAATGCATAACGGAAACAAATAGATATTTTATGGCGTCAAAAATAATTTACCGAATGGTCAAAAAATTACCGATTGTTCGCTCGAAGTCGCCGGTTTTGCCAATGCGGTGAGCGTATCGTGCGTGTAATTTGATCGTTGTCAGGCGCGGGCAGGTCGCGTTCGGCTTTCAACGTGTTGATAATGTACGATTTTTATACCTCAGCCTGAAATGCTCACAAAAATGGCGATGCGGAGGTCGATACTGCGCGAATGCGGATAGTTGCTCATTCGAATGCGGGCAGGATGCCGTCATCGCTATTGAACGCTTAACCCGCCTCCCTTACATTGGGACTGAGAAAACACCGGGCCTTGAACCCGGATGTTGAAGGAGAATGGGCCGATGGGCTTTCAAGTGATGAGCATGAGCGATGCGGCGGCGAGCCGCGTCAAGGCAATCGTCGAGAATTCCGGAGCGGAGGCCAAGGGCATCCGGGTCGGAATCAAGAAGGGCGGTTGCGCGGGGATGGAATATACGATCGATCTGGTCAGGGAGCCGAACGGCAAGGACGACCTGATCGAGCGCGATGGCGCCAGCGTCTGGATTGATCCCGCGGCCGTGCTCTATCTGCTAGGGACCGAGATGGATTTCGAGACGACCACACTCCGCTCCGGTTTCACCTTCCACAATCCGAACCAGACCTCAGCCTGCGGCTGTGGTGAATCGGTCGAACTCAAGGCGGCTGATCTGGCGGAACTTGCGCGCAAGCGGGAGACCGAGACGGCCTGATCTGCACGCAGCATCTGGACATTGGCGCCCGGCTTTGCCGGGCGTTTTGTTTTTGTGCGGGCTGAGGCTTCGAGAGCGATTAAATTTGCGGTATTTCTGTCTTAGCCAAGAAAATATCTTGTCACGGCGCTATTTGGCGGAATATGTTGCTGTCATGGAAATCTTAGACCGCAAAATCATCTCCCTTCTCGCCGAGGATTCCCGGCGCTCGCTTGCCAGTATTGGTGAGGTCGTGGGGCTTTCGGCGTCTGCCGTCAACGAGCGCATCCGTCGGTTGGTGGCCATCGGGGCGATCCGACGCTTCACCGTGGATGCCGATCCATCGGCTCTTGGCCTGCCGATCACAACCTTCTTGCTGGTGGCCCTGAACTACGATGCAGGCGAAGACGCGTTCAAGGCCGCGATCAATGCGCACCCGGCCGTGCTCGAATGCCATCACGTAACGGGAAGCTGGTCCTATATGTTGAAGATTCGAACTGCTGATCTCGCCGGCATTGAGGCGTTTCTCGCAGACCTGAAGGCAGGTCGCTTCGTGGCGCGGAGCGAAACCATGATCGCGCTGTCGACGGCTTGCGAGCGCAGCTTTGTCCAGATGGAGATGTGAGATGGATGTTGTCGTCTTCGGCAAGGGCCTCGTCCTCGGTGTCGCGATCGCAGCGCCGCTCGGGCCGATCGGTGCGCTCTGCATCAACCGGACGCTGGAGCGCGGCTTCTGGGCCGGGGTTGCCGGTGGTCTCGGGACAGCACTTGCCGATGGCGCTTATGCAAGCCTGGCCGGGGCAGGCTTCACGGCGATAGGAGGGCTGCTGTCTCGTATCGAACTGCCGCTGCAACTCTTCGGCGGGCTGTTCCTGCTCTATCTGGGATGGGCAGCAATCAAGCCGCGTGACGCAGTGGTTGCTGCGCGCGTCGATGCCCGGGGCCTGTTGAGCACAACGGTTGCGACCTTTCTTCTGACCATCGCCAATCCGGCGACCATCCTGTCCTTTGCTGCCATCTTCGCCGGTCTCGGTCTGGCGGCCGATGCCGGC
>NZ_AHZC01000087.1 GCF_000247475.1 Rhizobium sp. PDO1-076 | reverse complement strand
GACCTGACCTTCGTCATCCATCACGACCTGCGCCAGGACGCCCGCAGCGCCTGCCAGATGGTGCTCGCCTATCACCGCATGTTGCCCGCCGATTTCAGGATCGCCCCATCGAGGGTTGCGATCGCCACGCCTTACGATGTCGGTGGGGAACTCTGACGGGGCAGTCCTGATTCGACGACAATTCCGGTCTACGTCCGTTACACCAAGGCATCGGACGATATGTCGGTCACGCCCGGCACCGTCGAAAACGCCTGATCGAGCATGACCCGCGCGATCGTCTCCGGCCGATTTGCCTGTAGTGATCGAGGCAGGACCGGTTTCAGCAGCCGCAGCAGCGAGCCGAAAAACTGTTCGGCTGGACGCGGCTCGGGCCGAGGTCCGTCGATCAGGCCGGGACGGACCAGCACCGTGCGCTCAAAACCCAGCGCCACGACATCCTTTTCCGTCTCGCCCTTGACGCGGCTATAGAAGATTGCCGACTTCACGTCGGCGCCTTTCGCCGAATTGAGGACAAAGCTTTTTGCGCCGCCCGCCTTTGCCAGCCTGGCGATCTCGACCGTATAGTCGTGGTCAATGCGGTAAAATCGCTCGCGCGAACCCGCCACTTTCAGTGTTGTGCCGAGGGCGCAGATGACGGCGTCCGCTGCCCAGACGGCTGGATCCTGAGGCAGATTGTCGAAATCGAGGATCGGCGCGGAAAGACGCGGGTGTTGCGGCAGGGGTCGGCGCGTCGGGGCCGTCACGGAGGTGACGCGCGGATCGGCAAGCGCCAGCTTCAGAACATGGCTGCCGACAAGTCCGCTCGCGCCCAACAACAACAGATGCATGATCCTGCCACTCCTTCACCGGAACGCTATCCCGCCTCACGCGGACGTAGCTTTACCATGGGGCAAAGACGCCAGCACGGTGTGTGCAACATAGCCCGTCCTTTTACACAAATGCAAAAGGCGCCGCATCGCTGCGGCGCCCTTGATCGTTCTGTCGACCCCTGATGGATCAGGCAGCGCTGCGATACTGCGTGCCAACCGATGTGCCGGCTTCCAGCTGGAAGCGCTGCAGCTGCGCCTGCAACTGGCGGGCTTCGCCGGCGAGAACCTGGCTGGCGGCCGTGGTTTCTTCGACCATGGCTGCGTTCTGCTGGGTCATCTGGTCCATGTGGTTGACCGAGGTGTTGATCTCGCCGAGGGCCAGCGACTGTTCCTGGGCTGCACGGGCAATCGAGGTGACGTGGTCGTTGACACGGTTGACCAGTCCTTCGATCTCCTTCAGCGCCTCGCCGGTGGACAGAACGAGCGACACGCCGCCCTTCACTTCCACAGCCGAGGTATTGATCAGGGTCTTGATCTCCTTGGCAGCGTTTGCCGAACGCTGGGCCAGTTCGCGGACTTCCTGGGCGACGACGGCGAAACCACGACCGGCTTCACCGGCACGTGCCGCCTCGACGCCGGCGTTGAGCGCCAGCAGGTTGGTCTGGAAGGCGATCTCGTCGATCACCGAGATGATCTGGCTGATCTTCTGCGAAGACTGCTCGATGCGGCCCATGGCGTCGATGGCGTTGCGCACGATATCGCCCGACTTGCCGGCGCTGTCCTTGGTTTCGCGCACCATCTGGGTCGCTTCATGCGCACGCTCGGTCGAGGTCTTGACCGTGGTAGTGATTTCCTCGAGTGCTGCGGCTGTTTCTTCCAGCGAGGCTGCTTGCTGCTCGGTGCGGCGGGCGAGCTGGTTGGCGGACGAAGACAGCTCACCGGAATTGTCGGTGATCGTGCCGGCGGCCTGGCGGATGTTCTGCATCGTGCCGCGCAGCGTTGCCATCGTCTGGTTGACGTTGGTCTGCAGTTCGGCGAAGGCGCCCTGGAAATTGCCCTGCATGTCGTGAGTCAGGTCGGCTTCCGACAGGGCCGCAATCACGCGGCGGACTTCGGTGACGCCGAGATCGACGCTTTCGACCAGTTCGTTGACGCTGTCGGCGAAGCGCTTCAGGTCGGCATCGTCATAGGACTTGGCGATACGCTTGGAGAAGTCACCGGCGGCAGCAGCCGCGACAATGCCGCTGATCGAGGATTGCAGGTCCTTGCTCTGGGCATGAAGGGCGGCTTCCTGGGCTTCCATGGCACGCATCTGCTGCTCGTTGGCGCGGAAGACTTCCAGCGCACGGGCCATTTCGCCGATCTCGTCCTTGCGGTCGGTGCCGGGAATGGTTTCGCCGAGCTTGCCAGCGGCCATGTCGGACATGATGCCGGTCAGGCTGCGGATCGGGTTGACGATGCCGCGGCGGGCGAGCAGGAACGAGACGGCAACGCCGGCGACGATACAGACGGCGGCGGTTGCCATCAGCACCAGCATGGTCTGGGTCGAGGCGGCAAGCGCATCGGCGCGCGATGTGGCAAGCGTGGTGGCCGAATAGGTCGAGTATTCCTTGACGGCGGCGGTGACGATCTTCTGGGCGTCCAGCGCCTTGCCGAGCTCGGCCTTCATCACCGCCGGATCCTTGCCGGCGTCGGAACCGGCAACGGCGACCATGGCGCGGATCTGGTTGAAGTAGCTGTCGAGCGTGGTGCGGATGCCGTCCAGCAGCTTGGTCTCGTTGGCATCGGCGGTCGAGGCGATCTTCGGCAGGCGGGCGAGCATTTCGCCCGAACGCTTTTCGGTTTCAGCCTGGAAATCGGCGGCCTTCTCCGGCGCCAGCGCCAGCTGGTAGGTCATGCGGCTGATGGCGATAATATCGACGCGCAGGTCCATGGCTTCACGCGCCACTTCCTCGCGGGCGCCGGTATCCTTCAGCGACGCGCCAAGCGAACCGAGACCCTGCGCACCCACAGCGGCAATCGCAGCCGCGGCGACGCCCATCAGGACGACGACCAAGGTGACCTTTTTCAAAATGGAGAGATTGCTAATATTCATGGGTGAGACGACTCCGTTCCAAACCCTCCATCCTGGAGAGCGGCCATACACGGGCCAACGCATGGACGTCATTCCACACACATGCGGCAATTTGTATGATTGAGACCTTTCAATTTCGTTGATTGGCAGAAAACTGTGGGAATCTTGTTGCGATGCACACGCCGCAGCGTGATCGCAGCCGCCGCCATGTCACAGGAAACGGGCCGGCGCGGCACTGCCGGCATCCACCATCCACAGTGCCAAAATGACACCTAAAAAATATAGGTTCGGCTGCTTGACACGGCAGGCCATGGGATCGCGCCGATTCCGGCGCTCCAGAAAGCCTTGATATTCCCGTGACTTCGTAATTTCCCCCGTTATCCACACCCTCCACCACAATATCTAGCGTTAATATTTCGTTCATAGCCCACCCCTTGACGGAATCAGTGCTCTCGATGTTAATGACCCCTGTTGCGGCGGCGACGAACCGGGCATGAACGAGGCCGGGTTTCATCACACATTGTCACGCGTTTTCGGCACGGTGGAATGGCGTTTTAACGACGTCCTCCCCGGTGGGAAAATTGTGCGATTTTTCTCCGCGCAACAGGGGATTGGGGCTGGCGGAAAGAAACTGTTAATACTATATTTAGTGTTTGCAGCCACCATCAACACTATATACAGGACTGACCATCTCCGGATGACTCACCTGACGAGATGAACAAACAACCGGCTGCGCGCTTTGGACGCGAAGCCGGGCGGGCTTTTTCGCGCCAAACGGCGCTTCCAGATCGAGGGACACAGGCAGATGCGCATTGAACGCCGCTTTACCAAACCGGGCCAATCTCCTTATGCGGAGATCGAGTTTCGCAAGGCCATCAGCGAAATCAAGAATCCCGACGGCTCAATCGTATTTCGTCTTGCCGATATCGACGTCCCGAACCAGTTCAGCCAGGTGGCTGCCGACATCCTGGCACAGAAGTATTTCCGCAAGGCCGGCGTGCCGAAGTTCCTGAAAAAGGTCGAGGAAAACGACGTTCCGTCTTTCCTCTGGCGTTCCGTCGCCGACGAGAAGGCGCTCGCCTCGCTTCCCGAAAACGAACGCTACGGCTCGGAAACCGATGCCCGCCAGGTCTTCGATCGCCTGGCCGGCACCTGGGCCTATTGGGGCTGGAAGGGCAAGTATTTCACCTCGGAAGACGATGCCCTGACCTTCAAGGACGAGCTCGCCTATATGCTCGCCACCCAGCGCGTCGCACCGAATTCGCCGCAGTGGTTCAACACCGGCCTGCACTGGGCCTATGGCATCGACGGCCCCGGCCAGGGCCATTTCTACGTCGACCCGTTCACGGCTAAGCTCACCAAGTCGAAGTCGTCCTACGAGCATCCGCAGCCGCATGCCTGCTTCATCCAGTCCGTCGAGGACGACCTCGTCAACGAAGGCGGCATCATGGACCTGTGGGTTCGCGAAGCCCGTCTCTTCAAGTATGGTTCCGGCACCGGCTCGAACTTCTCCTATCTGCGCGGCGAAGGCGAAAAGCTGTCCGGCGGTGGCCGCTCGTCCGGCCTCATGTCCTTCCTGAAGATCGGCGACCGGGCTGCCGGCGCGATCAAGTCGGGCGGCACGACGCGTCGTGCGGCGAAGATGGTCGTGGTCGACATCGACCATCCGGATATCGAAGCCTATATCGACTGGAAGGTGAAGGAAGAGCAGAAGGTTGCAGCCCTCGTCACCGGCTCGAAGATCGTCGCCCGTCACCTCAAGGCGATCATGAAGGCCTGCGTCAATTGCGAAGCCGACAACGGCGACTGCTTCGACCCGAACAAGAACCCGGCCCTGAAGCGCGAGATCAAGGCTGCCAAGAAGGACCAGGTTCCGGAAAACTACGTCAAGCGCGTCATCCAGTTCGCCCAGCAGGGCTACAAGGATCTCGAGTTCAAGACCTATGACACCGACTGGGATTCGGAAGCCTACCTGACCGTCTCCGGCCAGAACTCGAACAACTCCGTCTCGCTGAAGGACGACTTCCTGCGCTCCGTCGAAAGCGACGGCGACTGGAACCTGACCGCCCGCAAGGACGGCCGCGTGATGAAGACGCTGAAGGCGCGCGACCTGTGGGAAAAGATCTCCTACGCCGCCTGGGCATCGGCCGATCCGGGCCTGCATTTCAACACGACGATGAACGACTGGCACACCTGCCCGGCTGCCGGCCCGATCCGCGCATCCAACCCGTGCTCGGAATACATGTTCCTCGACGACACGGCCTGCAACCTGGCTTCCCTGAACCTCCTGCAGTTCAAGGATGCGAAGACCAAGACCATCAACATCGGCGACTACGAACATGCCGTGCGCCTGTGGACCGTGGTGCTTGAAGTCTCCGTGATGATGGCGCAGTTCCCGTCGCGCCAGATTGCCGAACGCTCCTACGAATACCGCACGCTCGGCCTCGGCTATGCCAATATCGGCGGCTTCCTGATGTCGTCCGGCATTCCTTACGACAGCGACGAAGGCCGCGCTCTCTGCGGTGCTCTGACCGCGATCATGACCGGCGTCTCCTATGCGACGTCTGCCGAAATCGCCTCGGAACTCGGCCCCTTCCCGGGCTACAAGCCGAACCGCGAGAACATGCTGCGCGTCATCCGCAACCATCGCCGCGCCGCTTACGGCGAGACCACCGGTTATGAAGGCCTGTCGGTCGATCCGGTCGCACTGATCCACGCCGAATGCACCGATCCGGCCCTGATCGCCCATGCAACCGCGGCCTGGGACAAGGCTTTGGCCCTCGGCGAGAAGCACGGCTACCGCAATGCCCAGGTTTCCGTCATCGCGCCGACCGGCACGATCGGTCTCGTCATGGACTGCGACACGACCGGCATCGAGCCCGACTTCGCGCTGGTCAAGTTCAAGAAGCTCGCCGGTGGCGGTTACTTCAAGATCATCAACGCCGCCGTTCCGGAAGCGCTGCGCACGCTCGGCTACTCGGAAAGCCAGATCGCCGAGATCGACGCCTATGCCGTCGGCCATGGCAACCTGAACCAGGCACCGGGCATCAATCCCTCGACGCTCAAGGCCCGCGGTTTCACCGATGAGAAGATCGAAGCCGTCAACGGCGCGCTGAAGGCCGCCTTCGACATCAAGTTCGTCTTCAACCAGTGGACGCTCGGCGTCGACTTCCTGAAAGACACGCTGAAGGTCTCCGACGAGCAGCTCGCCGACATGAGCTTCAACCTGCTCGACCACATGGGCTTCTCGAAGAAGGACATCGAGGCAGCAAACATCCATGTCTGCGGTGCGATGACGCTCGAAGGCGCGCCCTTCCTGAAGGCCGAACACCTGGCCGTCTT
This sequence comes from Rhizobium sp. PDO1-076, assembly GCF_000247475.1. Taxonomy (GTDB): domain Bacteria; phylum Pseudomonadota; class Alphaproteobacteria; order Rhizobiales; family Rhizobiaceae; genus Allorhizobium. The sequence continues at coordinate 965 of NZ_AHZC01000087.1, read as the reverse complement.
CGATTGCGCCAATCCGTGCGGCAAGATCGGCAAGCGTTATCTCTCGGTCGAAAGCCATATCCGCATGATGGCGGCCGCCCAGCCGTTCATCTCGGGCGCGATCTCCAAGACGATCAACATGCCGAACGAAGCGACCGTCGAAGATTGCGGCGCCGCCTACATGCTGTCCTGGAAGCTGGCGCTGAAGGCCAATGCGCTCTACCGCGACGGCTCGAAGCTCTCCCAGCCGCTCAACGCCTCGCTGATCGAGGACGAGGACGACGAGGACGGTGTCGAGGAACTGCTGGCCCAGCCGCAGGCCGCCCAGGCCGTGACCATCACCGAACGCATCGTCGAGCGGATCGTCGAGCGTGTCGTGCGCGAACAGGAAAAGCTGCCGGCCCGCCGCAAGGGTTATACCCAGAAGGCCAAGATCGGCGGTCACACCATCTTCCTGCGCACCGGCGAATATGACGACGGCCGCCTCGGCGAAATCTTCCTTGACATGAACAAGGAAGGCTCGGCTCTGCGCGCCTTCATCAACAACTTCGCCATCTCCGTCTCGCTCGGCCTGCAATATGGCGTGCCGCTCGAGGAATATGTCGACGCCTTTACCTTCACCAAGTTCGAGCCGGCCGGCATGGTCACCGGCAACGACGCGATCAAGAATGCGACCTCGATCCTCGACTATGTCTTCCGGGAACTGGCGATCTCCTATATCGGCCGCAGCGATCTGGCCCATGTCGACACGTCCGACTTCTCGACCACGGCGCTTGGCCGTGGCGTCAAGGAAGGCAAGGCCGACGTCGTTTCCAAGGGTCTGACCCGCGGATACAAGCCGACGCTCGTCTCCAACCAGCCGATGTCGGCCGAGCCGAAGGGAGCCGCCAGCGCGTCCCCCGCCAAGGCCTCGGTCTCGTCCGTCACCGCCTTCTCCTCTTCGGGCAGCGCCGCCCGCAAGCTGGAAGTGACGACCGCGATCGCCA
>NZ_AHZC01000088.1 GCF_000247475.1 Rhizobium sp. PDO1-076 | reverse complement strand
CATATCGGCGAACACTAGCAGAAGCGCACTAGGCTTTCCGCCTATCTTGGAGTAATTTACGCATCATTCTGACTTTTCTTTCTGGAGTGGACGGGCAAAATGGCTGTTGATGCTGGTGATGTTAGCGAAATTGATCATTTTGATCGCAACATCCTCGAGGTGCTGTCGAAGGATGGCAGGATTTCCGTCACGGAACTGGCCGAAAGAGTGGGCCTGTCGCGCACACCATGCCAGATTCGCATGAACCGTCTGATCGCCGACGGCTATATCGAGGGCTTCACCGCCATCATCAACCTGTCGATGCTCCAGCTCGAGCATATCGCCTTCGCCGAAGTGAAATTGACGAACACGCAGGAAGATGCGCTCCTCAAGTTCAACGCGGCTGTGCGAAAAATCAAGGAGGTCGAAGAGTGCCACATGATCGCTGGCAGGTTCGATTATCTGCTGAAGATTAGAACGCGGGATATCCGGCGCTACCGCGAGGTCTTGGGCGAACGTATCTCCAATCTTCCTTATGTAGCGAGCACGTCGACGAACGTGGCGATGGAAACGATCAAGGAAAGCGCCAGCACGGGCATCGTCGCCACGCTCGCTCCCGGCTAGGCGTTTTCACAAGGGTTCCGAAAACGGCGTCGCGCATCACCTGACGCGTTAAGCATCTTCCCGGCTTTTGCTGGATATGATTGCGTTAAGGTATAATTAACTGTGCTCGGAGGACGAAGAGCGAGCACTGGCGATGAATTACAGGTCTATTCACTATCTGCGGGCGGTTGCGGCGCTGATGGTGGTTTTCTGCCACATAGAAATTCCGCTGGCGCGTCTCGGCTATCAGGGAAGCTTGCCTGGTTTCCTCGAAGGTGGCGTCGATATCTTCTTTGTCATCAGCGGCTTCGTCATCTTTCTCTCGATCCAGTCGAAATCGGTCGGCGTCTTCGAATTCTACAAGCGCCGCATCCTGAGAATTGTCCCGCTCTACTGGATGATCACCACCTTCCTGGTGCTGGTGGCCGCTTTCGCGCCGCAGTTCCTCAAGAGCGTCCGCTTCGACACCCTACACATAGCCGCCTCCTATGCCTTCCTGCCTTACCCGTCACCGGCGGATGGATTGCTCTATCCCATCCTCGTGCCCGGCTGGACGCTGAACTACGAGATGCTGTTTTATGCCGCATTCGGCCTCAGCCTGTTGCTTGCGCCGCGTTGGCGCATCGCCGCGATCGGCTGTATGCTCATCTCTCTTCCGCTGCTTGGACTGCTGTTTCGACCCGCGTCGCCGGCCTTGGTATTCCTGACCTCGACCATTCTTCTCGAATTTCTGTTCGGCGTCCTGATTGCCTGGGCGCTCTGCAACAGGTCCGGCTCGCGCATCGGTGGAACAGGGCTTCTGCTTTTCGGCATGCTGCTGTTTGTCGCCGCTCCCGTGATCGCGCAACACGTCCCGCTGCAGCGCTTCGTGCTTCTCGGCATTCCGGCCGCCATGATCGTTTCCGGCGCCCTGCTGCTGGAAAAGGTTGTCGCGCTGCCGGCATGGCGATTGCCCAGTCTGCTCGGTGACTCGTCCTATTCCCTCTATCTCACCCATGGCATCGTGCTCTCCGCCATCGGGCAGCTTTGGCTGCGATTGCCTTTTGGCAATGGCGGGTTTTCCCTTGCCGCCTTCAGTATCCTCGCTCTGCTGGCCTGTGTGCTGGGTGGGGTTTTGGTCTACCGTCTCATCGACGAACCGCTGCAAAAGCGCTTGCGTGCAGGCGCCAAAACCAACCGCCCAATCGAGCAGGCAATCGCCGCCCGATAAGGCGCAACACCTTGCCATCCCGGCGAAAAAAACCGTGTCATACACGGCCGGACAGCATCCTCCAGACCGATTTTTGCATGGTACCGGTTGTAGGTGCCGGTTGCGGCAGAGCATGTTGCAGGCCGCCAAAACGGGTCGATTTATGTGTATATCGCGCTAAGCATTTGCGACGGCTGATATTTTCGGGCACTCTTGGATACACATGATGCGTTCCGGGTATTCGACCTTGCAAAGGCGGATGCAATGTCAGGCTGTGGATTGAGCCGGGTGCGAAGCCTATGAGTTTTGGGACAAGAAGACGGCGCCAGCGCCGCGATAAAGTGACCCTGTCCGATGTCGCCCAGGCCGCTGGGGTCAGCGCTATTACCGTGTCGCGGGCCTTGCGCGATCCCGACAAGGTATCGCCGAGCCTGCGCGACATGATCCTGAAGACCGTCGAGGATATGGGTTATGTGCCCGATCTTGCGGCCCGGGCGCTCGCCAGCAAGAACAGCGGTATTATCGGCGTCATGTCGCCCTCGCTGACCAATTATGCCTTCATCGCCGTCATGCGCGGCATTGAGGACCGCGTCCGGTCCACCGATCTGCGCATCCAGTATGCCAATCCCGATTACGACAAGCAGGATGAGGTCCACCAGCTGCGGCTGTTCCTCACCCAGAACCCCGCCGGTATCATCTACACGGGCCTGTCGGAAAACGACGAGCTGAACAGCATGCTGCGCGCCGCGCAGTGTCCCGTCGTCGAGATCATGGATGTCAGTGGCGATCCGCTGGAAATGGCGATCGGTGTCGACCACCGTGCCGCGGCCGAAGTCGCCACCCGCCATCTGGTGCACAAAGGATATCGTCGCATCGCGCTGCTGGGCGGCCGGTGGGACGTCCGCTCACGGCGCAGGCTGGAGGGCTATCGTGCCGTGTTGGAAGAGGCCGGGATCTATGATGCCGCGCTCACCCTGTCGGTCGATGGCCATACAAGCGTTGCCCTCGGCGCGCATCTGCTCGAGCGCCTGATGACCGAACATGCCGATGTCGACGGCGCGCTGTGCCACAATGATGACGTGGCACTCGGCGTCCTGTTCGAATGCCAGCGACGCGGCATCGCCGTTCCGGACGCCTTCGGTCTCTGTGGTTTCAACGATCTGGACTATGCCGGCGTTGCCTGTCCGTCGATCACCTCGGTGCGCATCCCGCGCTACGAGATCGGCTACCGTGCCGTCGACATGCTGCTGAGAGCCACCGGCGAGGGCGCTCCGCCGCCGAGCTTGGTCGATCTCGGCTTCAACCTAATCGAGCGCCAGTCGACGGCCCGGCGATTGCTGGTCGGTTGACCCGTCGTCTCCACTCGCATGGCCAATACGACCTAAAGTGACAAAGGCCGCAAACATGACCCTGTCGGGTGCATGGTTGCGGCCTTTGTATTGTCGAAATGTTTCAGGCTGAACGTGTCAGCCTGTTTGCCTTGTTATCCGTCGATATCGTCGAACAGGTCGCGCGCTTCGGCGGTCGTCAGCCGGCGGGTTTCCACTTCATCGCGGCGATTGGACAGAAGCTCGGTCGCCAGCAGCTGTTCGGCCAGATCCGCCGGCAGCGACAGGATAACCCGACCTTCATGGGCATGCAGCCCGCCGAGTTCGGTGCGCTTGGCGGTAATCATGCCGCCGGCCACCGTGTTGTTGCTGTCCGGATCGATCAGGATGAAGGCGCCGGTGGCGCGGTTCTGGTCATAGGGGTCGAAGATCGCGGCCTCGTCGAAGGACAGGTGAACCTTGCCGATGGCGTTCATCTGCAGCATTTCGGTCGAGATCCATTTGCCGCTCTTCAGGTCGAGTTGCGACACCGGTTCGACCTGCACGCGCTGGCGGCGTGAACCGGCCTTCAGCCAGTAGCGTTTGCCGGGCACGATGCCGTCCGGCTGCAGCGCCACCATTTGCGCGTCAAACGCAAGGCCGGTCTGCGGCTGGGCGTCGAGCGAGACGATCATGTCGCCGCGCGCCACGTCAACCTGCCGGTCGAGCACCAGCGTGATCGCATCGCCGGCAACGGCCGCGTTACGCACCAGGTCGAAGGTGACGATCTGCTTGACATTGGCAAGCTGGCCCGACGGCAGGATCGCCACGCTGTCGCCCGGCTTCACGGCGCCGCCGGCAACTGTGCCCTGATAGCCGCGGAAGCTTTCACCCGGACGCGAGACGCGCTGCACCGGCAGACGGAAACCGGTCGACTGGCCGGTCCGCAATGTTGCCAGTTCCAGCGTTTCGACCAGTGTCGGACCTTCATACCACGGCATCACCGCGTCAGCGGCATAGACGACGTTTTCGCCCTTCAGCGCCGACATCGGGATCGCGGTCACCTGACGCACGCCGAGCGACAGCGCCAGGGCCTTGAAATCATGGTTGATCTGCTCGAACACCGCCTTGTCATAGCCGACCAGGTCGAACTTGTTGACCGCCAGCACGAACTGCTTGATGCCCATCAGCGAGGCGATGGTCGCGTGGCGGCGGGTCTGCTCCAGCAGGCCGGTGCGCGCATCGACCAGCAGTACTGCAAGATCGGCCGTCGAGGCCCCGGTTGCCATGTTGCGGGTATACTGTTCATGGCCGGGCGTGTCGGCGACGATGAACGAGCGGCGGTCGGTGGCGAAATAACGATAGGCGACATCGATGGTGATGCCCTGTTCGCGCTCCGCCTGCAGACCATCCAGCAACAGCGCGAAGTCGGGCAGGCCGAGGTCGTTCTGCTTGCCGCTGTCGCGGTTAAGCGCTGCTGCCTGGTCTTCCTTGACCGCCTTGGTGTCCCAGAGCAGGCGACCGATCAGCGTCGACTTGCCGTCATCGACGGAGCCGCAGGTGATCAGGCGCAGCGGGCGCGTATCGCGGCTGATGACGGCTGGTTCCACCAGAGGCGCGACGGACGACGAAGCGGCGGCGGCGAGGGCTGTATTGGCTTGAGCAGTCATCTCAGAAATATCCTTCGCGTTTCTTCTTTTCCATCGACCCGGCCTGGTCGCGGTCGATGGCCCGGCCCTGACGCTCGGACACGGTGGCAATCTCGAGCTCGGCGATCACTTCGTCGAGCGTGGTGGCGTCGGACTTGATCGCGCCGGTCAGCGGCCAGCAACCGAGCGTGCGGAAGCGGATCATGCCTTCCTGAACCTCTTCGTCCGGCAGCGCTTCGAAGCGCGGATCCTCGGCCCAGAGCAGCATGCCGTCGCGTTCGACGAACTTGCGGTTCTTCGCATAGTAGAGCGGCGGCAACGGGATGTTCTCCGCCTGGATGTAGCGCCAGATGTCGACTTCGGTCCAGTTCGACAGCGGGAAGGCGCGCACGCTTTCGCCGCGCCGAACCATGCCGTTATAGATGTTCCACAGTTCAGGGCGCTGGTTGCGCGGGTCCCATTTGTGGTCCGGCGTGCGGAACGAATAGATCCGTTCCTTGGCGCGGCTCGCTTCCTCGTCACGCCGCGCACCACCGAAGGCGGCATCATATTTGCCGGCGTCCAGCGCCTGACGCAGCGATTCTGTCTTCATGATGTCGGTATGGTAGGACGAGCCATGGGTAAACGGCGAAATGCTCTCCGCCGCCCCGCGCGGGTTGATATGCACGAGCAGGTCCAGATCGAACTTTTCCGCCATTTCGTCGCGAAACGCGATCATTTCCGGAAACTTCCAGCCGGTATCGACATGCAGCAGCGGAAACGGCACGCGGCCGGGGAAGAAGGCCTTGCGCGCCAGATGCAGCAGCACGGACGAATCCTTGCCGATCGAATAGAGCATCACCGGACGCTCGAATTCGGCTGCCACTTCGCGAAAGATATGGATCGCTTCATTTTCCAGCGCCTTCAGATGCGGATCAAGCGGCGGTTTGCTTGCTGCATCCTTGGAATGCGGATCGAATTCGGATGTGTGTACGTGCATCTGTCTATCTGCCTTGATGGCCATCAGCGATGGCATTTCGTGGACCCCCCTCTGCCCTGCCGGGCATCTCCCCCACAAGGAGGGAGATCACGTCCCGCCACTGTCTCGACCTCGAGACTTGGTGAGGCGGTGTCTGTCTGGCTCTTCGATCTCCCCCCTTGAGGGGGAGATGTCGCGAAGCGACAGAGGGGGGTAAATTCTGGCTCTGCTAGGCCGGCGTCGGTATCGCCGAGGCCGTAGCCTCCGGCACATGCAACCCGCATTCGCGCTTTTCGTCGTTTTCCCACCACCAGCGGCCGGCCCGTTCCGGTTCTCCTGGCTTGATGGCGCGTGTGCAGGGTTCGCAGCCGATCGACGGATAGCCGCGGGCATGCAGCGGGTTGATCGGTACGCTTTCCGTCTCGACGTAAGCGTTGATCGCCTCGATCGACCAGTCGGCCAGCGGGTTGATCTTGATCAGATCGCGCTCGGCATCATATTCGGCAAACGGGGTTGCTGCGCGGTTGCCGGATTGCGAGCGGCGCAAGCCCGTCACCCAGAAGCGGGCGCCGTCAAGCGCCTCGGCCAGGGGAACCAGCTTGCGCACATGACAGCAGGCATGGCGCGCTTCGACGCTCTCGTAAAAGCCGTTCAGGCCGAATTTTGCCGCATAGGCGTCGACATCGTCCTGCTTCGGGGTGAAACGCTGGATGGCGATGCCGAAACGGTCTTCGGTCTCGGCGATCAGGTCCACGGTCTCCTTGAACAACCGCCCGGTCTCGAGCGTCGACACATCGATCGGCAACCGCGCCAAGCCGATCGCCGCCGTGATCACCTGATCCTCGATGCCGAGGCTGGTGGTGAACACGGCGCGTCCTTCATGGGCGGCGACAATGCGAAGACGTTCGGTCAGGTCGGCTTTTTCCAGCGTCGCGTTGAGAGCGCTGGCGAGTTCGGCATTGCTTGGAAGGTTCATCTGATTGTTCCTGCTACAGGCGTGCATTATCCTGTAAACGGGTGGCCACGAACAGGAATTGCCTTTCACGCACATGCACAGAAAGAGCAAATATCTCTCCCCAGCGCTGCAAACACGGGATTTCGTCCCGCGCAACCGACGCGGCCGTTCTGGACGGCGCCACGGTTTTCGGGCTCCGGGTCGGCTTCGTCGTGGCAACAGGACCAGGATTGGTCCCTGAAACACGGGAGAGGCGGAAATGGACATTTGAACCCATGGCGGATTTCGGCTATTGCGACATCGTGCGGACGCCGGTCCGCATAAGCCGGTGTTCTGTGATGATTTCCCAACGAGCCAAATATGCGCTACGGGCGCTCAGTGTTCTGGCACGCGCCGCGCCGGGCGAGCCGGTGCAGATTCCGGACATTGCCGAACAGCAGCGCATCCCGAAGAAGTTTCTCGAGCAGATCCTGCTCGAACTGAAGCGTGCCGGCATCGTCGAAAGCAAGCGTGGCAAGCAGGGCGGTTATCTCCTGCTGCGGGCAGCTAGCGACATTACCTATGGCGAGGTCCTACGTCTGGTTGACGGGCCTGTGGCGCCTTTGCCCTGCTTGTCGCTCTCGGCCTATCGGCGTTGTGAGGATTGCGCCGGCGAACAGGATTGCGAAGTCCGCCACGTCTTTTCCCGTGTTGCCGACGAGACGCGCGCCGTGCTCTTTTCGACCAGTCTTGCCGATGCGGTCTCTACGCGTCATCCGGAACTGGCCTGAGCCCAGCACCGGACACCACAGCCTGTCCCGGAATCTGGTTGGCGCTTTTCCATGTCGTTCAGTCCTGCTGACATTTTGTAGCCAGGCATATTTGCGGATTTTTCCACCCCGATCGGCGTCTCCCAGGGCAAGTCCATTCTGCACCAGCCCCTCGGCTGGGGTACGGTTTTGTTATTTCGTGCCTCTCGTTGACTAACCCTACTTGTCCGGTAGTCTTAACATTATCGAAACATCGAGATGAGGAGGACGACGCATGATAAGCATCCTGAAACGGCTGAGTGCTTTGCTGATTGGCCTGGGGCTGACAGCGGGTTCGATCGCTCCGGCATTTGCCGATACCCAGTTGCTCAATGTCTCCTACGATCCGACGCGGGAATTCTACAAGGAATATAACGAGGCCTTCGCCAAGCATTGGCAGGAGACAGCGGGTGAGGCGGTGACGATCCGCCAGTCGCATGGCGGTTCCGGCAAGCAGGCCCGCGCCGTGATCGACGGCCTCGACGCCGATGTGGTGACGCTCGCCCTTCAGGGCGACATCGATGCCATCGTCGAAAACACCGGCAAGATCGCCAAGGACTGGCGCGGCCGCTTCGAAAACAACTCCTCTCCCTATACCTCGACCATTGTCTTTCTGGTTCGCAAGGGCAATCCGAAGGGCATCAAGGACTGGGGCGACCTGATCAAGGGCGACGTGCAGATCGTCACGCCGAACCCGAAGACCTCCGGCGGCGCCCGCTGGAACTATCTGGCCGCCTGGGCCTGGGCGCACAAGGAATTCGGTGGCGACGAAACGAAGATCCGTGACTACATCACCGAGATCTTCCGCCGCGCGCCGGTCCTCGACACCGGTGCCCGCGGATCGCTGACCACCTTTGCCCAGCGCGAGATCGGTGACGTCCTGTTGTCTTGGGAAAACGAGGCGCATCTGGCCGGACAGGAATTTGGCGCCGATGCCTTCGAGATCGTCACCCCGTCGCAGTCGATCCTGGCTGAGCCGCCGGTTGCCGTGGTCGATGGCAATGTCGATGCCAAGGGCACGCGCAAACAGGCCGAAGCCTATCTTGGCTATCTCTACTCCGAAGAGGGCCAGCGCCTCGCTGCCAAGCATTTCTACCGCCCGTCCAAGCCAGAGCTTGTGCCGGCGGATGCTCTGGCAGCCCTTCCGAAGATCGATCTCGTGACGATCGATGATCCGATCTTCGGCGGATGGGCCAAGGCGCAACCGACCCATTTCGGCGATGGCGGCGTCTTCGACCAGATCTACAAGCCGGCACGCTGACAGCAATTCCTCCCCGGACCAGGCCCCGACCTCGAGATTCGAGGCCGGGGCTTGCGAGTGCGGAGAGATCAGGCATCATCACTTCGGGATATGGAATGACGGGACGGCTCATGAAGAACTGGCGACAGCCAAGCATACTGCCAGGATTTGGCCTGACGCTTGGCTATACGATTACCTATCTCACCTTGATCATCCTGATCCCGCTCGCCGCGCTCGTGGTGCGAACGGCATCGCTCGGCTGGGCTGATTTTTTCGCCGTCGTGATGGACGAGCGTACCCAGCTGGCACTGCGCACATCCTTCGGCGCAGCGCTGATTGCCGCTGCCGTCAACGTCGTCTTCGGCGTCGTCGTCGCCTGGGTCCTAGTGCGTTATGATTTCCCCGGTCGCCGCCTGCTCGATGCGATTGTCGATCTGCCGTTTGCCCTGCCGACGGCGGTCGCCGGTATCGCGCTGGCGGCACTTTACGCCAAGAACGGCTGGATCGGCAGCCTGCTCGATCCGCTCGGCATCAAGGTTGCCTTCACCCCACTCGGCATCGTCATTGCGCTGATCTTCATCGGCCTGCCCTTTGTCGTGCGCACGGTGCAGCCGGTGATGGAAGAGCTCGACCGAGAGGTCGAGGAGGCGGCAGCGACGCTTGGTGCCAGTCGTTTCCAGACGATCCGCCGGGTGGTATTGCCCAGCCTGACGCCCGCCATCCTGACCGGCTTTGCGCTCGCCTTTGCCCGCGCCGTTGGCGAATATGGCTCGGTCATCTTCATCGCCGGCAACATCCCCTATGTGTCGGAGATAGCGCCGCTCCTCATCGTCATCCGGCTGGAAGAGTTCAATTATGCCGGCGCGACGGCCATTGCCTCGATCATGCTGATCATCTCGTTTGCCATGCTGCTGTTCATCAACCTGCTGCAGATGTGGAGCCGCCGGAGATATGCCAATGTCCGCTGAAACAAGCACATCCCGCCGCTTCCGCGATGCGGCGACGGAAACGCCGCTGGCACGTTACATTCTGGTTGCGATTGCCGTCGGCTTCATGGCGTTGATCCTGCTGATGCCGCTGCTTCTGGTCTTCATCGAGGCGTTCCGCCAGGGCATTCCGGCCTTTTTCGAGGCGCTTGGCGACGTCGATGCGCTGGCCGCCATCCGGCTGACCCTGTTGGTGGCCGCGATTGCCGTGCCGCTCAATCTGGTCTTCGGCGTCTCGGCCGCCTGGGCGATCGCCAAGTTCGAATTCAAGGGCAAGACCTTCCTGACCACCCTGATCGACCTGCCGTTCTCGATCTCGCCGGTCATCTCCGGCCTGGTCTATGTCCTGCTCTTCGGCGCCAACAGCTATCTCGGCCCGATCCTCAAAGGCTGGGGCATCGAGATCCTGTTTGCCGTGCCCGGCATCGTGCTCGCCACGGTGTTCGTCACCTTTCCCTTTGTCGCCCGCGAACTGATCCCGCTGATGCAGGAACAGGGCACCGGCGACGAGGAAGCGGCCCTGTCGCTCGGTGCCAATGGCTGGCAGACCTTCTGGTATGTCACGCTTCCCAATATCAAATGGGGCCTGCTCTATGGCGTGCTGCTCTGCAATGCCCGCGCCATGGGCGAGTTCGGCGCCGTCTCGGTCGTCTCCGGCCATATCCGCGGCCTGACCGAAACCATGCCGCTGCATGTCGAGGTCCTCTACAACGAATACAATTTCGTCGCGGCCTTCGCGGTCTCGACGCTGCTCGCTCTCCTTGCCCTGGTCACGCTCGCGCTGAAGACGATCCTCGAGATCCGTTACGGCGAACAGCTGTCGGCAAGCCGTAAACATTGAAAGGTCAGTCCCGATGGATGTCACGATCAACAATATCCGCAAGGATTTCGGCCAGTTTCCGGCACTGCACGATGTCTCGCTCTCGGTCGGCACCGGCGAGCTGATCGCGCTGCTCGGGCCCTCCGGCTCCGGAAAGACCACGCTATTGCGCCTGATCGCCGGCCTCGAACAGCCGACCGAAGGGCGGATCTTCTTCGGCGGCGAGGATGCCTCGCACAAGAGCGTGCAGGAACGCCATGTCGGTTTCGTCTTCCAGCACTATGCGCTGTTTCGCCACATGACCGTCGCCGACAACATTGCCTTCGGCCTTAAGGTGCGGCCGAGGGCAACCCGCCCGCCCGCTAACGAGATCAAGACGCGCGTCGCCGATCTCCTCGACATGGTCCAGCTTACAGGGCTCGAAAAGCGCTATCCGGCCCAGCTCTCCGGCGGCCAGCGCCAGCGCGTGGCACTCGCCCGCGCCATGGCGATCGAACCCTCCGTCCTGCTGCTCGACGAACCCTTCGGCGCGCTCGACGCCAAGGTCCGCAAGGACCTGCGCCGCTGGCTGCGCGAATTCCACGACCGCACCGGCCACACCACCTTCTTCGTCACCCACGACCAGGACGAGGCGCTGGAACTGGCCGATCGCGTCGTCGTCATGAGCCAGGGCAAGGTCGAACAAATCGGCACCGCCGACGATGTCTATGACCGTCCGAACTCGCCCTTCGTCTTTTCCTTCATCGGCGAGAGTTCGCATGTGCCGGTCACGTTGAAAGCCGGCGAGATCCTCTTCCAGGGCGAAAGCATCGGCCTGTCCGAACAGGGGGGCGACTGCGACGGTACATTGTTTTTCCGTCCGCAGGACGTTGTCCTGACCGATCATTCCAATGCGCTCTCCGGCAAGGTGACCGCCAGCCGCCGCCTCGCCGGCACCCGCATTGCCGAGATCGATATTTCCGGCAGCGGCGAGGCCCATCACATCGAGATCGAGGTCCCGCTCGAAGCCACTGTCGTCGTCGGCGGCGACCTCAGCTTCCGCCCGACCAGCTGGAAGATCTTTCGCGATGCTGCGTAAGTATCAAATGATCAGATACTGACGAACGTCAGTTCCTTTTCAGCAAATACACGCGGTGGTATAGTTCTCCTGTTCAAAAGGGGGAACACGCACATGCCTATGCTTTCCATCTGGTTTTTCCGGACTGCAATCCTGTTTCTGATCGCCGGGATCTGTCTGGGTCTCTATATGTCGATCACCCATGAATTCGCGGCGACCGGCGCCCATGCGCATATCAACCTGCTCGGCTGGGTGACGATGGCGATCTTCGGGATCTATTACGCACTCAATCCCGTCCAGGCCGCAAGCCGGATCGCGCGGCTGCAATATTTCATCTACACGCTCGGAATTCTGGTGATGGCGCCGTCGCTGTTTCTGATGTTGAGCGGAAATCCAGCCATGGAGCCGCTGGTGGCGATTTCGTCGCTGGTGACCTTCTCCGGCGTGCTGCTTTTCGCCTTCATCCTGTTTACCCGCAAGGCCTGAAACCGGGATCGGCTCTGTCCGTAGAAATCAGCCGGCGCCTCGTCGAGACGCCGGCTGTTCGTGCTCACACGAGGAAGATCGAGATGATCGGAAAGGCCGTCAGAAGAATGATGCGCAGCAGGTCGGCGGTGACGAAGGGCGTGATGCCCTTGTAGGTCTCGCGCATCGGCACATCCTTCGCCATGGCCGATATGATGAACAGGTTGAGCCCGACGGGTGGCGTTATCATGCCGATCTCGGCCACCATCAGCACCAGGATGCCGAACCAGATGGCGAAGTGCTCGGGGCTCAGGCCGAAATCCATCGCAGTCACGATCGGAAAGAAGATCGGGATGGTCAGGATGATCATCGACAGCGAATCCATGATGCAGCCGAAAATGATGTAGAGGATCAGGATGATGATCAGCACGGTCATCGGGGCGAAGCCCTGCGCCGTGACCCATTCCGCGCCGAGCTGCGGCAGCCGCGAGAAGGCGAGGAACGAGTTGAACACCGAGGCGCCGAGCACGATGAAGAAGATCATGCCGGTCGAGACCGCCGTTTCCTTGAAACAGTCAAACAGCGCGCCTTTGCTCAACCCGCCGGCCTGCCAGGCGACCAGACCTGCGCCCGTGGCGCCGATCGCGGCTGCCTGTGTCGGCGTGAACCAGCCGAGATAGATGCCGCCGACGACGAGGAAGAAGATCGCCACGACCGGCCAGACCGCGATCAGCGCCGGCACGCGCTCGGCCCAGGGAATGCGTTTGGCCTGGCCGGCACTTTCCGGCTTGAGACGCACATAGATGGCGATCACCAGCAGGTAGGAGATTGCCGCAATGATGCCCGGAACGAAGGCGGCGAGGAACAGCTTGGCGATGTTCTGCTCGGCGAGGATCGCATAGATCACCAGCACGACCGAAGGCGGGATCAGGATGCCGAGCGTACCGCCGGCGGCAAGCGTCGCCGTCGCCAGCCCGCCGTCATAGCCGTTGCGCTTCAGTTCCGGCAGGGCGACCTGCGCCATCGTGGCAGCTGTTGCCAGCGACGAGCCGCAGATCGAGCCGAAGCCGGCACAGGCGCCGACGGCGGCCATGGCAACGCCGCCCTTGCGATGGCCGAGAAAGGCGGCGGCTGCGTTGAACAGCGCCTGGCTCATGCCGCCCCGCGCCGCAAACTGGCCCATCAGCAGGAATAGCGGAATGATCGACAGCGAATAATTAGCATTGGTCGACCAGGGCAGGGCTTTCAGCTGCGACAGGATCGGCGTCCACTTGCCGAGCACCAGAAAGGTACCGATCACGCCGGTGCCGAGCATGGCGGCGGCAATCGGGACGCGCAGGAAAATCAGAAGAATGAGGACGGGAAAGGACCAGAGCCCGATTTCAACACTGCTCATCAATGGGCTCCAAGCGATGCGACGATGGTCCGGCCGCTTTTGATCTCGCGGATATCGGACAGGATGATGTAGAGGCAGACGAGGAGATTGGCGATCATCAGGACAAGCGCCATGGCAAAGCCCCACCAGACGGGCAGCAGCAGCAGCGCCGTCGTCTCGCCGTTTTCGAATTTGTCGAATGTTCCGACGGCATGACGCCAAGTCAAGAGGCCGATCAGGACCGCGATGATGATGTCGCCAATTAGCTGGGTCCAGTTCATCGCCTTCGAGCCGAAGGCGGAAATCAGGATGTCGACGCCGACATGGCCACGCTTCAGCTGGCAGAACGGCATGAAGGCAAAGACGGCGAGGCCGCACAGCGCCTCGACAAGCTCGATCTCGCCGGGCAGCGGCTTGAACGCTAGACTGCCCAGGATCGACAGGCCGGTCAGGATGCAGGCCGCGACGAGGCAGAAACCGCCGAAGGCAACGAGAACGCTGGCAAGCCGCTCGCAGGCATGTTTCAGGCGTTCAAAGCTGGTTTGGGAGAAGGTGGCCATCAGGCATCCTCGACTTGATGTGAAAATCCGGGCGCCGCAGGCGGCGCCCGGAGACAGGGTTGTGGGATTATTTGCTGTATTGCTCGATCAGCGCAACGGCATCCTTGTGCAGCGTCGTTCCGTCGAGACCTTTGTCGTCCATGTCGGCGATCCAGGCCTTGGTCACGGCTTCTCCGGCCGCTTTCCAGCGGGCGGTTTCCGTTTCGTCGAGCGTGAACGTCGTATTGCCGGCCTTGTCGGCAATGTCCTTGCCGCGCACGTCGCCTTCGTCCATCGCCACGCCGAATTGCTGGGCTAGCGCCTTGCCGGAATTGGCGTCGATGACCTTCTTCAGGTCGTCGGGCAGGGCGTCATAGCTGTCCTTGTTCATCGCAAACAGGAAGGTGCCGGTGTAAAGGCCGTTCTTGCCGGAAAACGCGGTGTGGTTCGGCGCAAGCTCGGCGATCTTGATCGCCGGCGTCACTTCCCAAGGCACCACGGTGCCGTCGATGACGCTCTTCGACAGGCTTTCCGGCACCGCCGTTACCGGCATGCCGACCGGGGCCGCACCCATCGCTTCCAGCATCTGGTTGACCACTTTCGACGTGCCGCGCAGTTTCAGCCCGTTCATGTCTTCCAGCGATTTCACCGGCTTGGCCGCGATCGTGTGGATCAGCCCCGGACCATGGGTATGCACCGCCAGAACGTGGAAGTCCTTCAGCTCATCGGTCAGGTGCTTTTCATAGTAGTCGTAGAACGCCTGCGACGTCGCTGCGCCGGTGGTCATCACGAAGGGCAGTTCGAAGGCTTCCGACTTCGGGAAGCGCCCCGGCGTATAACCGAAAAGCGTCCAGGTGATATCGACGACGCCGTCCTTGACCTGGTCGACCAGATCGGCCGGCTTTCCGCCGAGCTGCATGGCCGGATAAAGCTCGACCTCGATGCGTCCGCCGGAATCGGCCTTGATCTTCTCGGCCCATGGCGCGAGCACCTTGGCGGGGATCGTCGCTTGCGGCGGCAGGAACTGGTGCAGTTTCAGCGTCACCTCGGCCGCGAAGGCCGACGTGGACATTGCCGCCAATGCGGCTCCGGACAATCCGGCAAAAAGGAATTTACGCAACATGATCTCCTCCAGACGTGCGCGTGACGTATATCGGGGAGGTCTGTTGCTCAGCCATGCCGCAACGCCGGATGAAAGGACAGGTGCAATCCCGGTCATTTCGCCTCCGGAGTGACGATCCTCCGTGATCGCAGCTCCTCCCCCAATATGGTTATGTTTGCAGAAGTGCCGGACGCCCGCAAATAATAATCTCGGCATAATCCATAACGATACGGATATGTGTGAGGCAAATGATACGAAGATGACAGGCACCTGCATTGCATTCTTTCGGCCGTGTGGCCTGTGTGCGACTTGGCGAATGACAAGCCGCACAGTATAGGTTCCGCCGGCCCGACCATGATGGTTCGAACAGGGCGGCGAAGGTCAAGGACAGGTCTGGCATGAGTGTTTCCCGCGTGACGAGCCGCAATCTGCGGCCAGGCATGGTTCTTGCCGTCTGTATGGCCATCGGATTGTCGGCCTGCGCCGGTCGACCCGGACCGGAAACACTGGCTCCGATCAGCGATGCGAAGTTCAAGCCGGTCAAGGTCGAAACGCTCTATGCCGTCACCACGCGAGACCGGGCCGAGCCGGGCAAGAATGTCTTCACGGCCGGAAAGGCGCGCACTGTCAATTACGCCAGCTTCGACGTGTCGATCCCGGCCAGTCACAAGCCGTCCAATATCGAATGGCCAAAGGGCTCCAAGGTCGATCCGTCCACGGATTTTGCCGTAATCGATCAGTCCGTCATGCAGCGCGAGCAATTGCTCGATGCGGTGGCGCGGCGAACCGGCAAGAGTTCCATTCCGACCGTCTTCGTGCATGGCTACAACTACAATTTCCAGGAAGCGCTATACCGCCTGGCGCAGTTGAAGACCGACAGCGACATCGACGGTTCGCCGATCGTGTTCTCGTGGCCCTCGCATGCCGCCATCCCCGCCTATGTGGCCGACAAGGAATCGGCCACCTATTCCCGTGATGCGCTGGCCCAGTTGCTTGTCGATCTGACCGCCCGGACCAAGGGAACGGATGTCGAGGTCTTTGCCCATTCCATGGGCGGCTGGCTGACCGTCGAGGCTCTGCGCCAGTTGAAGCTGCAGGGCCGCAGTGACGTCTTGAACCGCCTGCGGGTCATTCTGGCCGCCCCCGATATCGATGCGGATGTGTTTGTCTCCCAGCTGGATGTCATTGGCCCGATGCGCCGTCCGATCACCATTCTCGTCTCGCCGGACGATCGCGCACTCAAGGTGTCGAGCATTCTCGGCGCTGGCTCGCAGCGTGTCGGCGCAGTCGATGTCAACGATCCCAAGGTCGCCGATGCGGCAAAGACGGCCGGCGTCAACGTCATCGATATCTCCTCGCTGGAATCGCTCGATGCCACCAACCACAATCGTTATGTCGAGGCAGTAGCCCTGGCGAAGACATTGAGCAAACCGACCGCCAATGCCGGCCTTGGCGATGCCGGCGCATTCATTTTCGATGCCGCGGCGCAAACCATTTCCAGTCCCTTCTCGCTGGCCGCCACCGTGCTGCGCGGCAATTGAGCCTGGGCAACGCCTCAGCTGGCACGGCCGGTCAGGTGGCATTGCGCCACCGCGCGTCTACGACACATTGGGGATAGGGTGGCGCCTCGTCGGATATGCGGGCGAATGGGGGTTGACCGGCGCCACGATCCGGTGTCTTGCCCGACGATAGGGGCCTGCCCGCTCGCTTGACCGCATGACGCAAGCTCCGCTCCATGCATGGACGCTAATGGGCGTTCTATCTCAATGAATTAATGGTTCCCCGCATGGCGCAATTCGCCGTTGAAGCCGAGATATCAGCGCCCGCCGTCCCGGCCGCTCGCACAACTCCTGTCTATGTCTCGCTGTTGACCGCATCGCTGCGTGCGCTGGCCCGTTCCAGACCCGTCAGCGCAGTGCTTCTGGCGCTCCTGTCTCTCGCCACGGCCGTGCCGCTGTTTTTCGAGGAAAGCCTGCTGGAGATCGCCTGGCGCTTCTGGTTGTCGCGTCACATCGCCGATCCGGCGGAGAGCACCCTGGGCGTCACCATGATGATCGGCGCCATCGCCTCGCGCGGGCTTGTCCGCCTGCCGCGCCGCCGTGTCGAGCAGCCGTCTGCGGAAGACGTCGCCCGTGCGATCGAAATCCTCGCCAGCCAGCCCAATGCCAGCGCCGGCCTCGTCCGCCTCGGCGACAAGAAGCTGCTGTTTTCCGACTGCGGCCAAGCTTTCATCATGTATGCCCGCCGCGGCCGCTCGATGGTGGCGCTGTTCGACCCGGTCGGGCCGAAGGCACTCTGGGCGCCGCTGGCGCTGAAATTCATCGCCGAGGCGAAGAGCCGCCGCTGCCGTCCGGTTTTTTACCAGGTCTCGGCCGACTTCCTGCCGGTCACCGTCGAAGCCCGGCTGAACGCGCTGAAGCTCGGAGAGCAGGCGGTGGTCGATCTGTCGCGTTTCAGTCTGGCCGGCGGCGACTGGCTGAAGCTGCGCCGCTCGATCAACCGCGCCGAACGCGACGGCCTGGAATTCGAGTTGCTGGCGCCGGCCGACGTGCCTGCGGTGTTCGACGAGCTGTCCGCGGTCTCCGATGCCTGGCTTTCCGCACACAAGGCTGGCGAGAAGGGTTTTTCGCTCGGCACGTTCAAGCCGCATTATGTCCTGTCCGAGCCGGTTGCCGTCATCCGCCTCGAAGGCCGCATCGTGGCCTTTGCCAATATCCTGACGACGGCCTCCGGCGGCGACGCCTTCATCGACCTGATGCGCCATCTGCCTGGCGTGCATCGCGGCATGATGGACCTGCTGTTCGTCCGGATCATGGAACACCTGAAGGCCGAGGGTTTCCGCAGCCTCAATCTCGGCATGGCACCGCTTGCCGGCCTGTCGACCCACAAGCGCGCGCCGATCTGGAACCATGTCGGTCGCCAGCTCTATGAAAACGGCGAGCGTTTCTACAATTTCCGCGGCGTGCATGCCTTCAAGTCGAAATTCGATCCCGACTGGCAGCCGCGTTATCTCGCCGTTGCCGGAGCCGGCTTCCCGATCGCCTCGCTGGTCGATGTCACCATGCTGATCGGCGGCGGCCTGAAGGGCGTGCTGCGCCGATGAGCAGGCTGCAGGCGGTGATGATGATGTTGATGGCGCCGGCGCTGGCAAGCCGAGGGCGCAGAGTGCTGGCAGTGACGCTTGCCCTTGCGGCATCGTTTGTAGCTCCGGCCCTGGCGGGCGATTTCGCCACCGTCAGCCTGCCGACCGACCGGATCGTCATGCCCGAAGGCGCGCCTTCCGGTCTCGTCGTCCTTTTGTCTGACGCGAATGGCTGGGCGCAAGACGAGGACCGCATCCAGCGCAGGCTGGTCGACAGCGGCGCCATCGTCGTCGGCGTTGACCTGCCGGCCTATCTGGTCGCTCTCAGCCGCGAGACGCGCGATTGCCTCTATCTGGTCTCCGACATCGAAAAGCTCGGCCGCCAGATCCACCGCGCCCATCAGATCGAGACCTTCCATCCGCCGATCATCGCCGGCTGGGGCGAGGGCGCGACGCTGGCGCTGGCGATCCTCGCGCAGACGCCCAACTCGACCATTGCCGAGACGGTTGCGGTCGACCCCCACGCCGCCCTGCCTTTGGCCAGACCGCTCTGCACGCCGGCCGAAAAGAAACCTGAGGGCAACGGCATCGTCTACGGCCTGAAACCCGCGCCGCTGCCCGATCCGCTCAGCCTCATCCTCTCGCCGGCGGCAAGCGAAACCGGCCGAAGCCATGCGCTGGCGCTGAAAGCCGCAAAACCGGAGATCCGGTTGGAAGACAGCGCAGAAACAGCAGCCGTCCTGTTCGAACGCGAAACCCTGGCGGCACTCGATCGTACCAGGGCAAGCCGCGCGCCGCTCGACCTGCCGATTGTCGAATTGCCGGCCGAGCCGCGCTTCGACACGCTTGCCATCATCTATTCCGGCGATGGCGGCTGGCGCGATATCGACCAGAAGCTCGGTGGCTTCCTGCAGGCCGACGGCGTCCCGGTCATCGGCGTCGATGCATTGCGCTATTTCTGGCAGGAACGCAGCCCGGAGCAGACGGCGAAAGACCTGTCGCAGATCATCGCCACCTATCGAGAGCGCTTCGGCGTCAAGAATGTCGTGCTGATCGGCTATTCTTTCGGCGCCGACATCCTGCCCGCCACCTACAACCGCCTGCCACCGGCCGATAAGGCTGTCGTCACCCAACTCTCGCTGCTGGCGCTGTCGCACAAGGCCGATTTCGAGATCGCCGTCACCGGCTGGCTCGGCATGGCCGGCACCGGCAGGCACGGCGATCCGGTCGAGGCTCTGAAGACGGTCGAACCCGCCAAGATCCAGTGCATCTACGGTCTTGCCGAAACCGCCAGTGCCTGTCCGGCCGTTGCCGCGATCAGAGGTGCCCAGATCATCGCCCGCCCCGGCGGCCATCACTTCGACGGCAATTACAAACTGCTCAGCGATCTGATCCTGAAACGTCTCGGCTCGAGTTGAGCCGAGACGCTGGTGGCGCCGGAAAACCTCATGCCTTATCAGCTCTCGGATTCTGCGCTATATGGACGGGCAGCTCCAACCGGACAATCGCCGATGACCTCGAATGCCAAACCCGAAGCCGAGCCGGCAGCAAAGCCGAGCGTGTTGGACGACGAGGAATTCCAGGCCGCTGCCAAAAGCGTGCTGCGCGAGGGAGAGACCGTCTCCGAGCTGATCGACCGATCCGCCCGCGCCGAGGTCGAGTATCGCAAGGTCCAGGCCGACTTCATCGCAAGGGGACTGGCGTCGCTGGCCGAAGCGGAGCGCACCGGCATTTTTTATGACGCTGATGATGTCCATGCCGAACTGAAGGTCATGCTTGAGGAAAAGCGCGCGGAACGGAGCCGATGACCTATCGGCTTCGGTACACGGCGGAAGCCCGTGCCGACCTGAAGCGCCTATATGCATACCTTCTTGAGCGAGATTTCGACGCGGCGGAGAAGGCCTTGGGCAAGATCACCAAGGCGATCAATTCTCTGCAGGACTTTCCCTTTACGGCCAGAAAGGCACCGGGGGACGATCGCGTTCCTACGCGAGCTGGTCATTCCGTTTGGTTCAGCCGGTTATATCGCGCTTGTTCAGATCAAGCATGCCAACGAGGTCGCCATCAGCGCGAGGACGACTATCGCTGAACGTCCCGCACTACCGGTCGCTCGTCTCCCAGCGCGGATTGATCCACGGCTCCTGGTTGCTGCGGGGCAGGGGCTGCTTGCCGAGAATATGGTCGGCAGCCTTTTCGCCGGTCATGATCGACGGGCCGTTGAGATTGCCATAGGTCAGGCGCGGGAAGATGGAGGAGTCCGCAACGCGCAAGCCGTCGACCCCGATCACCCGGCATTCCGGATCGACGACCGCCATCGGATCATCCTTCGATCCCATCTTGGCCGTGCCGCTCGGGTGATAGGCGCTTTCCAGATGTTCGCGCAGGAAGGCGTCGATCTGATCGTCGCTCTGCACGCCTTCGCCCGGCTGGATTTCCGGGCCGCGAAACGCATCGAACGCCTTCTGGCCAAAAATCTCGCGGGTGAGGCGCACGCAGTGGCGGAACTTCACCCAGTCTTCCTCATGGCTCATATAGTTGAACTTGATCAGCGGATCGGCCATCGGATCGGCCGAGGCGAGCGTGACCGCGCCGCGCGATTTCGAATGGTTGTAGCCGACATGCACCTGAAAACCGTGGCTTTTCGCCGCCGCCTTGCCGTCATAGGAAATGGCGACCGGCAGGAAATGGAACTGGATATCGGGCTGCTTGACGCCGGCCGCCGAGCGCACGAAGGCGCAAGATTCGAACTGATTCGAGCCGCCGAGCCCCGTGCCGGAAAACAGCCACTGCGCGCCTGCCACCCCCTGCCAGAACCAGGGCAGCCACGAATAGAGCGACACAGGCTTGGTGGAGACCTGCTGAAAGTAGAATTCCATATGGTCCATCAGATTTGCGCCAACGCCCGGCCGGTCGACCTTCACCTCGATGCCCATGTCCTTCAGATGCGCGGCCGGCCCGATGCCGGACAGCATCAGCAGCTTCGGCGTGTTGAAGGTCGAGGCTGAGACGATCACCTCGCGATTGGCCTTCACAACTTCGATTTTGCCATTGCGCTCGATCTCGACGCCGACGGCCCGGCCGTTCTCGATCACGATCTTCCGGGCAAAGCAGCGCACCAATTCGACATTCGGTCGCTTCATGGCCGGCTTCAGATAGGCATTGGCGGCAGACCAGCGGCGCGAGCGCCAGATGGTCTGCTCCATCAGGCCAAAGCCTTCCTGCTTCTCACCATTATAGTCTTCGGTCGTCTCGAAACCGGCTTCCCGGCCGGCCTCGACAAAGGCCCGCACCAGCGGGTTCTTCGCCGGACCGCGCTGCACATGCAGCGGCCCGTCGGTGCCGCGCCAGCCATCCTGGCCGCCATGCGAATTCTCCATGCGCTTGAAGTAAGGCAGCACGTCGGCATAGGCCCAGCCGCTGGCGCCGAGAGCTTCCCAGCTATCGAAGTCATCCGCCGAGCCGCGCACATAGACCATGCCGTTGATCGAGGATGACCCGCCGATCACCTTGCCGCGCGGCGCCGTGATCCGCCGGTTGTTGAGATTCGGCTCCGGCTCGGAGAGATAACCCCAATTGTAACGCTTCATGCTCATCGGCCAAGCCAGCGCTGCCGGCATCTGGATGAACGGCCCGATATCCGAGCCGCCATATTCCAGCACCATGACGGTATTCTTGCCGTCTTCCGACAGCCGGTAAGCCAGCGCCGAGCCGGCCGAGCCGGAACCGATGATGATGAAGTCTGCCTGGTTCATTGCGGTAAAAATCCCAGCCTCGGAAGTGTGATGATGGTGCCCGAGCTCTCCCAGTGAGAGCTCGGGTGGGTCAAATCAATACGGCGCCTCGCATTTGCCCATGCCGACATAAACCGTCTTCAGCTCGGAATAATGCTCCAGCGCCACGGCCGAATTCTCGCGGCCGAAACCGGACTGCTTCGAGCCGCCGAAGGGGATTTCCACCGGGCAGAGATTGTAGGTGTTGATCCACAGCGTGCCGGCCTCGAGCTGGTCGACAACCCGGTGCGCGCGGGAAAAATCCGCCGTGAACACGCCGGCCGCCAGGCCGAATTCGGTGGCGTTGGCGCGGCCGATCACCTCTGCCTCGTCGTCGAAATCGAGCACGCACATCACCGGTCCGAAGATCTCCTCGCGGGCGATCGTCATGTCGTCGGTGACATCGGCAAACACCGTCGGCTGGATGTAATAGCCTTCGCCGGCCCCCTTGCTCGGCGCGACATCGTTGGGAATGCCGCCGCCGGTGACAAGCGTGGCACCCTCGGCCTTGCCCTTTTCGATATAGCCGAGCACCTTTTCGCGCTGCGCCCAGGAGACCATCGGCCCCATCTGGGTCGCTTCGTCCTGCGGGTCGCCGATGATGATCGCCTCGGTGCGCTCTTTCAGCCGGGCGAGGAACCTGTCCTTCATCGCCCGGTGCACGAAGACACGTGTGCCGTTCGAGCAGACCTGGCCGGTCGAATAGAAATTGCCGAGCATGGCGCCGGAAATGGCACTTTCGATATCCGCATCGTCAAACACGATCAGCGGCGACTTGCCGCCGAGTTCCATGGTCACATGTTTGAGTTGGGCAGCCGCTGCCCCCGCCACCTTGCGGCCGGTCGGCACCGAGCCGGTCAGCGATACCTTGGCGACGTCAGGATGATTGACCAGCAGCGGACCGGTGTCGCGGTCGCCCTGGATGACATTGTAGACGCCCTTCGGAACGCCCGCCTCGATCAGGATCTCGGCGATCCTCAATGCACCGAGCGGCGTCACTTCCGACGGCTTGAACACCATCGCATTGCCGGCGGCGAGTGCCGGCGCCCCCTTCCAGCAGGCGATCTGCTGCGGATAGTTCCAGGCGCCGATGCCGACGACCACGCCGAGCGGCACGCGTTTGGTATAGGCCCAGTCGCCGCCGAGCGGTATCTGGCTGCCGTTCATCGCTGACGCGATGATGCCGCCGAAGAATTCGAAGCTGTCGGCGCCCGAGGTCGCATCGGCAACGATCGTTTCCTGGATCGGCTTGCCGGTATCGAGCGTCTCGAGTTCCGACAATTCGCGATTGCGCAGCCGGATCATCTCTGCTGCCTTTCTCAGGATACGGCCGCGCGCCGTCGGGCTCATCGCGCCCCATTCCTTCTGCGCCCTCTTGGCCGATGCAATCGCCTGTTCGACGATCGCCGGCGTTGCCGCATGTAGCTTCGCGATCACTTCGCCGGTCGCCGGATAGATACTCTCGATGACGGTGCCGGCTTCGTCCTCGACATACTCGCCGTCGATGAAATGGGAGGCTTTCGGTTGGGCTTTCATGATGTCTCTCCGGACGGGTGGTTTCTCTCCGCCTCCCCCTTGAGGGGGGAGGTCGCCGCGAAGCGGCGGGTGGGGGTGAGCTCTATTCTTCGCTTCGCTCGGCATGCGCGGCTCATGCTTCACCCCACCCCGGACCTTTGGTCCGCGCCTCCCCCTCACGGGGAGGGTGGGAGGCAAGCTGCCCCGCCACATAATCCTCGACCAAGGCGACCGAGGCATCGATCGACAGTGGGGCTGCCTTCAGAGACTGCCGGATATAGAGCCCGTCGATCATCGCAGCCGCGCCATCGGCAATCCGGCCCGCGTCTTCAAGCCCGCAAAGCGGTTTCAGGCCGGACATCAGGTTGGAATGCAGCCGCCGCGCATAGAGGGCAAGCAGCCGGCGCACCGCTTCCGAACGCTGGGCCTGCGAATAGAAGGCAAGCCAGGCGGCCACCACGTCAGGCGCGAACTGGTCGGCCTGGAAGGAAATCCGGATGACCGCCGAAATCCGTGCGCGCGGCGTCTCCGCCTGGGCCAACGCCATGACCGCGTCCGCCCTGAGCTGCCTGAGAAGAGAGCGGATCGTCTCGATCAGCAACTGGTCCTTGGAGCCGAAATAGTGATGCGCCAGCGCTGGCGACACACCCGCCTCGCGCGCGATCTCCGACATCGTCACCGACAGCGAGCCGTGATGTCCGATCGCCTTCAGCGCGGCATCGACAAGCGCCTTGCGGCGGACCGGTTCCATTCCGACTTTCGGCATCGAGGCATCCTTTCAATCGTCAATATATTTTTGATTGACTGATCAATCAATAAAAATTTTATCCGCCCAAGCTGATCGCAACAGACTTCGCCAGCCCGTCGACGGATTGTTTACGGTAAATCCAGACACCGGCGCGGGGCGGGGCGCAACCGGTGGTTCGCCATGGGCAAGGGTCGGCAATGCCGGCAAAATGGCAAAAGTGCTTCTGCGCCGGGCCATCACGACGGCAAGCACGTTGCGGCGCAGGGACCGCAGCGCTTGCCCGTCTCGCGTGCAGGTAGGGCCGTCATCAAATGTTCATATGGCTGTCACATCCCGGAAAGGTTTTCTTGACGAATTGCAGGTCAAGTTTCGTCCCATAAAAACAAATGCATACTGGAGAAAGTCATGGTTCTGGGCGTTGTTGAGGATGGCGGCGTCTTGCGTCGCTTCGCCAATGACCAACTGCTCACCCTGGCCAAGCTGGTGGTCGAAAACGCGCTGCAGCCGATTGTCGAAGTCGGAACCGGCGCGGTCTTCGGTTATGAAAGCCTGATGCGCGGCCATGATCGCATCGGTTTCCAGTCGCCGCTCGATCTGCTCGACCAGGCCTATGAGAGTGGCGAGTTGCTGGCGCTGGAGCAGATGGTGTCGAGCCGCGCGCTCGCCAAGTTCGCCACCCTTCCGGATTGTTCGGCCGCCACCCTG
This sequence comes from Rhizobium sp. PDO1-076, assembly GCF_000247475.1. Lineage (GTDB taxonomy): Bacteria > Pseudomonadota > Alphaproteobacteria > Rhizobiales > Rhizobiaceae > Allorhizobium. The sequence continues at coordinate 29,772 of NZ_AHZC01000088.1, read as the reverse complement.
TTCCTCAATCTCGATGTCCGGCTGATCCGCGACGGCAATGCCCTGGTCGATACGCTGCTCGACCAGTTGCGCAAGGCAAATATCCCGCCGTCCTCCGTCTGTTTCGAACTGTCCGAGCGTTTCGACAATACCCAGGTGCCGGAATTTTCGGGCCTGATTGCGCGCCTGCGTCGATCAGGCTTCAAGCTCGCCATCGACGATTTCGGCGTCGGTCATGGTGAAATGAAGCTGCTCTGCGATTTCCCCGTCGATTACGTGAAGATTGACCGCCATTTCATCGCCGGCCTCGACAGCAATCCGCGCAAACGCCACCTGGTCAAGAACATCGTCAATTTCTGCCACGTTCTCGGCGTGCGCGTCATTGCCGAGGGCATCGAGACGGAAGCGGAATTCATCGCCTGCCGTGAATTCGGCGTTGATCTCGTCCAGGGCTGGTTCATTGCCCGGCCGACCACCATGATCACGGAGCTGAAAAGCGCCTTTCCGCATCTGCAGGAGATCGGCAAGGTTCGCCGCAGCACCCAGTCGCTGGATGAAGTGCTGATCCGCAAGCAGATCGAACTGATGCCGACGGTCTACGAGCACGAAAACATCGAGCATGTCTTCGATCTCTTCCGCCGCAATCCCGGCCAGAGCTTCTTTCCCGTTCTCAACGCCAATGGCGAGCCGCGCGGCATCATCAACGAGATCCACCTGAAGGAATATATCTATCAGCCCTTCGGCCGCGACCTGCTGAAGAACAAGGTCTATGAACGCTCGATCTCGCATTTCGTCGATCGCGCCCCGATCGTCGGGCTGGATGCCGATGCCGAGCGGCTGATGACCATCTTCGCCAATATGGAAGGCTCCGACTGCGTCATCCTGACCGAAAACATGCGTTATGCCGGCGTCGTCTCGGCCGCATCGCTGATCCGCGTGATGAACGAGAAGCGCCTGAAGACGGCCCAGGACCAGAACCCGCTGACCGGCCTGCCAGGCAACCGCGCCATCCGCGACTACATGCGCGACATCGCGCTCGACGGCGATGAGACGCGCTATTTCTGCTACTGCGATTTCGACAATTTCAAGCCGTTCAACGATCACTACGGCTTCCATCTCGGTGACCACGCGATCAGCCTGTTTGCCGCCCTCCTGCGCCGCTATTTCTTCTCCGACGGCGATTTCCTCGGCCATGTCGGCGGCGATGATTTCTTCATCGGCGTCAGCGACTGGAGCCGCGAGGAGCTGACCGAGATCCTCGACCGGCTGCTGTCGGACTTCCATGACGATGTCATCGAACTCTACTCCGAAAACGATCGCCATGCGGGCCGCATCAAAGGCGTGGACCGGCACGGCCAGGAACGCGATTTCGCGCTGATGCGTTGCTCGATCGGCGTGCTGGAATTGCCAAGGGGGCGGGTGATCGACGACGTCAGCCGCATCAGCGCCGAAATCGCCGACCTGAAGAAATCCGCCAAGGACAGCGATACCGGTCTGGCCCTGGGCACGTTCGGCGCTGCGTGATCGACGCGCGGATCCGCGTCGATCTATTACCGCCAATCACTGTCTGAACAGCTGCAGTATGGTTTCGGCGCTGCTGTTGGCGATCTGCAGGGACTGGATGCCCAGTTGTTCCCGCGTCTGAAGTGCCTTCAGGCGGGTGGATACCTCGTTCAGGTCAGCATCCACCAGGCGCCCCACACCCGTATCGATCGAATCGGAGAGTTTTTCGGCGAAATCGGCCTGCATGTCGATGCGTGTCTGGAATGAACCGAGCTTGCTCGCGCTGGAGATGGCAAGCTTCTCCATGTGGTCGACGCCCTTGATATATTGGTCGATGGTGCGCAGGTTCTGGGTAATATCCACCTCTGCGAGGTCGAAATCCGGTGCATAGGGCGGGTTGGACTGGACATTGCCGACATAGACCCGGGCTGCGCGATTGCCGGCCTCGGGATAGACTGTCTGATCGGCCGCGAAGGTAATGCTGTTGCCGCTCGCCGTCGCGCTCAGGGCGCTGCCGGCAGACGCCTGCGTGATCACCGCGGCAAGATCGGCGGCGGAGCCGATATAGCCGTCGCTGGTGCCGAGCGCCGTATCGACCACGCCGCGGTCGATCGTATAGGTCTGGCGTCCCCCTGAGCCGACCTCGACGTCGAAATAGACCTCCGCCAGCGCCGAGACGGTAAATGGCGTCGTGAAGGAGATCGATGCCTTGGGATACATGTTGTCATGCTTGTCGCTCGGCGCATTCTCAAGCCCCATGGCGAAATTCGCCGGATAGACGCCGCCGAAATCCGATGTGACGGCCGAAATCGAGATACTCGAGCCGTCATGGCCGGATGTCTCCAGCGAGCCGATCTCGAATTCGCTCGTGGAAGACACGCTGGTAAACATACTCTCATAGGCCGTGGCCGGCACGCCATTGTCCTGGAACAGGCGTTCCAGCACGGCACGCAATTGCACCGCCGTATTGATCTTGCCGTCGGTCGTGCCCAGTGCCGCATCGACCACCGCTTTGTCGATCGTCAGCGCATAGTCGTTGCCGGCCGAATAGGCGCCTGCATCGACGGTCAGGGTGAAGTTGATGTAGTCGGTAGCGGCAAATGTGCTGCTGCCGGTAAAGGCATAACTTTCATGCCCCTCATGGGCGACGGAATTGACGCCGGTGTCGCGGAAGCCGCCGATGTCGCCGACGCTGTGCAACTGCTTCTGCAGGATGCCGCCGCCGCCGGTGTTCAGCATGCTGGTCTGTTTCAGGTCGACATTGATCGTCTTCACCTGCACATTGTTGTTGGCATCGCGGACGAAGGACGAAACGAGCGACGTGTTGAGCTGAGCGGTTTCGTTGAGATGCGTCGCGGCATTCGTCTTCAGCCAGTTCTCGCCGCTGAAGCTGGACGAGGCGACCACGCTTTCCGCCTGGTCATTTAACTGGTCGAGTTCCTCCTGGATCTTGGCCCTGTCGACGCCCTGTTCCTTCGCGGCGACGAGCTTGGCCTTGTATTCGCCAAGCACGTCGACAATGGCCTCCGTGCCGGTATAGGCGGTATCCACCGTTGCCGCCCCGAGGCCCAGCGCGTCGCTGACCGCCGAGATCGCCATGGTGTCGGAGCGCATGGTCGTGGCAATCGACCAATAGGCTGCATTGTCGGCGGCAACGGACACGCGCAGGCCCGAAGAGGCCTGGCCCTGTGTCGTTTCCAGATCGGAGGCAATGGAACGCAATGTCTGGAGCGCACTGATGGCGCCCAGATTCGTCAGAATACTGGCCATGAAAATCTCAAGTGTTTTGATTTTTTGCAGCCCGTCATGGGCGAAGTCTTGTTACTCGATACAACCGTTTTATGGTTAGCAATCGGTTAATGACGCATCCCAAGAAACGGCACTGGTGTCATGTTCACGACACCGTGATCATTCTTCATGTCTTTGATTTAATGCAGTGATATCGGCATAATCAGATATGTCTGACTGTCAGGCGCTACGCTTGCAGGCCATGCACATCGCCGCGGGGATCGGGTACTCGGGGTTGCATGTCGGTATTCTACCGAAGCGCGCCCGACGCGTCGAACGGCATGGCGCCCCAGGGTTCACCAAGGCCATTTGTCGCGGGTGGCAAAGAGCCTCCTTTTCATCGCAATTGCGCTGCTCTATGCCGGTCTGCAATCAACGCGAGGGAGCCCGCCTATGTCTCTTCCAGACACCATGCGCTATGTCGATCTGCCCACCCATGGTCCAGCCGAGGTCATGCGGCTGGCGACCGGGCCGGTGCCCAGGCCACGCCCCGGCGAAATCCTCATCCGTGTCGAAGCGGCCGGGGTCAACAGGCCCGATGTCGCTCAGCGCCAGGGAACCTATCCGGCCCCGAAGGATGCAAGCCCGATCCTCGGCCTCGAAGTTGCCGGCGAGGTGGTCGAGCTTGGCGAGGGCGTCTCCGGTTTTGCCATTGGCGACAAGGTCTGCGCATTGGCCAATGGTGGAGGCTACGCCGAATTCTGCGCGGTCCCCGCGACGCAGGCCCTGTTCTGGCCGCGTGGCTATGATGCGGTCAAGGCGGCGGCCCTGCCGGAAACCTTCTTCACCGTCTGGGCCAATCTTTTCCAGATGGCTGGCCTGACCGAAGGCGAAACGGTGCTGATCCACGGTGGGTCCTCGGGCATCGGCACCACCGCCATCCAGCTCGCGCGCGCCTTTGGCGCAACTGTCTACACGACGGCGGGATCGGCGGAAAAATGCGCCGCCTGCATGGATCTCGGTGCTGCCCGCGCGATCAACTACAAGCTCGAGGATTTCGTCGAACTGGTCAGGGAAGAGACCGCCGGCAAGGGTGTCGATGTCGTGCTCGACATGATCGGGGCGTCCTATTTCGACCGCAACCTGCAGGTTCTCGCCAAGGATGGATGTCTCTCGATCATCGCCTTCCTCGGCGGTGCCGTGGCCGACAAGGTCAATCTGTCTCCGATCATGGTCAAGCGGCTGACGGTCACCGGATCGACCATGCGGCCGCGCACGGCGGAAGAAAAGCGCGCCATCCGCGATGAATTGCAGGCTGAGGTCTGGCCGTTGATCGAAGCGGGCGACGTCGCGCCCGTCATCCATCGCGTGCTGCCGATCGAGGAGATGGTTGAAGCGCACCGCCTAATGGAAAGCTCCAGCCATATCGGCAAGATCGTGCTGACGCTGGGCTGATTTTGTGGGGGTATTTGACCGGGTTTGCTGTGTCTTCTCACTCAGCGAACATCTCCGGCGCGCGAATGATCGTGCTTTCCCGGTCAAAAGTCCAATAAAGAATCTTCGGCGCCTGTCATATAACGTGGCTTGCAGAAGTGCTGCAATGCACCTACCTTTTAGTCATCGACAACGTAACGAAAGGAAGGTGATCCAATGTCTAATGAGATTTCGGTCTGCGTTTGGGGCTTTGGCAAGGTGATGGTTTTGACGGGGCAGCCCTCGGCCTGACGCCACCTTCCTTTGGCCGCTGCCTGGCAGCGTCCGGGCCCAGCTTAGGGACCAAAACTCATGGAGAGCCGCCTAGTGCGGCTCTTTTTGATTCCGGACTTTTGTTTGAATTAGCTCACCAGCCGACATAACCGAAGCCGGGAACCTTGAGGGCAGGGCGATTGAAGTCCACGCCCGCCACCAGCCCGAGGAAATTGACCTCGATGCCGCTGCGCGCACCCAGCGAAACGCCGGCAAGTCCGGCAAGGCTCAGATGCAGGTCGCGACCGTCCCCGTCCATCGCAACAAAACCGCCATTGTCCAGATAGTCGCGTCCCACCGCATCCGGCGGCAGCACGGCGCCGAGTTCCGGGACGCTGCGCAGCACATGGGCGACGAAAGTGTTCGAATTCGGTCCCGGATAGATCCTGTACCCACCCGGCTCGCCATGCGGATAGCTCTCGATCGCCGCCTCGATCTTGGGGATCAGTCGCTCGGCCTCCGCCCCCTTGATCTCGACAACCAGCCTTGGCGGATTGGAATACCAGAAACCGTCCGGCGCCCGGTGGTTGCGGCGGATCGGCGTACCCCAGCCGACCTTGTCATAGCGCTGATAGGCGCCGCCCTTTTCCTTGGTCACGATCCAGGCATGGCTGGCGACGGCACCCTTCAATCCGCCGGTCATCGCCGAGAAGACATGGATCGAGGCTTCGGATGTGGCGTCAGCATCGGGCAGGATGCCGGCCGAACCCCAGTTTGCCTCGCTCCACCGCCCGAGCCTGTCCGCCGTCGCCCACAATCCGGCCGAAACCAGTGTCGGCAGGACGAAGACCAGCACAAGCACAGCCATAAGGCGGATGATGATTTTCAAATCTTGACCTCGTGCATCGCTCGGTGTTTTGCGCTATCAGCCAGAAACATTTCGGGAATTTTGAGGCAAGACATGAACAATCCGATCACGGTCGAAGTCACGCGCGGTCAACTCGTCGAGAGCCGCCATCGCGGCATGGCCGTGGTCGTCGATGGTGACGGGCGCATGGTCTTTTCCGCCGGCGATGTCGATGCCGCCGTCTTTCCCCGTTCGGCCTGCAAGGCAATGCAGGCGCTGCCGCTGATCGAGACCGGTGCGGCCGATGCCTATGGCTTCGGCAACCGCGAACTGGCGCTCGCCTGTTCGTCGCATTCCGGCGAAGCGGAACATGTCGCGACCGCTTCCGCCATGCTGAAGGCCGCCGGCCGCGACCTGCAGACGCTCGAATGCGGCGCCCATTGGTCGTTCGACCAGGCAACCCTGATCAACCAGGCCCGCAGCCTCGACAGGCCGACCGCTCTACACAACAATTGCTCGGGCAAACATGCCGGTTTCGTCTGCGCCTGCTGCCACGCAGGCGACGACCCGGCCGGCTATTCCGGCTATGATCACCCGCTGCAGCAGCAGATCCGTGCTACTATGGAAAGCCTGACCGGGGCAACGCTTGGACCCGACAATTGCGGCACAGACGGCTGCTCGATCCCCACCTATGCCGTCTCGCTGAAAGGCCTTGCTTTTGGCTTTGCCAAGATGGCCACCGGCCGGGGGCTTGAGTCGATCCGTGCCCGTGCCGCACGGCGCCTGATCGACGCCTGCATGGCCGAGCCCTTCTATGTCGCCGGTACACGGCGTTTCTGCACCCGCCTCATGCAGGTGGCACCCGGCCGGATCTTTGCCAAGACCGGCGCCGAAGGTGTGTTTTGCGCCGTCCTGCCGGAAAAGGGCCTGTCCTTTGCGGTCAAATGCGAGGACGGCACCACCCGCGCCGCCGAAACCATGATCGCCGCCCTTCTCGCCCGCCATTTCGACAGGGACAGCGCCGAGCAGCAGGCGCTGAAGGCGATGGCAAATCACACGATGAAAAATTGGAACGGCATCGAGGTCGGCACGGTGCGCGTCACCGATGCGATGTTTGGCTGAGTGGGAACACAGGAACAATATCCCCCTCACCAAGAAAATCTACGATTTAGCATTCGCTAAGATCGTGATTTTCTATCCTCTCCCTCCCGGGGAGAGTTAGGGCCTCGCGCCTGTTGCTGGTGTAGGCGGCCTTTGTAGGCGGCCTTTCTTCTCCCCGTGAGGGAGAAGAAGCGAAATCGAGGGCTTAGCCGCAGGCTAAACCTTAGATTTCGCAGATGAGGGGGCATTTCTATGAACCTAAGCCACCACAATCTCGACACCCGCCTCCTGGTAGCCGCTGAGCCCGCCCGGTTCATCCTCTGTTGCAACGATCAGCCCGGTGATCTCGTCCACCTTCGCCACCAGGCACGGCGACACCGTATCCAGCTTTGCCGCCGTCAGCGGCACATAGGTGGCGGTGCTGCGCTCGAGGATCCGCCGCTTGATCGCCGCTTCCTCGAAGTCGCCGGTCGTCAGCCCCTCGACCGGATGGGCGGCGGTGACGCCGAGAAAGAAGACGTCCGGCCGCAAGCGGTCGATCGCGGCAATTGCCGTGGCCCCCACCGCGACCATCGAATGTTTGTAAAGTCGGCCACCGATCAGGATCACCTCGACCGCCGGGTGATGCTCGAATTCGGCAGCTAACGTCGGCGCATGGGTAACGACGGTCAGCGCCATCTCGCGCGGAATCTGCCGGGCGATTTCCGCCGTCGTCGTGCCGCCATCGAGAAAGACCATCTGCCCGGGTGACAAAAGCCGGATCGCTGCCGCCGCCAGTCGTTGTTTCTCTTCGGTTGCCACACCCTGCCGGGCGCTGAAATCCGGCAGCACCGGCGCGATCGGCAGCGCCCCGCCATGCACGCGCTTCAACAGCCCGTCCGCCGCCATGTCCCGCATGTCGCGCCGGATCGTGTCTTCCGAGACATTCCAGTCGCGCGCCAACTGGCCTGCCAGCGCGCGCCCCTCGCGCTTCAGGATATCGAGGATCATCTGGCGTCTCTGCTCGGTCAGCATGGTCTCTCCTGTTTGTTCGCGAATATGCACGATAATAACAAAAATGAGTCGACAATCCAGTAGAGTCATGCGGAAATGTGCAAATTCCTGCATGAGGCGGGAGACAAAGGAGATGACGATGTTGATTTTGATTGCCGGGCCGTATCGCTCGGGCACCGGTGACGACCCGGTGAAGATGGCGGCCAATCTGCAGGTGCTCGAGGCACCATCGCATGCTCTGTTCAAGGCTGGCCATGTGCCGATGATCGGTGAATGGGTCGCCCTGCCGGTCTGGCATTCAGCCGGCGGCAAGACAATCGGCGACGATCTCTACGAGGAAATCTTCCACCCCGTCGCCCACCGTCTTCTCCAGCTATGCGACGGCGTCCTGCGCCTTCCCGGCGCATCGAAGGGGGCCGACAACGACGTGCGCATCGCCACCGAACGCGGCATTCCTGTCTGGTACAGGCTGGAAGACGTGCCGGGCGTCGCATAACTTGACGTCGACCCTCCCCTTGAAGGGGAGGGTCGGATCACAAGTTCGGGGCAGAGGTCCGGGGTGGGGTGATGATCGCAATCTCGATAGCGGATGATATTGCCGCCAGCCGCGCCAATGGTACCAAGGTTGGACAGCCGAATAAGTCGGCCGATCCGGCTTGACGTGATACTGCCCGTTGAGGGGCGGCAGCTCACTGCGCAGCTTTGTCGTCAACAGGCAGGGCGCGCCCTCGTTACTTCTCGTCGTCTCGCTTCTGCCACATCGCCTTGAAGCCGGGGCGGTCTTGGATGCGCTTCAGCCATGCGCCGGTCTTCGGATGCGCGTCGAACAGAGGCTGGTAGGCCTGTGCATAGCGCACGATCTCGCCCAGATTGATGTCGGCCACGGTGAAACGGTCGCCGACGGCATAATCATGCGCGGCAAAATGCTTTTCCAGCACACCGAACGGCCGCGCCAGGATGCGCGCCACCACCTTGGCCTCGGACTGGCCGGCCTCGGTTGAAAGCCGTCCTTCATTGTTGCACTGGGAAATCTTCAGCGCTTCGGTTTCGATCGAGGTCGCGCCAAACAGCGTCCATTGCTGCATCAGCGCCTCTTCGGCGATGTCCTTCGGCGCCAGCGGCCCGCCATGCTTCTTGGCCAGATAAAGCGTCTGTGCCAGCGATTCGTTCAGCACGAGCCCGTCGTCGTCGATCGTCGGAATGCTGCCCATCGGATTGACCTTCAGGAATTCCGGCGAGCGGGTGTTGAGCCGCGCATCGGGCGCCATCGGGTCGGCAAGTTTGTAGGCTTGCAGCACTGGCACGAGTTCGAACGAGAGCCTGAGCTCCTCGGCCAGCCAGAGAATGCGCGTCGCGCGCGATTTGTAGACGCCGTAGATCTTCAGCATGGATATCTCCTGGTTGCGGATGGCGACGCTAGCCGCTGGCCGCGGCGGAGAAAAGCCATGTCGCATTGATCCGGCCATGAAATTCGCTGATGGCACAGAAGATTGAACAGCCTCCCGTTGAGGGGGAGGGCCGGACCCGAAGGTCCGGGGTGGGGTGATCCGGTGCTTGTGCAGGCCAGCACCGGCCTCCACATTCGCATGCCAGAGGACAATCGCCGGCCTGAGCCCTCGCTCCCTCAGCAAGCGATGGCGGCCTCGGCCAGCAGTGCGTGGTCGGCGGTGATGTAGCCCCGGCCGTCGCGCAGCAATCTCAACGTGGCGTCGGGGTCGAGCGCCTTGGCGTAGAGATATCCCTGGCCGCACCTGCAGCCCATGGCGGTCAGCCTGGCGGCCTGTTCCGCGTCCTCGATGCCTTCGGCGACGACGAGGATGTCCAGCCCGTGGGCGATGTCGAGGAGGCCCTTGATGATCACGCCGCCGGCCCGATCCAGGACCATCCTCTGGACGAAACATTTGTCGATCTTGATGATATCGACCGGCACGGTCAGCAGATGCGTCAGCGAGGCAAAGCCTGTGCCGAAGTCATCGAGCGCCACCATCAGCCCTGCTGCGCGCATGGCGCGGATCTCGTCGGCGACGATCTGGTCGCGCTGTCCAAGATAGACCGATTCCGTCACTTCGGCGACGATCTTGAGCAGCGGCACATCGACCCGTTCGAAGGCCTTGACGATCCGTGCGGTGAGGCCACCGCGATAGAAGTCTGCGGCTGTCAGATTGATGCCGATGCGGCCGAAACTCAGCCCGGCATCCATCCAGCGACGGCAATCGACGGCAATTTTCTCCAGCATCCGGTCGGTCAGTTCGATGGCGACATGCGCATCCTTCATCGCTTCCTGGAAATGGCCGGCGGCGATCACCTCGCCATTGCTCATGCGCATCCGGCACAGCGCCTCAAGCCCCGTCAGCCGGCCTGTCGAGAGCTCGACCAGCGGCTGGTAATAGGCATCGATGCGGTCGTCGCGCAGTGCTTCGCCGACGTCGTGAATGGCACGGAAACGCTTGACGATGGCAGTGCCCAGGCCCGGCACATATTCGATATAGCGGCCGCGGTTGCGTTCCTTGGCATGATAGAGCGCATAGTCGGCGTTCTGACGCACGGGGGCGGGGTTCTCGCCGGCTTCCGCCCGCGCGCCACCGATGGTGATCGACGGATAGAGCAGATGCCCGCCGCATTCGCAGGGGGCCTTGGCCGCGGCCAGCAGTTCGGCTGCGAGCGTGCCCGGATCCTGGTCCTCAAGGCAGGAAATGATGACGGCAAATTCGTCGCCGCCAAGCCGAAAGGTCATGCCCGGTTCGGCACGGTTCGCCAGCCGCTCAGCCACGGTGCTGATCAGGTCGTCGCCGGCCTGATGGCCGAATGTATCGTTGACCATCTTGAGGTTGTCGACATCGGTGAGCAGCAGCCCCCAAGGCCGTCCGCTGTCTGCCTGGATCCGGATCACATCGTTGAACCGCGCCCGGTTCGGCAATTGCGTCAGGGTGTCTGTCTCGGCCAGCCTCCGCCGTTCGGCAATGCGCCGGTCGCGCTCAATGGCGATGGCGCACAGATGCACGCAGGCATCGACCAGTTCCCGCTCGAGCGGTGATGGCTCGCGCCGGGTCGTGTAATAGAAGGCGAAGGTGCCGACCACCTGGCCCGATACCAGCATCGGCGTCGACCAGCAGGCCAGCATGCCATGCACGAGGGCAAGCTGCTTGAAGTCCTGCCAGTAGGGATGGGTCTCGATGTCTTCGACCAGCACCGGCTTGCCCGTATAGGCCGCGGTGCCGCATGATCCGATGCCGGGTCCGATCTGGACGCCGTCGATCGCGGCGGCATAGGCCTTCGGCAGGGATGGCCCGGCGAGATGGTGCACCCGGTCGTCGTCATCCAGCAGCAGCACCGAGCAGATGATGTCGGGCGCCGTCTTTTCCGCTTCCCGACAGAGAAAATCCACGGTCTCCGACACCGGCAGGCCCGTGGCAATCATCTCGAGAATGGTGTTCTGTAGCTGTAGCGGCAGCATCTTCGACTTCACTGGAACGAGGTGTCTGAAGACTAAAGCAGCGCAAGACTTAAACAGGGGTTACGATTTTGCACGGCCTCTAATATTAGTGATTGGAATTTTAAGTCTATCGCTAACACTTGATGAAATTGCCCGGAGTGGAACCGTGCCGTGCTATGCCGTGCCGTCAGCGCCCGGCTTGCCTTGACCATGTTCTCCAGTGATCCTGATGGCCACAGGTTTCAGCCGCGCCGGTTGCCTTCAACGACAAGCGTGTCAAACGCCTGTGAACCGTCGACCAGCTCCTGCGTGGCCTTGTTGGCCCATCGATAGCCGAGGACAGCACCCGTCGGCGTTTCGGCCACCAGGTTGTGGCTGACCACGACGCTGCCGGTTCCCTCGACGACGCTGATCATGATGCCGACCGGTGCCTTGCGGATGATGTTGTCGGAAACGACGACATTGCGCAGGTAAGGCCCCCAGCCAAGCATCAGCCCGGCCTTGGCGGCAGTCTCGACGACGTTGCCGGTCACCGTTGTCTCCGCTTCCACCGCGATGCCATAACCGAAGCCCGCGCCGTCATGCACATACGGCCCCTTGGCGGTGATGTTGCGGACGATATTGCCACTAACCGTTGCCAGCCGGCCGCCCTGGTCGAAATTGACCACCGAAATACCATTGGCGGCGCCATCGATCAGATTGCCGGCAATCAGCGCGCCCTCGAAGGAAAACTCGGCATAGATCGCCGTTTCGCCCGAACGCAAAGCCTGGTTGCCGCTGATGATGACATTGGAGGCCGAGTTCGCCCGGATGGCGGAAAAGGCGCAGTCCGAAACATGGTTGCCCTCGATCATCACGCCATCGGCGCGAAACAGGTTGATGCCATTGCCATGCTGGCCGGTGCCGCCATCGGTGGCGGCGATCCTGCTGATCCGGTTGCCGGTGATCATGCTGTTGTCGGCGCCCTTGGTCCAGCGATGCACCAGGATGCCGCCATTGCCGCAGTCGCTGATCTCGTTGTCGCGGATGCTCATCGCGCGGCCTTCGACCGACCAGATCGCTGCCTTCGCCGCCCCGGTGATCCGGCTTGCCGCAATGCGCCCACCGCAGCGCTCCATCTGCACGCCGTATTTGCGGCTGCCGGCGATGGCGCAATTGTCGATCAGCACCTCTTCGACGCCGCGAAAGGCGAGGAGCCCTTCCGTATAATCGGCAAGCCAGCGATTGGCGCCGTCGAAGGTGATGCCGGACAGGCTGATATGGCGCACGTCGCGGACCGCGATCAGATGGCCGTCGCCGCGATAGGAAAGTCGCGTCGCGCCGGGCACGCCGGACAGGCGCGTCCCCTCCGGCAGATCGAGATTGGACACCTCGTAGGTGCCGGCCGGCAGGAAGACCGGTTGCCCGGCCTTTGCAGCAGCATTGAGCAGCGCCTGCAGCTTGCGGCTTTGGTCGTCGTCGGCGCCCGGCATGATCCCGGCATCGGCCGCATCCAACCCGCCCCGCAGCTCGACATGGCTGAGCGACTGCGCCGCTGCCAAGCCGCCGCACGCCGCGGAAAAGCCCCCGGTCGCCCCGGTTACAACAAGGCCGCCGAGGCCGGAGAGGATGCTGCGTCTGGTCGGCATGTTCGTTTCCGGGGCAGTAGACCCGTTCGGAGCAGGATGGATCGGCTTCCGGCCACCTTTGCCGGATGGGTCCAAATCTGGCCGAAGCATCGGCCGACAGCAAGCCATGCACCCGGTTCCCCCCGATTCATGGTGAATCCCGCCCGTCAATTGCGCCACGCCGCGGTCTGCCGGTTCGAGGCGGGCGGGACTACGACTTTGGTCTGGTCGAATGGGGACAACGATTTGCGCCAGATCAAGGCCATCGCGTGCCCGGACCCTATTGTCTGCATCAAGCAAACAACGCCTGGGGGTCGAACATGCTGGGTCTGACTGCAGTCCTTTACATCCTCGTCGCAAGCGCGCTCGGCGGCGCTGCGGTGATCACCGTGCTCTCGCTGGACATGGTCCAGGGTTGGCACATCGCCGGCGCCTTCTTGGGCGGCTGTCTTGTCGCGCTGCCGGTCTCGATCTTGCTCGGGCGCAAGATCTACAGAGCGCTTCAGGGTCCGAAAGCCATCTGATTTTGCCTTCGGCGCGCGGATCGCACAAAACGTCGTCAGCTTTGGGCGAGGCAACGGCGAGCATCGTGGAGTGTCCCGCGTCGGCCGGCCGGCATTCTCTCGGGGGAGGGGATGCCGGCCGGATTGTTTCCAGCGTCCGCACCACTGTCGGCGGTCGCCTTATTCGCCCTGCTCGAACTGGTCGAGCTGCGCTTCCAGTCCGACCGTGAACCGGTCGTAGAGCGCCGCAAACTTGACGATATCCTCCTGCGGCCATCCGGCCGTGGCCTCGACGATCAGCTCCTGCTTGATCTCCTCGATCTGCTCCAGCACCTGTTTGCCGGCCGCCGTCATGCGCACGATGCTGCGCCGTCCGTCCTCCTGCGAGGCGGCCCGTTCCAGCAGGCCCTGCCGGACCAGGTCGGCCACGATCCGGCTGCCCCGCGACGGATCGATCCGCATCTGCTCGGCAATCGCGCCAACCGTCACTTCCTGATGCGGCGCCACGCGCTTGATCACGCCGATCGCATCGATATCGGACAGCTCCAGCCCGGTGCCGATCCGCTTCAGCGCCATGCGGCCGACAAAGCGCCGGCCGATCAAAAGCCGCATGCGCGTCATTGCCCGGCCGATCCCGGCAAGGGCCGGATCGGCATCATCATGTGTTGCGCTGCCGCTGGCCTTGGGCCGCGTGTTTGCCGGATCGTGCCTGTCTGTCATGACCATCTGAATAGCAGGTTCTTTGTCGCTGTAAAATCAAAATGCATGATCTTCGCATTTATATGCTGTTGACATATAATTTCCCGTGGCTCATCCTGACGTCAACAGGAGCCCCCGATCCATGGACAATTCCGTATCCACTGCCGCGGCTGAACGCGTTTCCGTTACCTCCCCATCGTCCTCCCCGTCGCCCGAGTTGTCCGCACCAGCAAGCCTTCCGCCACTGGTAACCGACCCCAAGCTGCGCCTCATTGTCTATCTGCTGCTGCTCGCCGCCATGTTCATGGCCACGCTCGACAACCAGATCGTCTCGACGGCGCTGCCGACCATCGTTGGCGAGTTTGGCGAACTGGAGCGTTTCGGCTGGGTCGGCTCCGCCTATCTGCTGACCACCAGCGCTGTCATGCCGCTTTATGGCAAGCTCGGTGACCTCTTCGGCCGCAAATACGTCATCATCGCCGCCGTGACGATTTTCACCCTTGGCTCGCTCGTCTGTGGTCTGGCCGTCTCGATGAACACGCTGATCGCCGCCCGCGTGCTGCAGGCGCTTGGCGGCGGCGGCATCATGGTGTCGATCTTCGCCATCAATGCCGATCTGTTCGAGCCGCGCGAACGCGCCCGCTACCAGAGCTATTCCAGCCTGGTGCTGATGGCGTCGGGCGCGCTTGGCCCGGTCCTCGGCGGCACGCTGTCGGACTTGTTCGGCTGGCGCTCGATCTTCCTGGTCAACCTGCCGATCGGCATCCTGGTGCTCGCCGGCCTGGTATGGTTGCTGCCGTATCGCAAGCCGCATCGTCGCCCGAAAATCGACTATGCCGGTGCGCTGCTGCTCGCCGGCGCGGTCGCCAGCGTCGTGCTCTGGGCCGATAGCGGCCAGATCTTCGGCTCGCTGATCGCCTGGGAAAGCCTCGGTGTCGTCGCCTTCGGCGTGCTGTGCCTGATCGGCTGGGTCTTCGTCGAGCGCCGGGTGCCCGAACCGGTCGTGCCGCTGTCACTGTTTTCCAGCCGCACGGTCAACCTGCTGCTCTGTATCTCGCTGGTCTCCGGCGCCATCGGCATCGGCTCGGTCAACTATATCGCGCTCTTCCTGCAGACCACCACCGGCCTGTCGCCGTCGATGGCCGGCCTGCTGTTCATCGCCACCACCGGCGGCATCGCGCTCGGCTCGCTGTCGGCCGGCCGCATCATCTCGAAGACCGGCCGCTACAAGCCCTTTGCCATCGCCTCGACCGCGACCGGCATCGTCAGCCTCGCGATCTTCAGCCAGATGCATGCCGGAACTCCGATCATACTGCTCGGCCTTGTCATGCTGCTGCAGGGCATCGGCGTCGGCATCGGCCAACAGGTGCCGGTGATCGGCGTGCAGAATGCCGCCGCGGGCGCCGATGTCGGCGCAGCGACCGGCACGGTAACACTGACCCGCATGGGCGGCGCCGCGATCGCCATCTCGATCTACGGCGCGATCATCAGCGCCGGGCTTGCCCATGTCCAGATCGCCCTACCGGACGGCGGCGATTTCCGCAACCTGACGCCGCAGATGCTGTCAACCCTGCCGCATACGGTCCAGACCACCGTCGCCAACGCCTATTCCGATGCCTTCCTGCCGCTGTTTCTCACCGCATCCGGCATGATGGCGCTCGGCCTGATCGCCGCCCTGATGCTGCCCAATGTCCGCCTGCCGGTGGCAAGGGGCAGGGACGCCTAGCGCGATCTGGGCAATCCCCACGTTGCCGGCGAAAGTGCTTTCGCCCGCATCCGCATCCGCTGCCGTCTAGCCGTAAAACAGCGGCAGCGCGACCCTGACCTCGGCGCCCCCCGAGGGTGCCGTATCGATGTCGATCCGCCCGGCATGGGCCTCGACCAGCGTGCGCACGATGGCCAGGCCGAGCCCCGCGCCGCCGGTCTGGCGCGCCCGCGACGGCTCGCCGCGAATGAACGGTTCCAGCAATGTGTGGCGCAGTTCGGCCGCGATGCCGGGACCTTCGTCGCGAACTGTGATCACCGCATCCCGACCCGAGACCTCAAGCCCGACATGCGCGACCCTGCCATATTTGATCGCATTGTCGATCAGGTTCGACAGGATGCGGCGGAGCGCCAGCCGGTCGCCGAGCACCAGCACTTCGCCGGCCGGCGATCCGGGGTCGAGGTCGACGGCCATGCCGTTGCGGCCCCCGTCGCGGCCTCCGTTGCGGCTCATGTCGGCAATATCTGCCCGTAGCATGGCGCCAAGGTCGATCAGTTCCTCGTCGAGCGCGCCGCTGCCCGCCCGCGCGCTGAGAAGCGCGTCGTCGAGCAGCCGGATCATGTCGTCGATATCCTTGATCGCCCGGTCGCGCTCGTGCGCCTCAGGAATTGCCTCGACCCTCAGCCTCAGTCGCGTCGCAAACGAGCGCACGTCGTGCTGCACGCCGGAAATCAGCGCCAGCCGGGTCCGCATCAGGATCTGCAACCGATCCTGCAGTCGACCGAAGGCGCGGATCAGCACGGCGACATCCGGGGTGCGGCCGGTTGTGCGGGGCAGGGGGATCGGCGGCCCGGACGGATCGAACCGGTCGGCTGCCTGGGCGAGCTTCAGCAGCGGCCGGATTTCGAGCTGCACCAGGATCAGCGTCAGCAGCGCAATCAGCGTGCCGACCAGTCCGGCGCCCATGCCGACCGGCAGTCCGATCACGGTCGTGGCGAAAGGCGGTCGGCTTTCGACGACCAGCACGCTGGCATCGGCAAGCTGGATGCGGAATTCGAGCGGCAGGCCCTGGCCACTGCTGCGCCGGAAGGCCGGCACGATGCGCGCGCCGGCCTCGGGGCTTGCGATCGACAGAAGCCGGGCTCCCAGCGCCGTCCTGTAGTCTGCGAATTCGGCCAACCCCGTCAACGCTGGCGGTTGGCCGGGATCGGAACGCACCACCGGTTTCGCCGTCTCCGCGCTTTGCAAGGTCAGATCAAGCGTCGGCGATTGTGCCGCCGCAAGCACCTGCGGCCGATCGACAGACGGCGTGCGCGACAGCAGGTCGGCCAGGGCTGCGAGTTGGCCGGGGCTCGGATGCGGCGAGGTGGCGGTGCCGTTTGCCCGGTAGTAGCCGGCCAGGATGATGATCCACATCGCGATCAGACAGGTCGCGCCGATCGCCAGCATGCGGGCCGTGAGGCCAAGCCGTGCCATCAATTGACCTGCCTGACGTCGGCGGTCAGCAGATAGCCGCCGTTGCGCACCGTGCTGATCAGGCCGCTGCCGGGGCTGAGGTTGTCGAGCTTCTTCCTCAGTCGCGACACCAGAATGTCGACGGTGCGGTCCAGCGGGTCGCAATTGCGCCCATGCGTCCAGTCGAGAATCTGGTCACGCGATAGAACCCGCCTCGGCCGCAGCACGAAACAGGTCAGGAGGTCGAATTCGGCGCTGGTCAGCGCCGCCGGTTCGTCCTCGAAAATCATCACCCGCGCGTCTATGTCGATGACGAAGCGGTCGAAGGCATAGCGGCGCAGGGCCGGTTGCTGTGTCGCCTGGTTCATGCCGCTGCGTCGCAGCAGCGCCCGCACCCGTGCCAGAAGCTCGCGCGGCCCGAACGGCTTGGACAGATAGTCGTCGGCGCCCAGTTCCAGCCCGACCACCCGGTCGGTCTCATCGCTCTTGGCCGTCAGCATCAGGATCGGCACGGCCGAGCCGGCGCGCAGCCTGCGGCAGATCGAAAGCCCGTCTTCGCCCGGCATCATCAGGTCGAGGATGATCAGGTCGGGGCTGCCCTTCTGCAGTTCGGCATCCATCGCACTGCCGCTTTCGGCCAGCCGCATGCGGTAGCCCTCGCGTTCGAGAAGCCGGCCGACGAGGTCGCGGATATCGGGGTCGTCATCGACCATCAGGATGGAAATGTCTGGTGTCGTCATGCCGCGAGGATGATCGGCAAGCCCAGCGAAATCAAGCGTGCGCGGGCCTTTGATACAAAACGCTACATTCGGTTTATCGGCCGGACAAATGCAGGGTCCAGTCTGTGCTCGTCGACAGCCGATGCGCCGCTGTCGCAACAGATACGCCACGAGGAATCCGAGATGAAAAAGACCGCTCTCCTGATCGCCGCCATCGCCTCCCTTGCCATGGTTTCCGAAGCCTCTGCCTGGAGCCGCAACCGCAGCGTCTCCACCGCTCAGCGCATCGGGCTCCTGCGCCGGCGGCAGTTGCAGCCGCAGTGCCACGCGCACCGGCCCCCGAGGCAACAGCCTCTCCGCCACGTCGTCGGCCACCTGCAATTCTGCCAGCCAGAGCTGCAGCCGCAGCAAGACCTATACCGGTTCGAACGGCGGTTCCGCCACGGTCCAAGGCAGCGTTTCCCGATAGCGCCGGATCCGGGCGGCGGGAGCCGCGTCCGATCCATTGCCCCTGACTGACGACACAGAGAAGGAATAGACCATGATGAAACGAATGATCGCTGCGCTTGTCTGCCTGGCCGCGTTGACCGGCAGTGTCGCGGCACAGGAGGGCGTGAAGGTTTCGCCGGAAACACGCGCCCGGATCATTGCGGCCGGCAAGGCCTGCCGGCCTGATATCGGCAGGTTCTGCGCCTCGGTCCAGCGCGGCGAGGGGCGCGTTCTCCAGTGCCTCGTCACCCATGAGAAAGACCTTGAGCCCGATTGCCTCAACGCCATGAAAGCCATGCGCAATTCCTGACCCGATCTGGCCAATCATCTGGCGCGCGGTGGTGCAAAGCACCAGCCTCGCGCCAGCCGCGACTGCCATGGTGCCGCCGTCGAGCTCAGTCTGAATCGGTGGAAAATGGTATCTAAGGTCTTCTTCTCCGGCATGTCCCAGCGCCAGCCCATGCTCACCCGTGTCGTCGGTCTTGCCGCGACCGGCCTGACGCTGTCGCTGCTGTCGAGCTGCATCCTGGTCACCGATACCAGCCGTATGAACATCGACGTCTTCCAGGATGAGGTTGCGCCCGTCTGGCATGATCCGGCCCGCACCCCGCCGGCCGCCACCCAGCCGGTGCCGCAGCGCCGCGAGCTGTATCAGACCCAGTTCCACCAGACCTATGGCCTGCCGGTCACCAATCCGCTGCACCGCACGATGTATGGCGTGATCCGCGACAATGATCACACGCTGCCGGCCATTCCGCTCGACCGGGTCAACCGCGACATGCTGCGCCAGGAGGTCGACTACCAGACCGCCGAGGTTCCCGGTACCATCGTCGTCGATACCAAGGCGCATTATCTCTACTTCGTCCAGGAAAACGGCAAGGCCGTGCGCTACGGTGTCGGCCTCGGTCGCGATGGTTTTGCATGGTCGGGCAGGGGCGTGATCGAGCGCAAGGCCAAGTGGCCGCACTGGACGCCATCCGACGAGATGGTCGCCCGCCAGCCCAACCTGAAGCCTGTTTCGGCCTCCGAAGGCGGCATGGTCGCCGGCCTGAAGAACCCACTCGGCGCCCGCGCCCTCTATATTTATCAGGACGGCAAGGACACCCTGTACCGCGTCCACGGCACGCCCGACTGGCAGTCCGTCGGCAAGGCGACCTCGTCCGGCTGCGTGCGCATGTTCAACCAGGACGTGATCGATCTCTTCGACCGCATGCCCAACAAGACGCCGATTGTTGTCATTTAGAGACAGGCGCGGACCGCGAATGCCCCTCTCGCAAAGTTGAAAGGGCTGCGCGGTTGCCTTTGTGGCTGCTTTCCTGTTTGCATCGCCCTGGGGCGGAACAAAGCGCTGGCTGAGACGTCTAACGGTGTCTCGCTGCATTTCTACAGGAAATCATTATCTCAATGTCATCTTCGAATAACCTGACCCGACGCTCTCTTCTGTCGCTGACAGGTCTTGGCGCCGCGAGCCTGCTCGCCAGTTGCGCCTCTTCCCGCCCGATCTCGCCGAGCCTGCGCCTTGACGGTCCCGTCGAGCGCCCGATGATCCCGGCAGCGCCCACCGGCCGCTCGCCGGAACTCGATGCCATGTATGGCGAAATCTTCGATGGCGGCTATGTCATCCCGGCTGTGCCGTACTGGAATATCCCCGAGCGCTTCTATCGCCAGCAGGTCATCGACCCGACCGGCCAGCCCGCCGGATCGATCGTCGTCGATACGCCCAACCGCTTCCTCTATCTGGTCGAGCCCGGCGGCACCGCCATGCGCTACGGCGTCGGCATCGGCCGCGAGGGTTTTGCCTGGCAGGGCACCGGCGTCATCCAGTGGCGGCAGAAATGGCCGAAATGGACCCCGCCCGACGAAATGGTCGCGCGCCAGCCCGAACTGGTCAAATATTCCATCGCCAATGGCGGCATGCCGCCCGGCCTGAAAAACCCCCTCGGCGCCCGCGCCCTCTACATCTTCCAGAATGGCGAAGACACGCTCTACCGCCTGCACGGCTCGCCGGAATGGAACTCGATCGGCAAGGCCGTCTCGTCGGGCTGCGTGCGCCTGATGAACCAGGACATCATCGACCTCTACGAACGCGTGCCCAACAAGGCCAAGGTCCAGGTCTGGCAGTAAGATGTTCAGGGGGAGGGGCTGTTTCCAACCCGGTCCAACCCTTACCCTTCATCCCCCAATTGCGCCTGCAGCCGCTTGAGGCTGTCGCGCAGGGTGACGACCTCATCAAGCGAACAGCCGGTCTGCTCGCCGATCGCACGGAACACGCCGACGGCCTGTTTCTTCAGCGCCCGGCCGGTGTCGGTGAGCGTGATATACACCTGCCGCTCGTCGGTGGCATCGCGGCGGCGCGCGACATGGCCGGCCTGTTCCAGGCGCTTCAGCAGGGGTGACAGCGTGCCGGAATCGAGGCCGACCTTTTCGCCGAGCGCCTTCACCGGCACGTCGTCATTTTCCCATAGCGCCATCATCACCAGATACTGCGGATAGGTCAGGCCCAGCGGCGCCAGCAGAGGCTTGTAGGCGCGGGTGAACGCATGCGCTGCGCCGTACAGCGCAAAGCAAAGTTGCTTGTCGAGCGTCAGCTCTTTTTCCAGTGTTTCGTCGTCCATGGCTTGATCGAACCTCCTAGGATGCGGATCTGTTTCCGACTCTGTCGGAAAGATTATTTTTATGCAATGCGCAAAAAAGAATTGCGCACAAATAAATTGTGCAATATATAGAGATCATCGCAATACAAGATAAGGACCTACATCATGGCTATTCTCTACACCGCACATGCTTCCGCCACCGGTGGCCGTACCGGCCACGCCGTCAGCGACAATGGCGTCCTTGACGTCGCGCTGACCACCCCGAAGGAACTGGGCGGCGACGGCGCCACCGGCACCAATCCCGAACAGCTGTTTGCCGCCGGCTATTCCGCCTGCTTCCTCGGCGCATTGAAATTCGTCGCCTCCAAGGAAAAGCTGAAGCTTTCGGAAGAGACCAAGGTCTATACCGATGTCGGCATCGGCCCGCGCGCCGATGGCGGCGGCTTCGAAATCGATGTGAAGATCTCGGTCGAGATCCCCGGCGTCGAGCGCGAGCTGGCGGAAAAGCTGGTCGCTGCCGCCCACATCGTCTGCCCCTACAGCCATGCCATGCGCACCTCGACCGAAGTGCCGGTCTCCGTCCGCTGACACGGGCCTTTGCCGCCTCTGCCGCCAGGGGCGTGCAGGCTGGCCGATGAACCGGCTACCTCCGGCCGGTTCATCGCCGTCGATCCACCGCCTGTTACCAACGTCTGTCATCAATGCCAGAAGGCCGGCCCCCGCCGGCCTTTTTTGCATTTTGGGCAGCCCTCTTGCCGCCAGAAAGAAAGCGCCTATACCCTTTCCCGAGGAAAGGATGCCCCATGCTGTTCGAGACAAGTGACGCGCCGGAAGACGGCATGTTGGAAGCCGTGACGGTGACCAGGGCGGTCATTGCCGCCGCCGAGCGACTTGGCCTGTCCGCCCGCCAGCTTTCCGTCATCCTTGGTCTTTCCGAAGCCTCGCTGTCACGGATGAAACGGCTCGAATTCCGCCTCGAACGCGGCACCAAGCCCTTCGAGCTCGGACTTCTGCTGATCCGACTGTTCCGCGCGCTCGATGCCGTCACCGGCGGCGATGAGCTGGTCGCCCGCGCCTGGCTGAAGAATGGCAACAGCGTGTTGGGCGGCATTCCGGCTGAACGCATGTCCACGGTCGCAGGCCTTGTCGATGTGCTTGCCTATCTCGATGCCCGTCGTGCCCTCGTTTGAACCGCAGCCGTTCAGCGGCACCATCTGGCGCATGGCCGAGATCCAGCATCAGGCATCGGTGATGAAACTGGTCGACACGATTGAGGAGCAGGCTTTGCTCGAACGCCTGCTGGAAGAGACGAAACCGGCCCTGCCGCGCGAATGTGCCGGGCTCGACCCGCTGCTGTCGGCGCCATTCCGCTACGGCGCCCCCGATCCCGGCGGTTCACGGTTCCGCAGGGCAGGGCGCACGCTTGGCATTTTCTACGGTGCCGAAACCGTCGAGGCGGCGCTCGCCGACATGGTGATCCAGCGTCTCAAGCTCTTCGCCGAGGCTCCGGCAACGGCATCGTCCACGATGCCCGGCGATTTCATCGCTTTCGCCGTTCCGGTCTCGACCATGCGAGCGATAGATCTTGGCGCCGAGAGGTTCGAAGAGGGCGAGGTTGCAGGTGACGCTGCCTGCCAGTCCTTAGCTGATGACGCTCGCGAGGCTGGTGTCGAAGCGATCGTCTATCCGTCGCCGCTCTTTCGCCTACCATCAGTAAAGGCCACTGGTCGCAGTCTCGCCCTTCTGTCACCCAAGGTCTTTGCCTCGAGCGAACCGGTCGAGCGCCAGCGGTGGCGGATTCGCATCTCTGCAACCACGGTTTCCGCGCTTTGCGACATGCCGGCCCGCAGGTTCGGGTTTTCACTGTCAGATCTGATCGACGACCGAGATGGAAATTGGGGGTAAGATCCACCGCCCGCTAAGGATCTGATCTACATAAGCACTGCTAGTAGATCCGGCAGCTGCACCTCAGTCGGCTTTTTGGCAGGTTCGCAAGCGAACAATCTGTGGGTTCTCTGTGCTAACCACGTAGTCAAAATCCTGAAGGGAAAAATCGTCGCTGGTTTCGTAGTCGAGATTTGCCAAGACCGATGCTCGACTATTCCAGCCGGTCGGGCAAGAAGTGGAGCGTGAAACGAGTAGCAGAGTACCTACCGGCATCCAGCTGCTGGAGACCTTGTTTTCGCGCCTCGTTTGGGCCGCTTCAAATGCAAGCACTGTGACTATGCTGGAGAGTGCGGCGATAAATACGGTCCCCAATACGTTCATCAATATTTCTCACGACAATGATCCGGCCGATATACATCGGCGTGATTCTCCTGTCGATCTTCCTGCTTCTGAATCGAGGGAGGTTGCGGGCTGCTACCATTTAGGCTGCGTGAACAGCGCCGCCTAGACGCTGACCTCCAGCATGCCCTGGCGCAGCACATCTGAATCCACGGTCAGTTCCGCCTCGATATCGGCATGCACCGCACGCCAGATCGGCACGGCGGCGGAAAGCACGGCGGTGCCGTCCGGCGTCAGTCTCAGCCGCCGCCCGCGTTTGTCCTTCGGGTCGGGTTCCACCGTGATCCAGCCGCGTCGCTCCAGTGGTTTGAGCGCCGCCGTCAGCGTCGTGCGGTCCATGGCCAGCAGTCTGGCGACAGGCCCCATCGGCGGCGGTTCCGGCCGGTTCAGCGCCATCATCAGGGAAAATTGCTGGTTGGTCAGGCCAAGGGCCTTCAGCGCCGTGTCGAAGCGGCGGGCCAGCGCGCGCGCAGCGCGTTGCGCATGCAGGCACAGGCACGAGTCACGGATATGGATGGTGGTCGAATAGGGAATCGGCGTGGGATTTGACATATGCTATTTATGTTGATATCAACGTAAAAGTCAAGAGGAGGACGAGGAAATGGAACATTCTGTCGTATCGCGTGAGGAGTGGCTGGACGCCCGCAAGGCGCTGCTGGCGAGTGAAAAGCAGATGACCCGCCTGCGTGACAAGGTGAATGCCGAGCGTCTCGCTCTGCCCTGGGTCAGGGTCGACAAGGACTATGTCTTCGACACGCCGGCCGGCCCAAGAAGCCTTGCCGACCTGTTCGACGGACGCAGCCAGCTTGAGATCTATCATTTCATGTTCGGTCCGGACTGGGATGCCGGCTGCCCCGGCTGCTCGTTCTTTGCCGATCACATCGATGGCATGTTGCCGCATCTCAACAATCACGACGTCACATTCGTCTGCGTCTCGCGTGCGCCGCTCGACAAGATCGAGGCCTACAAGCGCCGGATGAACTGGCAGTTTCCCTGGGTCTCGTCCTTCGGCAGCGATTTCAATTTCGACTTCCACGTCTCGTTCACGCCCGAACAGCTGGAATCCGGCAGCGTCTTCTACAATTTCCGCGAAACACCGCACGAAGATGCCCATGATGAGCTGCCCGGTCTGTCGAGCTTCTATCGCAACGAAAAAGGCGAGATCTTCCACACCTATTCGCAATATGCCCGGGGTGGCGAAGAAGGGCTCGGCGCGCTGATGATGCTCGACGCTGCTCCGCTCGGCCGCAACGAGACCTCGACGCTGAGTTTCGTCAAGCGCAAGGACGAATACGAACAGAAGCCGGTGGCCGCCGCCAGTTGCCACTGACGCTTGCTGGCAAGGCTGCAAGCCTGGATCTGCATCTCGAACGGCATCAACCGCAAACGCAAAGTGCATTGCCGATGAACGCATTTCATCGGTGATGCATTTTCCGCAATGGGAGGAATTCATCATGGAATTTGCAAAGCCGCGTGAAGAACATCGCTTTCTCGACAGGCTCCTTGGCGACTGGATCTATACCAGTTCCACCGGTCACAAGGACTATGACGCCAATGATCCGGACAAGGTCTGGACGGAGACCGTTCGTTCGATCGGCGGCCTTTGGGTGATCTCGGAAGGCGAGGGTGGCATGGGAGATGGCAGCCGATCTTCGATGATCATGACACTTGGCTATGATCCCCGTCTCGGGCACTATGTTGGAACCTGGATCGGGTCTATGATGGACAAGCTCTGGGTCTACAAGGGCTGGGTCGAGGACGAAGGTCAAACGCTCGTGCTGGAGGCGGAGGGGCCGTCGTTCGAAGACCCGTCAAGGACGGAGGTCTACCGCGATGTCATACATTTCCATGATGACGATCACCGGTCGTTCTCCGGCAGCGTCCGCAAGCCGGATGGCAGTTTCCACGTTTTCATGACCAGCGAAAGCAAGCGCCGCGCCTGAAGCGGCCCACAGGGAGAACACCATGCACAGCATGCACGGCAAGTTTATCTGGTATGAACTGATGACCAGCGACACCGCTGGGGCGGCAAAATTTTATGGCGAGGTTGCCGGCTGGACCGCCAAGGACAGCGGCATGCCGGACATGAACTACACGATCCTGTCGATTGCCGGTTCCGAAATGGGTGTGGCCGGCATGCTGCCGCTGACCGATGAGGTAAAGGCCCGCGGCATTCCCTCGAACTGGACCGGATATGTTGCCGTCGACAATGTCGACCGGGTTGCGGATCACTTCGTCAGCGATGGCGGCAAGGTGGTCCATGGCCCGATCGACATCCATGGTGTCGGCCGCTTCGCCGTGCTTGCCGATCCGCAGGGTGCAGTCCTTGCCGTGATGACGCCGATCATTCCGGCCGGTGGTGTGCCGCCCGAGCCGGCCCCCGATACGCCCGGCACCTTCGGCTGGCGCGAACTGATGGCGCGCAACGGCACGGAAGCCTTCGATTTCTATTCGGGAATCTTCGGCTGGCAAAAGGATACCGCCGTCGACATGGGGCCAATGGGCGTATACCAGCTGTTCCGCAAGGACGACCAAGTGATTGGCGGCATGATGACCAAACCTGCCGAGGTGCCGCTCCCCTGCTGGGGCTACTACGTCAATGTCGACGCGATCGACACGGCTGTCGCGCGGGTGACGAAAGCCGGTGGCACGGTGATCCAGGAACCGATGGAAGTCCCCGGTCCCGCCTGGATCATCCAGGCCATCGACCCCCAGGGTGCCTATTTCGCCTTGGTCGCGCCCAAGCGCTAACGGCTTTTGCCGGGCCTGGCCGTCTGCGCACAGCCTGGCTGCTGGCGCCGGCCCTTGCCGTTTGCTGCTTGCCTTGCCGCTTGCCGCTCTCCTCGGGCCAGCCCCTCACCCTGACCCTCTCCCCGCAGGCGGGGAGAGAGGACGGAGACGTTTGTGAAGCGCCGGCCAAACCCGTCCTTCTCCCCGCCTGCGGGGAGAAGGTGGCGGCAGCCGGATGAGGGGCAGCCGCGCAGGCAGCCTCATGAGAGGCAAGGCGCAACATTCGGACGAGGGGGACACCGGCAAGGAGCAAACACTTGCTTGCCCGACAGGCGAGACGCAACTGTCGGCGGGATCGAACACGGTCGGATATCTGGAAAAACGCGCCCGATGCGAAAGGCGCAGCCCGACGGCAGGACCGCAAATGGGCCGGTCGGCATTATGCTTTGGTGACGGCAACCTTGCGCGGCGCGCGGGTTTTTTTCGGTGCCGGCGGTGCGACGGCCTGCTCGGCTTCACGCTGCATGCGAAGCGCCCGAAGCGCTTCGGTCTTGCGGTCGCGTTGCTTGACTTCCTGCTCGATGATCGCGCGCGCGGCGCTGTCGGTGGTCGTCGCCTTGTCCTGGGCGGCGATTTTCTCGGGCTTGAAGAATTTGTCCTTGGTCGCTGTCATATCCGTCCTTCCTCCACGGTATGGGCCGTCATGTTTTCGGCCTCCACGGTATAGGTCGTCATTCGGGATGGGTTGCTTCTTGAGTGGATGCCGACCTGGGAGACAGGCAGCGGCGGGCGCGCCAGAGGTGCGCGCCCGAACCCATGGCCCTTTAGCGGGCGGGACGCAGAACCTTCTTCGGCGCCGGCAGCAGGCCTTCGCGCTGCAGCTTCTTGCGCTGTAGCTTGCGCTGGCGACGAATGGCTTCAGCCTTTTCGCGCGTGCGCTTTTCCGAAGGCTTCTCATAAGCGCTGCGGGTCTTCATTTCACGGAACAGGCCTTCGCGCTGCATCTTCTTCTTGAGAACGCGCAGGGCTTGGTCGACATTGTTATCTCGGACGAGGACTTGCAAATTCGCTTCCTTTCCGGGCCTGAGAGCCCGCGAGTTTGAATGGACGGAATATGGGGATGAACGGCAGATGCGCCATTCCCCTCGAAAGATCCCGGAAAAGTGCCGAAATCGCTGAAAATGGCCTTTCGGCCGAAAACAATAAAAAGGCCGGGAAAACCCGACCTCTTCCTGTCACTCAGCCGACCGTTTCGGAAATTCCGTGGTCGACAGGGCGAGCGACAAAATCAAGCGGCGCGAAGGTTGTCGGCAGAGCTCTTGCCCGTGCGCTTGTCCTTGACGATTTCGTACTCGACCTTCTGGCCTTCGGTCAGCTCGCGCATGCCCGAACGTTCGACGGCAGAGATATGAACGAAAACGTCGGCAGAACCTTCGTCAGGCTGGATGAAGCCGAAGCCCTTGGTGCTGTTGAACCACTTAACGGTACCTGTGCTCATAACGATTTCCTTTCAATCGTTGGACTAACCGGAGAGATATTCGACCGGCCTATCGATCTTGAGAGGAAATCTGGCGTGCGCCGCTGGCGCGTAGACAAAGGTCACTAGCAATCTTCGATGGGCGCAATATAGACTGCCAGCTGTCAAACACAAGAAAAAAGGCCCAACGGCCCTGCGCCAGCATGCATCATACAGGGATAAATCCCGGCGAACGGCCTGTTTTCATAGGAAATACCGTTTGAGCGCCGCCGGATTCTTTCTGCCCTGCGGCCCGGCGAGGTGATGCATCTGCCACCGATCCCTGGTTGTTTGGCCTGTCACCACAATTGCGCATCCGCACGCCGTCTTCCGCAGAAACAGTACAACGATTCTGACAGCCACCTGCTACAGGAAGCTGCGCGCAACGCCGAGATCGCCCGGTCGATCCGGGTGTGCACATCCATAAAACGCTATCAACAGGCCATATCCGATGCAGAAATTTCTTGCCGCGACAGCCATGCTGCTGATCTCCGCCGCCACGTCCCTCGCGGGCGAGTTTTCCTTCCCCTCCGACGCGCCGGTGGCGACCGTCAGTATTCCCGACAGCTGGCAGCCGTCGGAAACCGAATACGGCGTCGAAGCCACATCCGATGATGGTGGCACCTACATCTCCTTCGATATCGCCGGCGACAGCGACATGGATAAAGTGATGACGCAGGTCTTCGACTTTCTGTCCGAAAACGGTGTCGAGCCGGATCCGGCAACCCAGAAGGACAGCAAGGATACCTTGAACGGCATGCCGTTCGAGGCCATCGACTGGTCGGGCAAGGACAAGGACGGTCCGGTCTCGATTGGCGTCGGCATCATCGGCCTGTCGGCGGAAAAGATCGCCATCGTCACCTATTGGGCCTCGGTGGAGACCGAAGACCGGAACATGCCGGAAGTCGGCAAGATCCTCGCGACCGTCAAGCCGGTCAACTGAGTTGGTCAACTGAGGCGATCAAGGCGGGTGGCGCGGCGGCGCGCCACCGGTTTCTGACCGTGGTTCATCGGTTGGCCGCAGCCCGCACCGCCTCCGATTTCCCCGGCTGCGTCTAATTGCGCAAGCGGAATTGGTTTCTTTTACCGTCAAAAAAGGCTAGGGGAGCTTATCCCCGCGCTGGTGACCGTCCGGGGGCACTTGTTTCGGGACGATCTGAAAGCACTATGACGATGTATTCTGCCGATAATTCGCGTGTCGACTTTGCGCCTCCTGCAGCCAAGCCGGCGCCTGCCGCCGCCTGTGCGCCTGTTGCGAGCCACGAGATCGGAGGCCGCTCATGAGTGCGGCTCTGGAATTCTCCGTCGAAACGCCAGATGTTGACGACAGCCGCGACGCCAAGGCGTGGCTGAAGATCATCAACGCATACCGCCAGCCGAATCTCAAGCGCAGCACGTTCGAGCTGGCCGTCACCTGCCTTGCCTTCGTCCTGCTCTGGGTCGCCAGCTGGGCGCTTCTGCACTACGGCTACTGGGCGGGCCTGCTCCTGACCATCCCGGCCGCAGCCTTCCTGCTGCGCCTGTTCATCATCCAGCACGATTGCGGCCACGGCGCGTTTTTCGCCCGCCGCCGGTTTGATGACTGGACCGGCCGCATTCTCGGCGTCTTCACGCTGACGCCTTACGACTACTGGCGCCGCGCCCATGCCGAGCACCATGCTTCGGCCGGCAATCTCGATGAACGCGGTATCGGTGACATCACCACGCTGACCGTTGCCGAATACAAGGCGCTGCCGGCCCGCGGCCGTCTTCTCTATCGCCTCTATCGTCATCCGCTGGTTCTGTTCGGCATCGGCCCGGCCTGGGTCTTCCTGCTCAAGCAGCGTCTGCCATTCGGCATGATGCGCTCGGGCGCGCTGCCCTGGATTTCGACCATGGCCACCAATGTCGGCATGGTGGTGCTTGCCGCGATCCTCATCTGGGCCGTCGGTCTGGGTCCCTTCCTCGCCGTGCATCTGCCGATCGTGCTGATGGCGGGAGCCGCGGGTATCTGGCTGTTCTACGTCCAGCACCAGTTCGAAGACACCCATTGGTCGAACCCTCCGGCTTGGCAGTTCCAGCATGCGGCCCTGCATGGCGCCTCGCATTATGATCTGCCCTGGGGCCTGCGCTGGCTGACGGGCTATATCGGCGTGCATCATGTGCATCACCTGTCGAGCAACGGTTCCCTACTACCGCCTGCCGGAAGTCCTGCGCGAT
>NZ_AHZC01000089.1 GCF_000247475.1 Rhizobium sp. PDO1-076 | reverse complement strand
CCCACGCTCGAGCACATCATCGACCGTTTTGATGCAGGCAAGGGCTCCGACATCAAGCCCGGTCCGCAGATCGATCGTATTTTCTCGGCAGCAGCTGGTGGTCCGACCGCACTGACGGATCCGATCGAGCCGATCCGTTTCCAGGACACGCCGGCGGCAGCGCCCGCCGAATCCGCTCCGGCACCTGTCGCGACTGCGTCGGTACCGCCATCGAACGCTGCAAAGCCGGTCACCGACGCCCCGGAAACCGATGCCAAGCTCAAGACCCCCGCGACCGACAAGAAGGCTGCGGCGGAAAACATCAAGGTCAAGGGTGACAATGCCGATACGGCCCGCGGCGAAAAGCCTTCGCTGGAGGACAAGAACCGTCCGGCCGGTATCGAGAAGCCCGACGCCGTCGATGACCTGAAGATGATCTCGGGCGTCGGTCCGAAGATCGAGGCGACGCTGAACGGTCTCGGCATCTACAAGTTCGAGCAGATTTCCAAGTGGAAGAAGGCCGAGCGCGAATGGGTCGACGGCTACCTGAAGTTCTCCGGACGCATCGAGCGTGACGACTGGGTCAAGCAGGCCAAGGCACTCGCCAAGGGTGGCGAAGCCGAATACATCAAAGTCTTCGGCAAGAAGCCGCGCTGAGAGGTAAAGAGATATGTTGAAAGATCAGGATCGCATCTTTACCAATATCTATGGCCTCAAGGACAAGTCCCTGAAGGGTGCCATGGCACGTGGTCACTGGGATGGAACCAAGCAGATCCTCGAAAAGGGTCGTGACTGGATCATCAACGAGGTGAAGAATTCCGGATTGCGCGGCCGCGGCGGCGCCGGCTTTCCGACAGGCCTCAAGTGGTCGTTCATGCCGAAGGAATCCGACGGCCGTCCGCATTACCTCGTCGTCAACGCCGACGAATCCGAACCCGGCACCTGCAAGGACCGCGACATCCTGCGCCACGATCCGCATACGCTGATCGAAGGCTGCGTGATCGCCTCCTTCGCCATGGGCGCCAATGCCGCGTATATCTATGTCCGCGGTGAATTCATGCGTGAGCGTGAAGCCCTGCAGGCAGCGATCGACGAGTGCTATGACGCCGGCCTGCTCGGCAAGAACAACAAGCTCGGCTATGACATCGACATCTATGTCCATCACGGCGCTGGCGCTTACATCTGCGGCGAGGAAACCGCCCTTCTCGAAAGCCTCGAAGGCAAGAAGGGCCAGCCGCGCCTGAAGCCGCCGTTCCCGGCGAACATGGGCCTCTATGGCTGCCCGACCACGGTCAACAACGTCGAGTCGATCGCGGTGACTCCGACCATCCTGCGCCGTGGCGCCGGCTGGTTCTCGTCCTTCGGCCGAGCCAACAATGTCGGCACCAAGCTTTTCATGATCTCCGGCCACGTCAACCGTCCCTGCACGGTTGAGGAAAGCATGGGCATCACCTTCCGGGAAATGATCGAGAAGCACGGCGGCGGCATTCGCGGCGGCTGGGACAACCTTCTCGCCGTCATTCCCGGCGGCGCATCCTGCCCGGTCGTCAAGGCCGAGGACATGATGGATGTCGTGCTTGACTTCGACGGTTTGCGCGAAGTGAAGTCCTCCTTCGGCACCGGCGGCATGATCGTCATGGACAAGTCGACCGACATCATCAAGGCGATCTGGCGCATCTCGGCTTTCTTCAAGCATGAGAGCTGTGGCCAGTGCACGCCTTGCCGCGAAGGCACTGGCTGGATGATGCGTGTCATGGAGCGCATGGTGAAGGGCAATGCCCAGAAGCGCGAAATCGACATGCTGTTCCAGGTGACCAAGCAGATCGAAGGCCACACCATTTGTGCCCTCGGCGATGCGGCCGCGTGGCCGATCCAGGGCCTGATCCGCAATTTCCGTCCGGAAATCGAGGCGCGCATAGATCAGTATACACGCAATGCCATCGCACATGGCGTCGTCATGGAAGCCGCCGAGTAAGGCGAACGAAGGGTTTGGGACTATGGTCAGCGGTTCTGACAAGACGGGGGAAGGCAAGCCGGTTGATCCGGTCGATGCCGCTCGTCTGGCAGAAACACTGAACCCGCTGATGAGCAATTCGGCAGCCGCAATGGCGGCCGCAACCGCTATCGGCTTCGGACTTGCGACGCATATGACAAACCTGTTCTTCGGCTCTCTGCAGGGCGCGATGGATGCGACCGGCAAGCTGGCACGCAAGATCGAGGAAGATCGAAAAGCTGCTGAGGAAACCGAGGCGCAGGTTTCGACCGAGCCGACAGGGCCTGTAACGCCCAGGCAGTCGGTCAAGTCATCGGCCAAAACCAAAGCTGCTCCGGTCAGGGCTGTGAAGCGTGTTGTGGCAAAGCCGGCGCCGTCCAAGCCGGTGGCTGTAAAGACGCCGGTGGCCAAGGTTTCGGCTGGGGACAAGCCTGCTCCGGCTCCAGTGGCGAAAGCCAAGGGAAAAGCGTCTGGCAAGACCGACGATCTGAAGAAGATCGAAGGGATCGGCCCGAAGCTCGAGCAGGTGCTGATCGGAAAGGGCATCAGCCGATTTGCCCAGATTGCAGATCTCGGCGAAGAGGCGCTTTCCGCCTTGGACAAGGATATTGGTCTCGACGGTCGTGTGCTGCGGGATGATTGGGCGGGGCAGGCCCGCCGTCTTTCGGGCGGCAAGGTCCGCTCAGGCAAATAAGTTTACGGTCAGGCCGCGCGGTGGCGACGGGGCTGACCGGGGGAAATGAACGGGCGAGGGCGCTGTATCTGCGGATCGGCGCTGAGCCAGTCGGAGCGAAAACTCCGGCAAAGTGCGCGGTGCGCGTGAGGCAGGAAGGCGAATATGGCAAAGCTGAAGATCGACGGCAAAGAGATCGAGGTTCCGGATCATTTCACGCTGTTGCAAGCGTGTGAGGAAGCCGGCGCGGAAGTCCCGCGCTTTTGTTTCCATGAACGGCTGTCGGTCGCCGGCAATTGCCGGATGTGCCTTGTCGAGGTGAAGGGTGGCCCGCCGAAGCCGGCAGCCTCCTGCGCCATGGGCGTGCGCGATATCCGCGGCGGCCCGAACGGCGAACTGGCCGAAGTCTTCACCAACACGCCGATGGTCAAGAAGGCCCGCGAAGGCGTGATGGAATTCCTGCTGATCAACCATCCGCTGGATTGCCCGATCTGCGACCAGGGTGGCGAATGCGACCTGCAGGACCAGGCCATGGCGTTTGGTATCGACAGTTCGCGCTACACCGAAAACAAGCGCGCCGTCGAAGACAAGTATATCGGCCCGTTGGTCAAGACCGTGATGAACCGCTGCATTCACTGCACGCGCTGCGTCCGCTTCACCACCGAAGTTGCCGGCATTGCTGAACTCGGCCTGATCGGTCGCGGCGAAGACGCCGAAATCACCACCTATCTCGAGCAGGCGATGACCTCCGAACTGCAGGGCAATGTCGTTGACCTCTGCCCGGTCGGCGCGCTGACCTCCAAGCCGTTTGCCTTCACCGCCCGTCCGTGGGAACTCGGCAAGACCGAATCCATCGACGTCATGGACGCCCTCGGTTCGGCGATCCGCGTCGATACCCGTGGCCGCGAAGTCATGCGGGTCATGCCGCGCGTCAACGAACAGGTCAACGAAGAGTGGATCTCCGACAAGAGCCGCTTCATCTGGGATGGTCTGAAGACCCAGCGTCTCGACCGTCCTTACGTGAAGAAGGATGGCCGTCTGCAGCCGGCAAGCTGGGCGGAAGCCTTTGCTGCGGTCAAGTCAGCCGTTGCCTCGACATCGGCGGACAAGATCGGCGCTGTTGCCGGCGACCTGGCTTCCGTTGAAGAAATGTTTGCCCTGAAGTCGCTGCTTGCCTCGCTCGGTTCGGCCAATACCGACTGTCGCCAGGATGGGACGGCACTTGATCCGTCGCGCGGCCGCTCCAGCTACATCTTCAATTCCAGCATCGAAGGTATCGAAGCCGCCGACGCAATCCTAATCGTCGGTGCCAACCCGCGCTACGAAGCCTCCGTGCTCAACGCCCGTATCCGCAAGCGCTGGCGCCGTGGCGGCCTGCCGATCGCGGTGATCGGCGAAGCTGGCGACCTGCGTTATCCGTATGAATATCTCGGTGCCGGCACTGAGACACTGGCCGAACTGGTCTCCGGCAAGAACAGCTTTGTCGAAAAGCTGACCGCAGCCAAGAACCCGCTGATCATCATCGGTCAGGGCGCCCTGATCGGTGCTGAGGGCGCGGCCGTTCTCGCCAACGCAGCCAAGCTTGCCAACGCAGTTGGTGCGCTGACCGACGAGTGGAACGGTTTCTCCGTGTTGCACACGGCAGCCGCACGCGTCGGCGGTCTCGACCTCGGCTTCGTGCCGGGCGAGGGCGCTGTTGCCGCCGGCAACATGCTGTCTTCGCTTGATGTCGTCTTCCTGCTGGGCGCCGACGAACTCGACTTCTCCGCCAAGACCGCGAAATGCGTCGTCTATATCGGCAGCCACGGCGACAATGGCGCTCACAACGCGGACATCATTCTGCCGGGCGCGACCTACACCGAAAAGTCTGGCACCTGGGTCAATACCGAAGGCCGCGTCCAGTTCGGTAACCGCGCCGGATTTGCACCGGGCGAGGCACGCGAAGACTGGGCCATCCTGCGTGCGCTTTCCGACGTGCTCGGCAAGAAGCTGCCGTTCGATTCGCTGTCCCAGCTGCGCGCAAAGCTCTATGAGGCCTACCCGCATTTCGCCGAGATCGACGAAGTCGCGCCGGGCTCTTCGGCCGATATTGCTGCAATGGCGAAAAAAGCCGGGAAGATGGGCAAGTCTGTGTTTGCGTCGCCGATCAAAGACTTCTATTTGACGAACCCGATCGCGCGCGCTTCGGCCGTCATGGCCGAGTGCTCGGCATTGGCCCGCAACAATTTCAAGGCTGCGGCAGAGTAAGGGCAGGGGACCATGGATAATTTCGTTTCCACATATGTGTGGCCGGCGGCCATCATGATCGGTCAGTCGCTTCTGCTTCTGGTCTGCCTTCTCGTCTTCATCGCCTATATCCTTCTCGCAGACCGCAAGATCTGGGCAGCCGTCCAGTTGCGTCGCGGCCCGAACGTCGTTGGCCCCTGGGGTCTCTTCCAGTCCTTCGCCGACCTTCTGAAGTTCGTCTTCAAGGAGCCGGTCATTCCGGCCGGCGCCAACAAGGGCGTCTTCCTTCTCGCACCGCTGGTTGCCGTGACACTGGCTTTGGCCACCTGGGCGGTTGTCCCGGTCGCCGATGGCTGGGTCATCGCCAACATCAATGTCGGCATTCTTTACGTCTTCGCCATCTCGTCGCTTGAAGTCTATGGCATCATCATGGGCGGCTGGGCTTCGAACTCGAAGTATCCGTTCCTCGGCGCTTTGCGCTCTGCGGCTCAGATGGTGTCCTACGAAGTCTCGATCGGCTTCGTCATCGTCACCGTCCTGCTCTGCGTCGGTTCGCTGAACCTCACCGACATCGTCATGGCGCAGCATAATGGCATCGGCACGATGATGGGGCTTCCGGCATCCTTGCTCGACTGGCACTGGCTGTCGCTTTTCCCGATGTTCGTCATCTTCTTCATTTCGGCACTGGCGGAAACAAACCGTCCGCCCTTCGACCTTCCGGAAGCCGAATCCGAACTCGTCGCCGGCTTCATGGTCGAATACGGCTCGACCCCCTACCATGATGTTCATGCTCGGCGAATATGCAGCCATCGTGCTGATGTGCTCGCTGACCACGATCCTCTTCCTCGGGGGCTGGTTGCCGCCGGTCGACGTCTGGTTCCTCAACTGGGTCCCGGGTATCATCTGGTTCGTGCTCAAGGCATCCATGGTCTTTTTCATGTTCGCCATGGTGAAAGCCTTCGTTCCGCGTTACCGCTACGACCAGCTGATGCGTCTGGGCTGGAAGGTTTTCCTGCCGCTCTCGCTCGCCATGGTCGTCATCGTTGCATTCGTGCTGAAGCTGATGGGTTGGGCATGATCATGTCCACCCGGAAACTCGGCTGATTAGGAGATTAGGATGGCTGCTCTTTCACAGGCTATCAACGCACTTTTCCTGAAGGAATTTGTCGGGGCGTTCTTCCTCTCGATGCGTTACTTCTTCCGGCAGAAGGCGACGATTAACTACCCCTTCGAAAAGGGGCCGATCTCCCCGCGCTTCCGTGGTGAGCATGCGCTGCGCCGGTATCCGAACGGCGAAGAACGCTGCATCGCCTGCAAGCTGTGCGAGGCAATCTGTCCTGCCCAGGCCATCACCATCGAGGCTGGCCCGCGCCGCAACGACGGCACCCGCCGCACGGTGCGTTACGATATCGACATGGTGAAGTGCATCTATTGTGGTTTCTGCCAGGAAGCCTGCCCGGTTGATGCGATCGTCGAAGGTCCGAACTTCGAGTTCGCCACCGAGACCCGCGAGGAACTCTATTTCGACAAGGCGCGGCTTCTGGATAACGGCGACCGCTGGGAACGCGAAATCGCGCGCAACCTGGCGCTCGACGCTCCGTATCGCTGATCCCAAGGGATCAAGTCGCTCGGGCGAGGCACGCGGCCCCGCCAGAGCATTGATGTTTGTAACGGGCATGCCGGTGGGGATATCGGTCATGTCTTATCGGGCGGCGGGGCAGGGCCCTCGTCCGGGGGAAGATGAAAAGGCACCAACATGGGTCTTCAGGCTCTCTTTTTCTATCTCTTCGCCATTGTCGCCGTGGTTTCGGCCTTCATGGTGATATCGGCTCGGAATCCGGTCCATTCGGTCCTGTTCCTCATTCTCACCTTCGTCAATGCAGCGGGTCTGTTCCTGCTGACCGGCGCGGAATTCCTGGCGATGATCCTCCTTGTCGTTTATGTCGGCGCCGTGGCGGTTCTCTTCCTGTTTGTCGTCATGATGCTCGATATCGATTTCACCGAGCTGCGTGCGGGTGCCGCGAAATATGCGCCGATGGCGTCGCTGATCGGTCTGATCGTTGCAGCCCAGCTGGTCTTCGTGATCGGTGGCAGCGTCATCAGCCCGGCGGCCAAGGATGCTATTGCATTGCCGATCCCGGCTTTGTCGGAACGCCAGAACACCCAGGCGCTCGGTGACGTGCTCTACACAAATTACATCTTCATTTCCAG
>NZ_AHZC01000090.1 GCF_000247475.1 Rhizobium sp. PDO1-076 | reverse complement strand
GCGCACCGATGGCAATAGCCGTCTCCGGCGGACTGATAGTCTCGACATTGCTCTCACTGATTGTCATTCCAGCGCTTCATCTCATCGTCTCTGATTTCAGAGATTGGATTTCGTTGACGTTCAAGGGGTATCTTCCGACGCAAGGACCTGTGGAGGAGGACGTTGGGAACACTGCCCGATTGGTCGGTTGATGACCTGGCTGGCAGTCTCCCAATGAGAAACCCTCGCGTCTGGGATAGATTGCTTTGCCGCTTCATGACGGTCAGATGCCTTTCAACGGAGCTATGGAGAGATTTTTGAACACGCAGAACCGCATCCCGCACATCCTGATCGTCGAAGATGACCGAGAAATCGGGCAGCTCCTGGCCGAGACGATGCGCGACAATGGAATGCATGCAACGACCGTCGAAGACGGCAACGAGATGTTCGCCCGGATGAGGCATCTGACGTTTGATCTTGTCGTTCTCGATGTCATGCTACCTGGCGAAAATGGTATCAGCCTATGTCGGCGTCTACGGGCGGACAAGACAATCCCGATTATACTGGTCACGGCCCTTGGGGAAGAAGTCGACCGGATTGTCGGTCTGGAGGTGGGCGCTGATGACTACATTACCAAGCCCTTCAGTCCGCGGGAGGTCGTTGCGCGCATCCGCAGCGCGTTGCGCCGTGCCTCCTATGGATTGGCGGCGACCGATAGCCAAAAACCTCTTCGCTTTGATGGATGGAGAATCGATCCGGTGCGTCGTCAGGTCCATGATGCAAGCAATGCACGGATCGCGCTTACCACCACGGAGTTCGACCTGCTGCTTGCCTTCTGTCGAAATCCTCATCGTGTTCTGACACGGGAAGAACTTTTGACGCTTACGCATTCCGGACTTGCTGGCCCGGTTGAACGCAGTGTTGATGTTCATATTCGCAGATTGCGCCAGAAAATTGAAATGGATGCCTCCGATCCGGTTCTCTTGAAAACAGTCCGGCTTGGCGGCTACGTTTTTACCGCGACCGTCGTGGAGGCCGGATGAGGCGACCATCCTTTGGCATCAAGACGATACGGGGGCAGCTTATGCTCGTCGTGTTGCTCGCGGTTCTTTCGGTCATCATCTCAGGAAGGCTGATCGAGCGGATCAATGTCTTTGAATATGATGACGTTGTCGATGTCGATCTCATCGGTCAGCGGGCTTTGACGCTTGGCTACCTCGTTGACAAGGCAGGCGATGACGAACGGCAGCGCATCATCGGCCGGTCGGCCGAGGTTGGCATTGATATCGAAATTCTTGATCGCGACGCTTTTCAAGCGCTACCAACACCGGCGGGACTCCGGTCTAAATTCGGTTCGTTCCTGGCGTATCTGTTCCCACCCGACGACGCATTGCCAGACGGAACGATTGTCGTGCTCGTCGGACAAAAACCCATGTTGGCAGTGCCGATCAACGCGCGGGAAGTGCTTCTCTATAAATCCTTTCCCGACACCGTGTTCACGAACGATTTCACGGGGGCGATGCTCTATTACACCCTGTCGTTTGTCACACTCGGTTTCCTGTTCTCCGTATTCGCCGTCAGGTTTTTAAGCGGGCCCCTCACGGCTATTTCCAGCAAGATCAAGAACACGGAGGCATTTCTGTCCCAATCCACGCCTCTGCCGGAAAGAGGCAGTATTGAAATCGTCGACCTGGCGCGGGCGCTCAACGACATGCGGACGCGTATCCATGAAATGATGCGCAACCGAACGGCTATGCTGCGGAGCGTCAGCCATGATCTGCGCACGCCGCTGACGCGTGTGCGTCTTCGCGCGGAGCGGATTGACGACATGGTGATCCGCGAGCAGATCCTCTCAGATATTCAGCAGATCAATGCCATGATCGATGTCACGCTGGATTTCCTTCGCGATGACCGCAGTAAAGAAGGTGGCAGAGCGTACGGATGTCGCGAGCATCATGCAGACGATCTGCGACGACTTCTCCGATGTGGGGGCAAAAATCAGCTATTCCGGTCCCGGCCGGTTCATTTGGGACTGCAAACCGATGGCACTGTCGCGTGCAATCGCCAATCTTTGCGAGAACGGCTTGAAGTTCGGAGATGAAGTGGTGATGAGCCTGGGCAGGACGGCGCAATCCGTCTGCATCGAGGTTCGGGATCTGGGGCCGGGCATTCCCGAAGAGTTCAGGCAGCGTGTTCTTGAGCCATTCTTTCAGATCGATACGGCCAGAACAAAGAAAACCGAACAGGCCGGATTTGGCCTGGGTCTGTCTATCGTCGATGAGATTGTCCGCGACCATGGCGGCCGTATCGAGTTTGACAGCAATGTCCCGCATGGCTTGACTGTTCGGATGATTTTTCCGCTCCTCGCTTAGGACTGCCAGTTGCGCCTGCGATTGTCGGCATCAGTTCGCTTTATCTCGCAGCTCATGCGGTGCGTCGCCTGCAGGCGATTGCGTGCAAAATACACAATACTTCTTGACGGGTCGCCGCATTTCATATATGTGTATATTACACGTAAATGAGGTGATGACATGATTGAACCTGAAATCGACGTTTTGATATCTGGAGCGGGCGCCGCAGGTCTCGCCCTCGCAATTGAGCTCGCCCGCCGCAATGTAAACTTCCGTTTGATCGACAAGCTGGAGAAACCCTTCAGCGGATCGAGAGGGAAGGGCATCCAGCCGCGAACGCTTGAGGTCTTTGAGGACATGGGCATCGTCGACCGTATTGTCGCGGCAGGCGGACTCTATCCTCCCGAGCGGCAGTACCGGGCTGACGGCAGCTTTGAGGACAAGTCTGTCTTCGAACCCGGGAACAAAACCCCTGCAGAGCCGTTCGCGACGAGCCTGATGCTTCCCCAATTCCTCACGGAAAGCATTCTTCGCGAACGCTTGCTGGAGCTTGGTCACCGGCCGGAGTTCGCTCACGAACTCAAAGACTTCTCGCAGGATGAAGACGGCGTTGTTGCAACGATCGTCAATTCAACTGGTGAAGAGACGGTTCACGCTCGGTATCTCGTGGGCACTGATGGCGGCAGAAGCTTTGTCCGCCATGCGCTCGGCATCGGGTTTCCCGGCAAGACGCTCGGTGTGCGGGCCATCGTTGCAGACGTGGTTGCAACGGGGGTTTCGCGCGATGTCTGGCACCGTTTCAATGAGGGTGACATGGCGCGTCAGATATCCCTGTGCCCGCTTTCGGGTACGGACCTCTTCCAGGTGCAAGGCCCGATCCCTCTGGAGGGCGACATCGACTTGTCAGCTGCCGGACTGACGGCACTGTTTCTCGATCGAACCGGACGCTCGGATATCATCATCCAATCGGTGTTCTGGGCGTCTGCCTATACGATGAACGCGCGCCTGGCGGATCGCTATCGAGACGGACGGGTTTTCCTTGCCGGAGATGCGGCACACACCCATCCGCCGACAGGCGGGCAGGGCCTCAACACGAGTGTTCAGGACGCCTATAATCTTGGGTGGAAGCTGGCAGCGGTTCTGGGCGGAGCACCGGATGCGCTGCTGGGCAGCTACGAAGCCGAGCGCCGTCCCATAGCCGCTGGCATGTTGGGCCTGGCTACGAAGTTGCTGGACGAAGCGAAGGCGGGCTCTATGCGGCGTGGCCGTGAAGTGCATCAGCTTGACCTCTGCTATACCGGTTCGCCGCTCAACTTCGCCGAACCAGCGCATGATCACAAGATCCTTGCAGGTGACAGAGCGCCTGACGCACCCATTCGCGGTCGTGCGGGGCAAGACAAAAGGCTTTTCGATCTGTACCAGGGGACCCACTGGACATTGCTCGGCTATGAGGTGGATCGCCTTTCAGCAATTGCCCCACGTGCCGGTGTGCATATCCACGCGGTTGGACCGCGTGGCGATGTAGTCGACGAACACGGCCACCTCCATGACGCATATGGCGTGGAGCCTGGCGACTGGATCCTCGTCCGCCCCGACGGGTATGTAAGCGCCGTTGTCCCGTCCACCGAGATCAATTCGCTCATCGCTCATCTGGAACGGGTCGGGTTGGCAGCTCAAAACTGAGTCAGCACCAACCAACTGTGTCATCTCACGATGAGAATACCGACCGCAAACGTTGCGAAGGCCACAAGGCTTGCGCAACCGAACGGGTGTCCGCTCCTGGAAGGGAAAAATCATGAACGTCCTTGTTGTTTTCAACCATCCTTACGAGAAGAGTTTCTGCGCAGCCATACTGGCCTCGGTTCAGACGGGACTTCGTGCCGGCGGCCATGATTGCGATGTCATCTATCTGGATCGAGATGACTTCGATCCGGCCATGCGATCCAAGGATTTGCAAGCCTTCGTTCTGGCCCGGACGGATTCCGCGGGCGCCGAGCAAATGCTGGATGCTCAGGTGCTGAACTACAGAGATCGCCTCCATCGCGCCGAGCACCTCGTTTTCGTCTTCCCTATCTGGTGGGAACTCATGCCAGCGCTGATGAAAGGTTTTGTCGATAAAGTCATCTTCCCTGGTATCGCTTATGATCAAACGAGCGGGAGAGGTGTTGGCATGGTCAGCAAACTGACGGCCCTCAAGGGCGTCACCGTCATTACGACGATGAATACGCCATCGATCATCTACAGATTTCTATTCGGGAACGCGATAAAGCGCGCCTTGCTGACCGGCACCTTCTGGAAGATCGGCGTTCGCAACAGGAAGTGGATCTCGTTCAGCAATGTCAAATCACGCACAAACGAAAAACGACAGGCATGGCTGACGCAGATCGAACACGATATGCGGAGCCTCGCCTGACAGGCGGCCTCTCGTAGCGCGCCAATCTCCGAGCCGCAGCTCAGATTGCCGGGGCACGTACACTTTACGGCGGTCGTCATCGATTTCGTCTGGATGATAGCACGGGCTGTGTCCTCGCGTGGCATGCCTCCGGTTCCGCCCTTGCCGTCTGCAGCTCGTAACAAACCGTAATAAAACAACATCCCCTCGGCACGAACTTGATGGCAAACAGAAGCATCACGCGCCTGCGGCCATTTCGGGTGTGACGCGGTGAGATCAATTGAATGGAGCAGGAATGCAGCCCCTGAGCAAACCACACCAAATTTCCAAGTTACCCGCGATCGGGGCTACTTTGGCGCTGATGGCAATGTCGTCCGAAGTCCTCGCAGCAGATGCTGTTTCGGAACAGATTCCCGAGCCAGCGTTTGATAGTTCGCGATTCGATCCTCAGCAAGCTGAGCCCAAATGGGGTTTGATCATCGGCGCAGGAGCGATGTACGAGCCTGAGTATGAAGGAAGCGGAGATTTTAAGGTCAGTCCCGTACCGGCAGTCATCATCACGTATGGCGACTGGCTGACGATTGATCCTCGCGGTGTTTCGGTGACAGTGCTCGACCAAAGCGGATTTTCGCTGGCCGGCAAGGTTGGCTATGAAATGGGCCGGGATGAAGACGACAGCGATAGGCTAAGGGGCCTTGGCGATATCGACTTTGCAGCCACGGTTGGCGCGAAGGCGGCCTACAAATGGGAAGCTCTGGAAATCTATGCAGAGGTGGATCAGACAATCGATGGCAGCGAAAGCCTCATCGGGACATTCGGTGCTGAATATTCCGCGCCGGTAACCGAACGGTTCCTCGTGTCGGCAGGCGTTTCAGCCACGGTCGCCAACGACAAGCACATGCAATCCTATTTTGGCGTGACGGCTGCGCAATCGGCAACGTCTGGTCTCAGCGAATACAAGGCCGAGGCCGGCCTCAAGCGTGTCGATTTCACGGCTTCCGCCACTTACATGGTCACGGAGAACTGGCTCGTGCGAGGAGAAGCTGGGGTAGGCGTCCTGTTGGGCGATGCAGCGGATAGCCCGATCGTCGAAGAAAAGGTTCAGCCATCCTTCATGGCGGTCGTAGGGTACAAGTTCTAGCGGAGAGGATTGCCGTTCTCTCGGTCCTGCGGGTTGGCACCTTTGAAAGACGACGTCTCGTCCAGCGCCGTTATGGCATGTTCAGGACGTCGTCTGCCAGTTTCCGGATCAGGACTGCAAGACTCTGCAGATCCTCTTCGCTCCAGTCCTTGAGAAGTCGGCCGGCAAGCTGCTTTCGGGTGCCGTCGATGATCGCTGTCATTTGTGTGCCGGCGGGCGTTATGACGGCCTCGCGCACCCGTCGGTCGGCCCCAGCCGATCGACGCTCGATCAGGCCCAGTTCCTCCAGTTTGGGGATTTGCCTGCTAACGGTGGAATGATCCCGCCCCACAAGGTCAGCAAGGTCCGTGACACTGATAGGGCCTTTGCGGGCCACCATCAGCAGAAGTGGAAACAAGGCGCGGTCAAGAGAAATGCCGGCCTCCCTGATCATTGCGGCATCGCGTTGCGGGCTGTTCATGATCCCGACGATATCGACGAGCGCGCCATGGATGACGCCGGAAGGATCTTCAACGTGTGTATTATGCATATTTCTGTTGCTCTGATTGTCAGATCTAATGTATGTGTATTGTACATATAAAAACGCCAGCGCAAACAGAAATTTTCACGCCAGATCGTGGACCACAATCGTGCAACGCTCGTGAGCCTGCTTTGGCCGGAGCCATGCAATGAACGCCATCTACCGGAGCAAGCATGCAGCAACCAGTTCCCCATTCCCTCGGAAATCTTCAGCGCAAACGGCAATTCGCATTGGTTGCAGGCTGCTTCATTGTTGGAGCAACGCTTTTTGCCATCAAGCCAGTTTACGACAGTACGTATTATGATCTTTGGCTGGAGATAGCAGGGTTCATATTTATCTTGTG
This sequence comes from Rhizobium sp. PDO1-076, assembly GCF_000247475.1. Taxonomy (GTDB): domain Bacteria; phylum Pseudomonadota; class Alphaproteobacteria; order Rhizobiales; family Rhizobiaceae; genus Allorhizobium. The sequence goes on along the minus strand of NZ_AHZC01000090.1, from coordinate 322 downwards.
CGGCTTCGGCGTCCGGCTGTGGTGCACCCTTTACATCGGGGGGAGGAAAAGCAGAGATCTTTTGTCCGATGGCCCCTACAGCCTATGCAGAAATCCCCTTTATGTAGGATCCATCTTGGCCGCAATCGGGATCGGCCTCCAGACGGAAATGCTATCATTTGGAATCTTTTGCGGAGTCGTTTGTTGGGGAATTTTCCATGTGGTCGTCAAGAAAGAGGAGAGGTACCTTCTTGTTGAGTTCGGTGAGCCATACCGACTGTATTTCGACACAACTCCACGTTTCTGGCCCATGTTTTCGGCCTATAAAGATGACATAAAGGAG
>NZ_AHZC01000091.1 GCF_000247475.1 Rhizobium sp. PDO1-076 | reverse complement strand
CATCGTCCACGGTCCAATCGGGGAGAGCCGGCACCTCGCCCAGGGCGGTTTTGACGGTCTTCATGAGAGCCTCAAGGCGGTTCTTGCGCTTCTTTTGGGCGAAGTCGCTCCCTGAAACCCGCTCAATGATGTAGAACTTCTTGGCGTCTTCCAGAGTAGGTTTGGCATGCTGCTCCATCAAGATCATGACAGGCTTGGGGGTATCCACCACGTCGCCAGCGTTACGTTGCTTCTTGACCTGATCAGCCTTGATACGCGCCGCGTAGATAGCTCGCACCAGCTTCGGCCAACTATGAGACCGCTCTGACAGGCAAAGTTCAACACCATCCCATGATAGGACCTCAGCTGCCTCATCCAACATGAAGGGGGAAATTTGACCACGGGCGAACTCACTGCGATTGTCTTTATCGAGCGCCTCTTGCCACTCGGCAATATTGTCGAAGTCATCACCCTCGAAGCCACTCAGCCTGCGTTCTTCGTCTTCATCAAGCAAATGAGCGAAATATACGTCCCCAACGATCTTGATCTGCGCATCCGAGAGTTCCTCAAGAGGCGGCAACGAAAGTCGAGCCGCCCGCTGGCGCTCCTTCTCGAACTGCTGCGAGACAATCGCGCTTTCTTGACGCAGTTTTTCAACGGCTTTGCGCCGGTCCTGCGTCCTCAGCGACTTCCAGATTTCTGATTTGCCCATCGAGTCGCGAAGGTCTGCCGGCACGGGCGCGCGGAGATAGTAGGTGCGATTTCTGAGAGCCAACCAAGGGTAAACGGCCATGTCTTCCATGCCTCGCTGTAGCAGTTTGCTGTAGCAGATGGAAGTTCAAGCCATTGAAAACACACCAGGTATTTGAATTACCTAGACGTTTTTGGTGCCCCATGCCGGAATCGAACCAGCACTCCTTTCGGAACTCGATTTTGAGTCGAGCGCGTCTACCAGTTCCGCCAATGGGGCACAAAGCGTCAAACGCCGGGTGGACAGCGCCGGACTATACGAAGGAGACCGAGCAGGTCAACCACCTTTTTGCCCATGGAAGCGATCACATGAAAGTTCCTTTGCAGGATGCCACAGCGGCCGTGACGGCCATTTACAGCCATCGACCGCTTGAATAAAAACGGTCCGCTGAATTCCGGACCGGAAATGCCGCGCCGCGCGGCTGTTCCACCATCTTGCCTTCTGCCCGGCGCAGCACACACATTGCTCCTGACCCTGCGGTGTCAATCGCCTCACCGGTCGAATTTGTCTTCTGAAGGATATCCGATGCGCGCTGTCGCTTCCCTCGCCAATTCCGACACGGCCCTTGCAGGCATCCTCACCCTCGGCATGGCGCTCGTCGTCGGATCCGCTCTTGGATTTGAACATATCGGCGGTTACGTGCCCTGTGCGCTCTGCCTGATGCAGCGCAATCCCTATTATATCGGCCTGGGCGTCGGCGTTGCGGCACTTGCCGCGTCGACGCTGCGCCTGCCGCCGGTCGTCACCCGTGGCCTGTTCCTGATCATTACCGTGCTGATGCTGGTCGGCATGGGGCTCGGCATCTACCATTCCGGCGTCGAGTGGAAGTTCTGGGACGGCCCGGCCAGCTGCAGCATCGGCGCGACCGGTGGCGCAACCCCGACGAATGTCCTCGAAGCGCTCAACAGCACCAAGGCGCCGTCCTGCACCGAAGCCACGCTGCGGGTGCTGGGCCTGTCCTTTGCCGGCTGGAATGTCCTGACCAGTGCAACACTCGCCGCAATCGCGATCTGGGCCACTGTGCGCAAGCGCCGCTGAAAGCCCGAAGGCGCCTTCGAGAGCCTCTCCCGAATGCGACGCTGATCGCTTACGGCTGCAGTTCCGAATCCCAGTAGAGATAGTCGACCCAGCTGTCATGCAGGTAGTTCGGCGGAAACCGCCGGCCGTTGTTGTGCAGGTCCTGCACCGTCGGCCGGTAGGGTTTCTGATGCGGGAACATGCTGGCCTGTCTCGGCAGTTTCGACCCCTTGCGCAGATTGCAGGGCGAACAGGCCGCCACGACGTTTTCCCAGGTCGTCTCGCCGCCATGGGCACGCGGAATGACATGGTCGAAGGTCAGGTCGTCTTCCGAGCCGCAATACTGGCATTCGAACCTGTCGCGCAGGAAGACGTTGAAGCGGGTGAAGGCCGGATTGCGCGTCGGCTGCACATAGGTCTTGAGGCTGACGACGCTTGGAAGCCGCATCGAAAAGCTCGGCGAGCAGACCGATTGATCATATTCGGCGATGATGTTCACACGGTCGAGGAAGACCGCCTTGATCGCGTCCTGCCAGGACCACAGCGACAAGGGATAGTAACTCAGTGGCCGGTAGTCGGCGTTCAGAACGAGCGCCGGCAGGGCCTGGGGCGAAACTGCAATCGTCAAGGCGTTCTCCTGATCGATTCGGCATCTGCTATTCTATATTAGGTCCGTTGTTACAGCATTGTGAAGCCCAATAATGATGGCGCATCAAAGCGGTGCTCAGCGCGGCACCGCCACCCGTCCGGTGATGCAGGCATAATGGGCCCAGAACAGCCGGGCCGCCACGGAACGCCACGGCGACCAGGCCTCGGCCACCGCCTTGACCTCGGCAATCTCCGGTCGTCTTCCGCCAAACAGAACATCGCCGACAGCGATCCTGAGCGCCACGTCACCAGCGGGGAAAATATCGGCATGGCCGCCGCAAAACATCAGGTAGACCTCCGCGGTCCAGGGGCCGACACCCTTCAGCGCGGTCAGCGTCCGAACGGCCTCCGGCGCCGGCAGTGCCGCGATCTCGGCCAACACGAGCCCGCCTTCCGTCTCCGCATTCGCCACCGTCCGCAGAGTCTCGGCCTTGGCGCGCGAAAGCCCGAAGGCGGCGATGTCGGCGGCATCGAGGGCGAGGTAGCCGGCAGCGGTCGGTCGCGCGCCGAGCGCGATGGTCATCCGCCGCCAGATCGCATCGGCGCTTGCCCGCGACACAACCTGGGAGACGATGATTGACGCCAGCCCGGAAAAATCGGCATCCGACAGCCGCAGCGGCAATTCGCCGCAGCCCTCGGCAATCGGCCGAAGGCCGGGATGGGCTGCAACCAGAGCCTCAAGTCCGAAGGCCAGATCCGCCCAGTTACGGATGATCACCGAAAATCTCCCATCCTCTTTCCCATGCTGCACCCCTTGCTGGTCTGCGGCAGGTTTCATCGACTGCGATCTTTTGCCGTTGCGACTTTTCTGCGCAACCCGTTTCATGCCAAGTAGGGCCATGAGCCCGCCCGTCTGCAACGAGCCGATCCTGCGTTTTGCCCCCAGCCCCAACGGCCGGCTGCATCTCGGCCACGCGCTGTCCGCCCTGACCAATGCCGACATTGCGAGCGCCATGCAAGGCCGCTTGCTGCTGCGCATGGAAGACATCGATATTCTGCGCTGCACGCCTGAATTCGAACGATCGATCCATGAGGATCTGTACTGGTTGGGTATCGGCTGGCAAAAGCCGGTCCGGCGCCAGTCGGAGCATTTCGCCTTCTACCGCGCAGCCCTCGACGACCTGATTGCCCGCGATCTCGCCTATCCAGCCTTCCTGACCCGCGGCGAGGTCAAGGCCGGGGTTGCGGCAGCCGAGGCTAGTGGCGACATCTGGCCCCGAGATCCCGACGGTGCACCGCTCTATCCGACGGAGGAACGGCATCTCGACCCGTCGACCCGTCGGCAAAGAATTGCCGCCGCCGACCGCTACGCCTGGCGACTGAACATGGAAAAGGCGCTGGCCGAAATCCGCAGCGCGCAGGCCGGCGCGCTTTGCTGGGACGAGACAGGCGATGGCGAGAAAGGCCTGATTGTCGCCGATCCGGCCGCCTGGGGCGATGTCGTCCTGTGGCGCTCCGACGCTCCGTCGAGCTACCACCTTTCGGTCACCCTCGACGACGCTGCGCAGGGCATTACCCATGTGGTGCGCGGACTGGATCTGTTTCACGCAACCTCCGTGCACCGACTGTTGCAGGTGCTGCTCGGACTGCCGGCCCCGGCTTACCATCATCACCGGCTTTTGCTCGGGCCGGATGGTCGGAAATTGTCGAAGAGCAATGGCGATACCGCGCTGTCGACGCTTCGCGAGGGCGGCGCGAGCTCAGCCGATATCCGCCGCCTCGTCGGCCTCTGAGCGCGGCGGCTTGCGGCGCCTGGACGGCACGACGCGGTACTTCAATAGCGCCGCGTTGAATTCGGCGCCGATGATGAAGATCGCGCCGACCATGTAGAGAAAGACCAGCACGATCATCACCGAGGCGAGGCCCGCATAGGTCGCCGCATAATTGGCGAAACTGGCGAGATACGAGGCAAAGACCAGCGCCCCGACCAGCCAGAGCACCAGCGTCAACAGCACACCCGGCAGCACGTCGAAGAAACGCCGGTGCCCGGCCGGCAGGCCGAGGTGAAACACCATCAGACCGATGACCAAAAGGCCGATCGTGCCATAGACGCGCCAGTTGGCGATCGTCGCCAGGAACTCCTTCAGGAACGGGAACCATTTTTCGGCAAAGGCCAGCGCCACGGGCACGGCGACCAGAAGCGCGCTGATCGCGGCCAGCACCACCACCGCGCCCAGCACGAAGCCGAAGGAGACCAGGCGCGTGATGTACCAGGGCCGCGTCTCGGGCACACGGTAGGCCCGGTTGAGCGACACCCGCAGCGCCTCGACGCCGTTGGAGGCGAAATAGGCGGCGGCCAGAACCGAGACCGTCAGCAAGCCGCCGCGCGGAATGGTCAGCACTTCCACCACCTGATCCGACAGCGGTTTGGCGATGGTCTCCGGCCAGGTGTCGAAAATGATGTGCACCGCAGTCTCGGCGAACATGTTCGCGCCGAGAAAGCCGGCCAGCGCCGTACCGAAGATCAGAAAGGGAAACACCGCAAGCAGCGCCGACAGCGCGACATGGCTCGCCATGGCCCAGCCGTCGTCCTCTGAAAAATGGTAGAGGGCATCGTAGCTGACCTTGTAGAGCATGCGGAAGAAAGCCGGCATCCCGTCTCCTTGGTTGCGGCGCGCGATTGTCACGCGCCGACGAATATGGGAAACCCGTTCCCGTTTGTACAGGAACAAGAGGTCTCGTTTGCCCAGCATCATCGTCACCGGCTGTTCGTCCGGCATAGGCGCCTATTGCGCCGAAGCCCTGAAACGCGACGGCTGGCGGGTTTTCGCCACGGTCCGCAAGCCGGACCAGATGCAAGCGCTCGAAGACAAAGGCATCGAGGCCTTCGTCATGGACTATACCGACACCGACAGCATCGCAAGGCTGGTCGACACCGTCACTGAGCGCACCGGGGGCAGGATCGATGCGCTGTTCAACAACGGCGCCTATGGCCAGCCGGGCGCCGTCGAAGACCTCTCCACAGACGTTTTGCGCCGGCAATTCGAAACCAATGTCTTCGGCTGGCACGACCTGACGCGGCGGGTCATCCCCTTGATGCGCGCCCAGCGTCGCGGTCGTATCGTCCAGTGCTCCTCAATCCTCGGGCTGCTGCCCTATCGCTGGCGCGGCGCCTATACAGCGTCGAAATATGCGCTGGAGGGACTGAGCCTGACCCTGCGCATGGAGCTCGAAGGCAGCGGCATCCAGGTCAGCCTGATCGAGCCCGGCCCGATCGAGAGCCGCTTCACCGCCAACGCGCTCGAAAAGATCCGCGAGAATATCGATCTTGTGAACTCGCCCCACGCCGCAGACTACAGCAAGCAACTGGCGCGGCTCGACGGGACCGGTCCGGTCAACCGCCACAAGCTTGGACCGGACGCCGTCTACAAAGTCCTGCAACATGCCTTGACCGCGCCCCGCGCACGCCCACATTACGTCGTGACACGACCGGCGAAACAGGGTGCGCTGCTCAAGCGCCTGCTGCCGGCAGACCTCTTCTACAGATTGATGCGATCGCTGGACTGACCAGCACCAACAAGGGCACAAACACGCCATGTCAGCCTTCCTTACTACGCTTACCCTGATCGTCATGGGCCTTGTCGTGATCGTCCTGATGCGCGGCCTCTTCACCATGCTCAAGGGCGGCAGCGGCAATACCTCGAACAAGCTGATGCAGGCGCGCATCGTGCTGCAGGCGATCGCCATTGCGCTGATCATGCTGACGCTATGGATCACCGGCGGCGGACGCTGAGGAACCCGATCATGGTCAAGCTCAACAAGATCTATACCCGCACCGGCGACGACGGCACCACGGCCCTGGTGTCCGGTCCACGCCGCCTGAAACATGACCTGCGCGTCGATGCCTATGGCACGATCGACGAGACCAATTCGGCCATCGGCACCGCCCGCCTGCACACAGTCGATCTGCCCGAACTCGACGCCATGCTGATGCGCATCCAGAACGACCTGTTCGATCTCGGCGCCGATCTCGCCGCCCCAGACACCGGCGAGGTGCTGAGCTACGAGCCGCTGCGCATCATCCAGCCCCAGGTCGATCGCATTGAGCAGGAAATCGACGCGGTCAATGCCCGCCTCGACCCGCTGAAATCCTTCATCCTGCCCGGCGGCACGCCCGCTGCCGCCCACCTGCATCTTGCCCGCACCATCGCACGCCGCGCCGAGCGCATCATGGTCGACCTGTCGCGCATCGAGGGCGAAAACGTCGGCGGCCCGGCGCTGAAATACATCAACCGGCTCTCCGACTTCCTCTTCGTCGCCGCCCGCCATGCCAATGACGATGGCAAGGCGGATGTGCTGTGGGTGCCGGGGAAGAACAGGTAGATGGGGTGTATTCGACGGTCAGTTGTCCCACGGACGATGACGTCTGCCTCGCAATATCCTTCCGCCCTGCCGTTCGTTCGTCACGGCAGATGATTCTCTGGATCGTTTGCCCCTTCGGCAAGACCCCTCCGACCCGGCAATACCCCCCTCTGCCCTGCCGGGCATCTCCCGCTCAAGGAGGGAGATCGGCAAGGGGCTGGCCGCTCGCCCAAACAAGATACCTTGTGCAAATGAGGCCGGTGCGACGCGATGTCTTATCGTCCTTTGTCTTTGTCTTTGCCCTTGCACCAAGGTCACAATCCTC
>NZ_AHZC01000092.1 GCF_000247475.1 Rhizobium sp. PDO1-076 | reverse complement strand
ATGGAGTGAACTTTCCGCGCCGATTGACAGCCAAGTAGTATCGAGCGCTTTCTAAGATGCGCCAAGGACTGGAGCCTCGATACCAGTCCAACTGCAGGCATATGTATTTGACTCCAAGACGTGGAGCCGTTGTTCGATATTCGCGACCCTGTACGGACTGCTCGATACAGCCGAATGGACGCGGCGAATAATGAGTGGTTTTGCAAAGCCATCAATCGATCAATTCTGCTACATGTCGGCGGGCGTCGGCGCGAAGTTTTCGGACTTCGCCGCTGCGATGGATATGTCCCGCTGGTCACAAACATGACCGAATTCGGTGTCGCACAAAACCAGACGATCGAGTTTAGGGGCTCCAACCCGCTGCACAGCCGGTTGATGTAAATTGCAGGCTCTGTGTTTCCGAAGGGCTCCCGCTCCGGGACATCATCTATAGATAGGACCCCATTCACCAGCACTCCGACCGATCGCCTCCCGACCACGGCCTACATTTTTGCCACGCCAACGATCATACGAAATGTTGCGCCGCACAGGAAATACAAGAATAGTCCTATCGATACGAACGTCTATTAAGGAAGAATTAGTCAATATTGAACATTCATTATGTCGTGCGAGATGACCTTGGTCGCGCGGAGGATATCGGATCGGCGTGCACTAGGGGAATTGCGTCCCGCGCCGGTCCCTTTGGGGGCATTGCAATGAAATTTTCGGTTCGAAACATTCTGGTCACCGTGTTTGCGGTTCTCAGTGTCACAGTCATGGGCGTGATGTCGCAGCAGCTGATGCGGCAGATCGAAACCCAACGCATCTCCAGCCAGCTGGCGGGCTTGGCCTCGCTCGATAAATCGCTGTTCGATGCGCTGCTCGGCATGCGCGGTGAACGTGGAGCCATCAGCTCAGCCCTCAAGCTGGAACCAGCGGATATGGGCTCTACCCGCAAGAATATTGAGAATGGCAGGCGTGATCTCAATGCCGCCTTCAATGATGTCAAATCGACCATCGACAAGGTCGAACCCGCGAGCCTGAAAACCAGCCTCAACCCGGTTCTCGAAAACTACGCTAAATGGATCGATCTTCGCGCGAATGTGGATGCAGCACTCGCCCTTCCGGTCAAGGATCGCAATGCTAGCGTCGGCAAGAGCGCGCTCGGCCTTGCCGACCAGATGCTCGTCGATCTCGAAAAGGCATCCTATCAGGTCGAAGCGATCATCAATGCTCGCGGTCCTGCCATGATCATGTTCACGCAGCTGCGTTCGCTTGCCTGGACCTCGCGCACGCAGCTCGGTACCGCCAACTCGTCGATCGTCGGCGCCATCATTTCCAAAAAGCCACTTTCGGCCGAAAAGCTAGCTGAGATCGCCGTACAGGACGCCCGGGTGTTTCTGGCCTGGGACGTGATCTCGCAGATTGTTGCAAGTGAAGCCACGCCGGCCGCCATCCGCGATCTACACAAGGTCGCGCAGGACACCTACTTCTCCGGCGCATATGCCGAACAGAAGGCGGCCGCCATCAAGCAGTTCCAGGCCGGATTGCCCTTTGCCATGAATGTCGATGACTGGCGCAAGCCCGCCGCCCCGGCGCAGGCATCGCTTGCCGATATCGCCTCGGCATCGCTAAAGGAAATGGCGGCTCTGACCGCCGCCAATGCGGCCGCGTCTACAAGGTCAATCGTCACCTATGGCGTTGCCACCCTTCTGGCTCTGGCGCTTGCCATCGTTGGTTTCTCTACCATAATCTTCCGTATCGCCAACCCGATCACCGCCCTCACAGGCGCCATGCGTACGCTCGCCGCCGGTGATCTGTCGGTCAAGATCGATGGTGCCTCTCGCAACGACGAAATCGGCGACATGGCTCGTGCCGTCGAAGTTTTCCGCGAAGCCTCCATCCACAATCGCCAGCTTGAAGAAGAAGCTGTCCGCTCTCGCCAGGCGGCCGAAGCCGAGCGCATCACCTACCAGAAACGCGCTGAAAGCGAAGCCGAGGCCCGCCTCACCCAAGCGACTTCCGGCCTCGCCTACGGCCTGCGCCGTCTGGCATCCGGTGATCTTCTCTGCGAAATCGAAGAGGAGTTTTCCGAGCAGTTCGAAGTCCTGCGCCACGATTTCAACAGCTCCATCCGCCAACTGAGGACTGCACTGGAAGGCGTGGCCAAGTCGGCACTCACGGTTCGCAGCGGTAGCGACGAGATTTCCACTGCCTCGGACCAGCTTGCCAAGCGCACTGAACAGCAGGCCGCCTCACTGGAAGAAACGGCGGCGGCGCTCGAACAGGTCACGACAAACGTAAAACAGACGTCGGAACGAGCCTCTGAGGCTCGCGAGATGGTTCGCCATGCCAGCGCCCGCGCAGGCACATCCAGCTCGGTCGTATCGAACGCAATCGATGCCATGGGCAGGATCGAGGCGGCGTCGGCCCAGATCGGCCAGATTATCGGCGTCATCAACGACATCGCCTTCCAGACCAACCTTCTGGCCCTCAACGCTGGTGTGGAAGCGGCCCGTGCGGGCGAAGCGGGCAAGGGATTTGCGGTCGTTGCACAGGAGGTCCGCGAACTGGCCCAGCGTTCCGCCAACGCAGCCAAGGAGATTAAGACGCTGATCGGCAATTCGGAAGCCGCGGTGATGCAAGGCGTGGCGCTGGTCAATGATACTGGCAACGGCCTGAACGAGATTGCAGGACTTGTCTCCGCCATCAACCAGCACATGGACGCGATCGCCCTCGGCGCGCGCGAACAGGCATCGGGTCTCAGCGAAATCAACTCATCCGTCAATCATATGGACCAGGTAACCCAGCAGAATGCCGCCATGGTGGAAGAAATGAATGCCGCCGGTGCCGGCCTTGCCGATGAAAGCGGTCGCCTTTCAGAGCTGCTGGCACGTTTCGACATGCATCAAACGGTAGCTGGTCAAGGCTCAAGAATGCGAGCGGCCTGATGAAGAGAGTTCCGGAACCGGATCAACGGTTCTGGAAAGCCTCGATGCGTTGCGCTCACCCATTGTCGCAACGCATCATGACTGGAACCGCGCCGTCCGGTGTCATATTCAAGCCAGCTGCCTAGAGCGTTTCACCTTTTGACGGAATCATACTGATCATTTTTGAGATAGTTAGCGCATGCGTCGGTTTGGTCTGTTTCGACCAGCCCGCCGATATGCCGCCAGGTGTCATCAACGGTCCGCCTCTGTGCTTTACTCATCCTGAGCTTTATCCTCGATAAGGCCTGCTCGATTGAATTGAGGTCCGGCGAACAGGAACCAGAGCCGTCCACCTGCGGCATAGATCGCCTGACGGATCGCCGCAGATTTGTGGCTGCCAAGATTGTCCATGACGACGATGTCGCCAGGTTTTTAGAGAGGAACCAACTGCTTTGGCCGAAAGTCAGCCCCTTGCAAGTAGCGCAAAGTCAGATTCCGCTTCAGGGAGTATGGCCGAAATGCATCATCTTCGGTGGACTTTGCGCCATTCTGCAAACATCGCAAGGTTGCTCTCATCTGTCGCAGGATAAAGCCCGATGATCGTCTGTCCTGCCTTTACCCGCTCGATGACGAAATCCTCATACGCCGTCATCTCGACAGCCTCGTCGGCAATCTCGTCGGCGATTTCCGCCGGAATGACGATCACGCTGTCGTCGTCTCCGACCATGATATCGCCGGGGAACACCGCAACATCGCCGCAACCTATCGGCACATTGATGTCGATCGCCTCGTGCAGCGTGAGGTTCGTCGGGCTTGATGGCCGGTTGTGATAGGCGGGAATATCCAACTCTCCGATTGTCATCGCGTCACGAAAGCCGCCATCCGTGACCACACCGGCCCCACCGCGAACCATCAGCCGGGTGATCAGGATATCACCGGCGGATGCCGCACGCGGATCCTTGCGGCTGTCCATCACGAGGACCGAACCCTCCGGGCAGGTTTCGATCGCGTGGCGCTGCGGATGTTTGGGATCACGGAAGACAGTCATCGGATTGCGGTCCTCGCGCGCCGGCATGTAGCGCAGCGTGAATGCCGGGCCGACCATGTTGTGCCCCTTGGGCCGAACCGGCCGTACATCCTGTATCGTCTGGTTCTTCAGACCGCGCTTGTAAAGCGCCGAGCAAAGCGTTGCGACGGACACGCCCATCAGTTTGTCACGGGTAGCGGGATTCATTGCCTCTCCTAGATGCCTCATCAGTTGATCGCAGGTTCAGGCACCTTGGCGCCGAACTCGGTTTTCAGGAAGTCGAAGTCACAACCCTTGTCGGCCTGCTCGATATGCTTGGTGAACATGAAACCGTAGCCGCGCTCGTATCGCGGCTCCGGTGCCACCCACGAAGCCTTTCGCGCCGCCAGTTCCTCGTTGGAGACCAGCATGTTGAGGCTTCGGGCCGGGATGTCGAGCTCAACCATGTCGCCGGTCTTGAGCAGCGCCAGCGGCCCACCGACAAAAGCTTCCGGTGAGGCATGCAGAACGCATGCCCCGAAACTCGTGCCGGACATACGGGCATCGGAAATGCGCACCATGTCGCGTAGACCGAGCTTCAACAGTGCTTTCGGCATGGGAATCATGCCCCATTCCGGCATGCCCGGGCCACCCTGCGGCCCGGCATTGCGCAGCACCAACACCGTCTCGGGCGTCAGCGGATAATCCGGATCGTCAATGATCGTCTTCATTTCCGCATAACTGTCGGCGACCAGCGCCGGACCGCGATGTTGATGGAATTTTGGGTCGCATGCCGCCGGCTTGATGACGGCACCATCCGGGCAGAGATTGCCCTTGAGCACCGCAAGCGACCCCTCGTGATACACAGGGTTTGAGAGCGGCCGGATGACATCCTCGTTCCAGATTTTTACATCCTCCAGCGCGTCCGTGAGCGGCTTGCCGGTGACGGTGACCGCCGTCGAATCGAGCTTGTCACCGAGCTGTTTCATCAGCGCCCGCAGACCGCCCGCATAGAAAAAATCCTCCATCAGGTAAGTCGTTCCGGAGGGACGGATATTGGCGATCACCGGCGTGGTACGTCCGATGCGATCGAGATCGTCGAGTTCCAGCGGCACGCCCGCACGCCGCGACATGGCGATCAGGTGAATGATAGCATTTGTCGAACATCCGGTTGCCATGGCAACGGTCACCGCATTGTTGACGGCAGCGGCCGTAATGATCTTGTCCGGCGTCAGATCCTCCCAGACCATTTCGACGATCCGTCTTCCGCATGCGGCCGACATGCGCTGATGATTGGCGTCGGCCGCCGGAATGGAAGAGGCATTCGGAAGAGTCAGCCCCATCGCCTCGGCAATCGCCGTCATCGTGGAGGCCGTCCCCATGGTCATACAATGGCCGTAACTGCGGGCAATCCCGCCCTCGATCCCCTGCCATTCCTCTTTTGAAATCGTCCCGGCCCGTCGCTCGTCCCAGTATTTGAACCCGTCAGTGCCGGACCCCAGCGCCTTGCCAGCATAATTGCCGCGCAGCATCGGCCCAGCCGGCAGGTAGATAAACGGAAGGCCCATCGACACCGCACCCATCACCAGCCCCGGCGTGGTCTTGTCGCAACCACCCATCAGCACAGCGCCATCGATCGGATGAGAGCGTAAGAGTTCCTCCGTCTCCATTGCCAGCATGTTGCGATAGAGCATGGTCGTCGGCTTGACGAAGTTTTCTGACAGCGACAGCGCAGGTAATTCCATCGGAAACCCGCCTGCCTGCAGCACGCCACGCTTCACCCATTCAGCCCGCTCGCGAAAATGCATGTGGCAGGGCTGGGCATCGGACCATGTGTTGATGATCGCGATGATCGGCCGGCCTTCCCAGTCTTCCGGCGCATAGCCCATCTGCATGGTACGCGACCGATGCCCGAAAGACCGCTGGTCATCCGGCATCATCCAGCGCGCGGAACGCAGTTCCTCATAGGTCCTTTTCTTCGTCGTCATTCTTTACTCCTCACGCCATATGGCGCTGCCGATCGGCTCCTCAAAAGCTGATCCCGTTTTCTGCAATGAAAGTCAAAAGAGCCGCCTGTTGCCGTTCCGTCAGCGGCCAGGCGGAGGGCGGACGCGTCGGACCGCAATCGTGGCCGATCAGTGCCAGCGCTGCCTTCACCCCGGTGACGTTGGTTCCGTTCATTTCTTCCGCCCGCACCGCCTCGAAGGCCTTCATGCCGCCAATCAGCCGGTTTGCGCCCACATAGTCTCCGGCCGCAAGGGCCGCATGGATGGCAACGGACCGCTGCGGCCAGACATTGATGAGGCCGGAGGTGAAGCCTTGCGCTCCAATGGCATAGAATGCCGGAGCCCAGACCTCCGCCAGGCCACCGACCCATACGATCTCAGGATCACAGGCCGCTATCGCTTCGGACAGTTTCAGCGGGTTCGGCGTCGCCCATTTGACGCCGATGACGGAGGGGATCGCACACAGTTGGACGATCGCCTTTGTGCCGATCGCATCGTTGCGAAGATAGAGAACGATCGGCAGCCCATCAGCCGCATCAGCCACGGCCCGCACGTAATCCACAAACCCGCGCGGCGAGGAGAACGGATCCGGCGCCTGGTGGATCATAAGCGCCGAAGCACCGGCCCGGCGCGAGACCGATGCCAGCCTGCAGGCATCGCGGATGCCCCGCCCGACACCGGCGATCAGCGGAACCCGTCCGCCCACGTGCTCCGCCGAAGCCTGCACCATGGCCTCGGCCTCGTCCAGCGTCAGCGAATAGAACTCGCCGGTATTGCCGTTAGCGACCATGATATGCACGCCAGCCGCGATTGCCCGGTCGACGATCGGCTTCTGCCGTTCCGGCAGAATATCGCCGTTTCGATCATAAGGCGTGACCAGAATGCCGGATATACCGGTCAGGGCGGATATCAGGTCTTGCATCATCACCTCCCTCACTCTGTGAACGCTTCATCGCGCTTGCGGCTGATGCTCGGCGACAACACGAGCACCAGGACCACGACGGCGAAAATTAGCAGCGAAAGGCTGAGCGGGCTGCGCACGAAGATCGACGGGTCGCCCTGGCTGATCAGCATCGCTCGGC
>NZ_AHZC01000093.1 GCF_000247475.1 Rhizobium sp. PDO1-076 | reverse complement strand
CTCCCACGACAGGGATCAGTGGCAAGGCCAGACGAGGCCGTGCAGGGCGCGGCAGAACCAGCGCCAGTCCGGTCAACACGCAGGCGAGCGGCCCCGTCATGAACAGGTTGGCCGCCGCCCCGGGGATCGGCGCGATGAGCAGATAGATCTGTTCGCGAAAGACAAGCCCGAAAAGGGCACCGGCAACAAGCAGGAGTGCCGCCGCCGTTTTGGCCGGGCGGGGCAGCTGGCCGATCAGCAGGCCGAGCCCGAACAGCGGCAGGAGACGCTCAGCCGCGCACAATCCGGCCAGAAGCCAGCTGCGGCCGGCGGCGAGATCGAGCGCCAGCGTTGCCAGCAGACAGACGCCACCGACGGCCAGCAGCGCCCATCCGGATTTTTGCTTAATCTGCAAAATCTGCCCCATGTGCCCTGCTCACACCGGTTCAACCGGCATCAGGCAATGAGGAAATAGAGGCCGCCAATGCCGATCAGCCCGCCGAGCGCGCGCGACAGATTGCCTTCGCGCAGGCGCTGGAAGCCGAGACCGACGGCGATGCCGGCCAGATGGATCAGGCCGGTGGCGACGACGAAGCCGATGGCGTAATCGGCCGGATCGGTCGCATTGGGCAGTTCCGCTCCATGGGCATAGCCATGGAAAATCGCAAAAACGCCGATGACCGACAGGGCGAGCAGTTCCGGCGGCCGCCAGACCAGAGCAATGGCCGCGCCCAGGACGACGATCGACAGCGCGATGCCGCTTTCGACGCCCGGCAGTGGCACGCCGGCAATGCCCATCATGCCGCCTGCGACCATGATTAGCGGGAAGGCGATCGGCAGCGACCACACCGAACGCCCACCCATCTGCGCGCCCCAGAGACCGACGCAGAACATGGCGAGCAGATGGTCGAGGCCCGACAGCGGATGTTCGAAACCATGCAGGAAGCCACCCGCCTCACCGGTCAGGATATGCGCCTCGGCCAGACCCGGCATGGCAAGAAGCACGGCGGCTGCGGCAGCGATGGACAGGCGGGAGCGAGAAACTTGGCGCGACATGAATTCGGTCTCCAAACGGTGGAAAGACGGTGGATTAACTGACTGGATAAGCTTACTGGATCGCTTGGCTAGGTCGGTTGGCTGGGTCGGTTGGCTGACATGGTGGGTGGAACGCTTCGGTCTAGAACGGGCGTGGCTGCGGCGCTGCATGTCTCTATTGCTACACATCTCGGCTGACAGAATCGATACGCAGTTTTGCCGGTATCGCGGCGGACCGCCTTGCGCCTCACAGCACAAACGCAGCTTTGAGGCAAAATCGGGACGACGGCGGCAGCGCATCATGGCTTCGTCACCACTATAACCGAATCGCCGATGACGGTAGAGCAAGGGGCGGAGAATGCCGTGCCAGCGCCTGCCCGCCTTCCGACCGGAGACAATCATGAACCGCCCGCATCGACACACGACACACCCCCCCGTCCTGACCGGCCTGCTGCCGGCAATTCTGCTGGCCGCGCTGCTCCTTGCCCTGCCCTCTGTGGCCGAAGCGCATGTGATGGATGGGCCGCTCGGCGGCTTCGGCAGCGGTTTCGGCCATCCGCTGGCCGGACCCGACCATTTCCTCGCCATGCTCGCCGTCGGGCTCTGGGGCGCGCAGATGGGCGGCCGCTCGGTCTGGTCGCTGCCGGCGACCTTTCCGCTGATCATGTGCATCGGTGGCGTGCTCGGCATGCTCGGCATGCTGCCGACGGAGATCGTGCAGATCGGGATTGCGGTCTCGGTGCTGGTTCTGGGCGGGGTGATCGCTGTCGAATGGAAGGCGCCGGAATGGGCAGCGCTTGTGCTGGTCTCGGCCTTTGCCGTGCTGCATGGCATACCGCATGGCGTACTGGTGCCGCGCGCCACCGATCCTGCGGCATTTACCGTCGGCTTCGTCGTCTCGACCGGCGTCATCCATGTGCTTGGCATCGGCATCGGCTATGGGTTGAAGCCGCTGCTTGCCGGCCGGCTGGTGCGCGGGCTCGGCGGCCTGATCGCGGTCGGCGGGATCTGGTTTCTCGTATCCGCCTTGATTGCTTGATCCGAAGACCGGCATCGGCGCGCATTTGCTGCGCTGCACCTGCGGGTTTCAGTTGACAAAACCGCCCGGAACCGCACAAACCACGGCTTCCGGATCATGTCGCAGCATGCGGGCATGGCCGACAGCATTGTCGAATTATCCAGCACAGGCTCCCCATGACCACAGATACCGCATTGCTCGACTTCACGATCACGCCGAATGCCCATCCGATGGCGGAAGCCGAGCGGCTGAAGGCGTTTGAAAACCTCGGCTTCGGCACGCTGTTTACCGACCATATGACCGTGATCCAGTGGGACATCGACAAGGGCTGGCATTCGGCCGAGGTCAAGGCGCGCGCGCCCTTCCAGATCGACCCGGCCGCCAGCGTCCTGCACTATGCCCAGGAAATCTTCGAGGGCATGAAGGCCTATCGCACGCCGGACGGTCGCATCACCCTGTTTCGCCCGGAAGAAAACGCCCGCCGCTTCAACAAGTCGGCCGCGCGCATGGCGATGCCGGATGTGCCGGAGGAACTGTTCCTCAAGGCGGTCGAAGAACTGGTGAAGATCGACGCCAAATGGGTGCCGGAAGGCGAAGGCAGCCTCTATCTGCGCCCCTTCATGTTCGCCAGCGAGACCTTTCTCGGTGTGCGCCCGTCGCGCCAGTATATCTTCTGCGTCATCGCCTCGCCGGTCGGCCCCTATTTCAAGGGCGGCGGCAAGCCGGTCACGCTGTGGGTCTCGGCAGATTTTACCCGCGCCGGTCCCGGCGGCACCGGGGCTGCCAAATGCGGCGGCAATTATGCCGGCAGCCTGCTCGCCCAGGCCGAAGCCACCAAGCGCGGCTGCGACCAGGTCGTCTTCCTCGATGCGGCCGAGCATCGCTGGGTGGAGGAACTGGGCGGCATGAACGTGTTCTTCGTGATGAATGACGGCAGCGTGGTCACCCCGCCGCTCGCCGGCACGATCCTGCCCGGCATCACCCGCGCCTCGATCATCAAGCTGGCGACGGAAAACGGCCTCAACGTCGTCGAGCGGCCCTATTCGTTCGAGGAATGGCAGAATGACGCGACCAGCGGCAAGCTGCGCGAGGCCTTTGCCTGCGGCACCGCCGCCGTCGTTGCCGCCATCGGCACGGTCCGCCATGCCGGCGGCGAATTTGTCATCGGCAATGCCGGCACCGGCATGGAAACCGAAAAGCTGCGCAACCAGCTGACCGGCATCCAGCGCGGCACGGTCGCCGACACGCATGGCTGGGTGAAGGACGTGACGCTGGCGTGAGCGGCTGGCGGGATTGGGAATGAAGGGAGCCCCGTCATGGTAACATGGCGGGGTTTTGTCGTTGGTGGCGGGGCCGGGACGGCCGCTCGCAGCGTTGACACCTTTATGCAATCTTTGGATGCATTTCGGCGACCATCATGTATCATGGCGCGATGGCGCGCGCCCTCTTCTGCATTTTGTCAGGAGTAGCCATCGCGCTTGAATTGCGCACATTTTTGTGCGCATACTCCTTCGGAGCGACGAGATGAAACGCGAGCAGTTGCTGAGA
Organism: Rhizobium sp. PDO1-076; assembly: GCF_000247475.1. GTDB lineage: Bacteria > Pseudomonadota > Alphaproteobacteria > Rhizobiales > Rhizobiaceae > Allorhizobium. Next base: position 3,345 of record NZ_AHZC01000093.1, on the reverse strand, counting down.
GAACTTCGCAAGCTTGCCAAGGATCAGGGCAGGCATTTCGAAGTGTTCGAAGACAAGGGCAAAGGCTCGCACTACCGGGTGAACTATGACGGCCGTTTTACGACCGTGAAGTCCGGCGAACTTACGCCCGGCTACGTGCGACTGATCAAGAAGCAGCTCGGTATCGAATAGCGTTTGCCCCACGATCGCCGACCAAAGAGCCTCGTCGCGGCTCTCAAGCAGAAGAGTGCTCAGCCTATGCAATATGTTTACTTTGCAGAATTGGAAGCCGATCCCGATGGTGGCTTCCTCGTCACCTTCCCGGACGTGCCGGAAGCCATTACGCATGGCGAAGACAGAGCCGAGGCCTTGGCTAGCGCCCGCGAGGCGCTCAGCCTGGCGCTCCGGGGCATCCTTCAAGAAGGCCGTTGCCTGCCGTTGCCGGTCACCTCGATCGGCGAGCCTGTGGCTCTCGATGCCGAAGACGCGGTAAAACTGGCGGTGATCCAGTCTTTCAAGGAATCCGGCATATCCAAACGTGAGCTCGCCCGCCGGATCGGCAAGACCGAGACCGAGGCCCGCCGGCTTCTCGACCCCGACCACCGATCCAAACTCGGCCCGCTGCAGGATGCGTTGCAGGCGCTTGGCAAGCGGATCGTTGTGACGGTGCTGGAGGCGGCGTGAGGGGGAGTAACAAACGCTAGCAAAGTAAATAGACTTTGCAAAACAGGGTTCTAGCTCTGAAGTACTGAGTCGAGCTTGAACTCTCAGTGAATTCGCTTTGCCCATGTAGGCCTCCTGTCTCAAATTTAGGAGAGAAGGCGTCTACAAATCTAGGGGCTATTCAGTCCGCATAAAGAAAAGGCTGGCCCTGGGGTGACGGGGCCAGCCTCTAGGCGGGTATCATGTCGGGGAAAACACGATATCGCGCTGACGCTGAATTAGTTCATATCTTCAGGTGCTCCAGCGCTACTTCGGACGACCGTTATTATCTCTTCTCGTGGGAGCAGTGCATCATCTTCCGGAGAGATGCACTTCACGGCTAGGCCCGCTTTCAGCAACCGTTTGACGGAACGGCTGGAGTAAACCTCGAAGTCTCGGCTCTTGGAATTAATTAGGAAATCCACGCCCGTATTGGGGTCAGCTGGCTCATCTATGGTCCACCACACCTCCGCGTCGGGGAGCTTGAAACAGATGTTCTGATCCTCTTTTATAGTGAGAAGACCATCAAAATTGCCGAGATACGTAGCCCTATCCTGAGGTCGGTCGGATAGCCAATCGGACAACACAGCATGAACACGGCGAATATTCTCGCCCACGTTTGGTAGCCAAATGTCTACGTCGTGATCGCCGTCAAACGTATGTCTAGCCTGGCCCCCCACGATCAAGAGGTCCACTCCAACTTCCATAAGCCGTGATATCATTTCGGTTTGATAAGAGTTCAATCGATCCATAAATCTCACATTAGACTAGGACGGCCAACATCGACAAGCAGGACTGATACCAGTGCATCAACGGTCGATGCGACAATGTAAAATGAAACCCGTAGTTTCGCGCGCTAGCGACCGGCGGAATGAGATGCTGATTGGATCGAAGAGTTCTTCAGGAGGTCAGCTTTGACTCATATCTGCAAAAGGTAGTTATTGCAGTTTGCGCTGTCAAAATTGCAATTTCGCGCGGCAAGCTACACCCGGTGTTGTCTGTCACCAAGTACTGCATTAACCGGGAATATCCGATAATATCCGGGAAAGAGTGAAAAAGCCTGGAATTACAAGGCCTTTAGTGAGCCGGAGTGAGAGCCGGCCGGCAGTAGGTTTGACACCGCAAAACGGCGATCGGCGCGCTCGATAGCCGAAATAGCGCGAACTCAGCCCCGGCTTCAAGGTCATCCTCAAAAACCGGCAAAGACCCTTTGAGGCGGCTTCAAATCATTGAAATTTATAGAGGCGCATGTTTCCTGCTGGCGCGACAAGTGGCGCAGAGCATCCCCTGAGGTAGGCCAAAAACCAATTTGAGGTATTGTAATCTGGCAAAACCTTGGTCGCGAACCGCCGAAAAGCCCAGAAACACAGGGTTTTGGCGGCGCGGCGGGTGCATTTCAGCTCCTTCTAGGTTTTGCAGCACTCCGAGCCAAAATCGCAGCAAATCCCCCGTGGCTCGGAAGCATCTGTCCTGAAAGCTATCCCAGTAGCCCTTCCAGGTATGGTCTATGGCCGACCACTCACTCTTCTGCGCTGAGCCACCACCGAAACAAATGTCACAGTTCCGGTGAACACGAGACCACCAAATATCGTGGACTTGAAGAGGTTATTAGTTGGCCAGTCTTGGCCAAACTGACGGTGCTGCCGTTGGCATCTGTCACCACATCCCGTCAGTGGATGCACGCTCAACCATGCAACGGTGAGTGCCATGGCCGGCAGAAAAACAAGAAAGACACCGTATTGCTTCGGGTCGGTTGGTCCTGAGAGTGACCACAGCGGCCGGACCTTTCTGCGGCGGCGAGACCGAAGGAAAACAAACCCAAGGCAAATGAACCCCGCATTCGCCAACTGACCGATCATGTGAATCAGAAAACCCACTTCGAACATGCCCCTGAGGCCGAATGCGAAAATATAGGCACCAACTCCGGAGAGAGCAATCACCACCGCTGGCCCGCCGTCTCGTGCGAAAAGCTCATAGATGAGAATGAGAATCGACATGCCCATAATGAAGTTAGTGAGATTTCCAGGCACTTAGATTTCCTCATGCTAGATAGCGACGACAGCGCATTTATGCTCCGGCCGCGCTCGCAGTCTTAAGTTGCGATCCGTTATTTACTATCTCTATTGGTTTGCATTGCAACGCTGGACTTAGTGCTTCATGGAGACACATCCCTAGAATGCACGCACCGACAATCATGAAGCCGTAAGTTTCCCGCTTCCAGGCAACCGCTTCGCCTCTTCCAGGCCTTGCCTCAAATCCTCCAGCACCACGGGAATTACAGCCTCGACGATCGGTTTGTCGCGAAGACTGACGACGCGTTGGCGTAGGGCGTTGAGCACCTCGCCTGTTGCAAGGGCAATTCGGTGGGATGGGGCAGGTGTTCCAGCGTCTTTGTGTGCCTTTTCAACCGCGATGAAGAGGCGCTCGAAAAGAAGCGGATCAACCACCTCGCGGATTTCCAGCGACATCCGATCCTCGACGCCTTCCCAACCGTCGCCATCACGCTCGGGTGATATCACCTTCACCCCGGTCGCTAAGTATTCAACTGAAACTCCGGCTACGTTGGCGAGTTTCACTGCATTCGCAACCGATGGCACGGACGTCATTGCGACGTACTTATTCAATGTCCCCAGTGCAATCCCGGTCTTCTCGGAGACCGCTCGC
>NZ_AHZC01000094.1 GCF_000247475.1 Rhizobium sp. PDO1-076 | reverse complement strand
GAAACGGAAGGCAGGAAAAAGCTGGCCGACCTGCGTCGTCGTCGCGGTCCGTGGCGCGACTGACGGCCTTACCCATCTTGCCCTGCTGGCGATCACGACCCAGCCGCCGCAGGCCGATCGGATCGCCTTGGAAGTTTCCGATATCGAGTGTCGGCGGGCGGGCCTGGGTGACCTTAAGCGCTGCTGGATCGTCGTCGATGAATATAATTACGATGTCGCAGAAAGGTCCTGGTACATAGAGCCCGACGGAAAAGCACTGGGTCGCTTCAGCAAATCCTTCATGATGAGGATCGCCGCAGCCTTCGGGGAGGCGTCGCGCAAATCGGACGGAGTAGGCCGCCTTGTGATCTCCGTTGAGTTTGGTCCGCGGACGAAGCCGGCTTCCGATCGCTCGGATGGCACGCTTGCCCGCAGCGTTGAGGCTGGCGGATACCAACGCCTCAGACTACCGAGCGCTGGCAGGCCAGTTGGCGAAACCTGTATCCGGTTCCCAGCGCGAACAGCTTCGTTCGATGTTGCCGGCCGATCGGCAGGCGGTAATTTGGACGCTGCTAGACCTTGCAGACTGGCGCACGTGTGATGTTGGCAGGGGGCGTGCTCATCCGCATGCAGCAGTTTGGGACAGGCAGGGGCATGGCGTGGCTGGGGATGGCGGCGAAGCACTGAGGAAGTGCATGGCCAATATCCCGCAGCGCTGGACCGGGCAGCCATAGGTTATCTCGCCCTTCAGTTACCCCGAACCATTTCCCGTTTTATGTCGCTCGTATAGACGACCGCCTGCTTTTGCGGCCAACCCCTGAAGGGGTAAGACTCAGCCAAAATTTTTGCGAAATTCAATTTCAGTTGTTCTTCCTGGTGGAAAATAGAATTTCGCAAAATTTTTGCCCGAGCTGACCGCAGCAGATCAGTCGTCTCTTCGTGCGCCATCGGGAAATGGTCCCGAGCAACCGAAGGAGACACAACAATGGCCACCACGATCGCAACCCTGACGCAGAAGACTGACGGCATCCTCGAAGGCGTCTTCGCCACAATCCGGGTCAACGCCCCGATCGCCATCATACCAAACGCCACCAAGGCTAGCGAGGAAGCCCCAGACTACCGCGTCATCCACCGCAAGAGCGGCTTCGAGATCGGCGCAGGCTGGAACCGCATCGCCCGCCAGACCGGCGAGGAATACCTCTCGGTGAAGCTGGAAGCCCCCGAGATCGGCGTGATCTTCGGCAACCTCGCACAAGCACCGGGCGGCGACCCGAGCAAGAAGGTGCTCCTCTGGAACAACCCGAACTGATCGGCAAGCGAGCCGGCCCCGAGCGATCGGGGCCGGCTTTGGTCTGTGAGGCCAGCCGAATGGCGCGATTGGAGGAAATGATCGCGGGCGTCGAGCCCGCGATCATTCCTTTTGGTGCCACACGAGACCAAACCCTGTCTGCTCAGAACGCCAAGTCTGTCGTGAGGATCGCGCCGCCTCAAGGACCTCGCGGCCCCTCCAATTTTCAGCCAACGCCCTGAAGGGCGCCGCCAGAAAATCGGTTCCTCCGCTCGCCGCCTCCGGCGGTCGCGTGCCGCGATCCTTGACTCGGCCCGATCCTCACGACCCGGGGCGTCACCTTTCACACTATCAAGGAGATGACGACGATGACCTACGACCTCGAAATCCACATCGAAGAACTGCGCCTCGAAGCCGGACACTGCCACCCGGCAGAGCGCGCTCAGATCGAAGCGGAGCTGATGCTGGCGCGCGCCACACTTGCGGCAGCGATCGCGGTACAAGAGGCTGTATACGACGCCGAGCCTCCCCACTAGGGAGGCGCTCTGCCGAACGCTCTGGTTCTTCACGCCGGATCGACCGGCGCGAAGAACCCGAAGCTGCACCTCGGCCGCCGATCAAATGAAACCATGATGCTGTGAGCGGGGCACCGTCTTGTACTCTCGCGCCCGCTTGGTCCGGAGGAGTTCGAGAAACATTGCGACAGCCTCCATTTCGCCGTCGAAGTGATGTTCGATCGACTGTCCGCTGGAACCGACGCGGCCCCATCGACGAAACAGGCAGAAGGTGCCGAACAACGTCGGTTCGATCGAGAGCGCGTAGTAACGGGCCATGTTCTTGGCCGGGTCCGTGCGTTCGATGTAGAGCTGGAACGGTTGAACGAGCATTGCGTGAGAATCGCCGATCGAGAAAACCCGGTCCAACGACAGTTTTGAATCTATCGGCATGCACCGATTCATTTTGCTGATAGAATGTCCGTGGGGCTCGAGCGCATTTGGGCAAATCGGCCAATGCCGACCGGGCTCTACTCGCGCCGTTCCGTTGCTCCCCGAGCCGCCTTCGCCGTCTCGGCCTTCGGTGACGATCCCTTTCGCGGGCGCGACATACTGAGATCGGGTGGTCGCTTGCCGCAAGGAGATATTGGCGCTGGATGCGGTCGGCTTAATGGTCGCCAGTGCGCGCGGAAGATAGCATTCCATCAACTCGTTCTTGCTTTGGTCTCCATCGCGATCTAGACTCCGCTTGATCGACAACATCCTATGTCGGCCAACCCCAAGTGTGCGTGCAGTCGATCAGGCGAGAGGGCGAGATGAGCGAAATCCAGCCTGAAACCAGATCTCTTTCACTAGCCGCTCGGTGCAACTCTATCCTGCGACTGCCGTGGTTGTTCGCGCGCGTAGCAGCCGCCATTGCCGCGGGGAGCGTGCTCTCTGTGTTCTATTGCGCCTGGCATCTTGCGTTCTTCCTGCTTTGCATGTTCCGCCCGGTCGTCAATGCGCTTGTTGTCGGCGGTGTGATCATGCTGCCGCTCTCGTTTGCAGCATCGTAAAGCCTGAAACGGCGAACGGGATGCCCTTCTGGGCGATCCTCCTGATGGCGGTCGGCTTCATCGGCTTTGCTATGGGCTATTCGAAGTTCGTCGAATGGTTCTCGCCCCCTGGGGAGGGCGATCCTTTCGAACGTTGCCGTCGCCGCGACTGGCGATAGGCTTTAGGCTTCAAGCCATTGAAGTCGCCTTTCAACCTCGACGGCGATGCAGTGGCCGACCGAGGTGCTGTATAAAAAGGTCGAGCTAGCATGGCATCTGAACTCACGGCTTGACGAAGCGGTTGACCTTGGCCAGTGCATTCATGTCTTTCCGCCTGAAGTAGATTGCTCGTCCGCAGCGGATTGGGCTATGTCCCTGCACGACGATGATCTGCTCATCCTTCCTCATCGACTGCGTGATCTCGTGGGGCATGATGAGCGGCCGGCGTTGAAAATTGACGCTCTCCGATTTACGCGATGCGCTATTCTTCGTGTCCCAGCCGATGTTGCGGTTGCTGCCCTTCACCTCGACGGTCATCTCCCCGCATTGAGCCGAAACGTTGCGCGCCGTCTCCAATGCTTTGATCGCTGCGTAGCTCGCGAACGCGCAACCGTCGATCCACGAGACCGCGCCGTCTTTTCCAAAATGCCGTTCAAGCTGGCCGACGGACTGGTAGAGAAGCATCATGCTGACGCCATACTTGCGACCGCGGTCGCGCGCCTCTTCGAGAACGCGCATGTAGCCGAGCAGGTCGACCTCATCCAACATGAACAGCGCCCGGCGCTGAAACGCGCCGTCAGCCTCGATCATGGCATTGATCAGCGAGCCAACGATGACACGGCCGATGCCGGGATAGGAGCGGAGTATCGACGCCGGGATATTCAGGAACACGTCTTTCTCGCCGCTGATGAGATCGCTGGGTTTGAACGTGTTGCCGCACACCAAGGCCGCGTAGTTGTCGAGCGACAGCCATTGCGTATCCTTCGACGCGGTCGAATAGACGCCAGAGAACGTCTGCTCGGTCATGTTGACGAACACACCCAGCGTTTCGCTGATGAACTTCGATTCCGAATGCTGCTGGACGTCGCGAAGCATGGCGAGCACGGAGGTCTCCGGTTCGGAGACGATCTGCCGGAGACTGCGCAGGTTTCGCCGTCCTGCATATTCCGGCGACAGCATCACATGCGCCAGAAGACCGGTCAGCAGGTTATGCGCCTGCGATTGAAAGTAGGAACCGGTCGACGATTCAAAGCGCACGCTTTCCGACAACAGCATGTGGGCGATACCAACGATGTCCTGTTCTTTCTGCTTCGACGTCTCGATGCCATCAAGCACGTTGAAGCCCATGATCGGGTTTGTCGGGTCGAGCACCATCACCTGACGCCCAAGTCTCTGCCGCCGATGCTCGACGACCATCGGCGCGACCTCCGTGGACGGGTCGAGGCAGATCAGCGGTCCGGAATATCGAAGCGCCGTCGGGATGACGTTGCTGGTGGTTTTGTACCCGCCGGACCCGGCAAAAAACAGCATATGGGTGGAATCGAAGTCTTGGCTGTAGGTGAGCAGCGGCGCCTTGCCGCCCTGTCCCCAGGTCGCCGGATCGTTTGGATCGAAGGGCAGCTCATGGACAATTTCCTTGTCGACACGATACCGCTCACCGACGACAATCTCGCCGTTATCGGGAAAAAGCCGGCCCGCCGCAGCCATGGGCAGCCAGGTCGCATTTCCGAAGGTGCCGTGCTTGGCGCGCCTCACCGGTTCAGGCACGACCGTAGAAATGCGTGCGGACACCGCAGTCGTCATGAAGCCTACGACAGCGCCGACCACCGCCACCATGTCGATGAACGACAGCGCCTGGCTCCATGTGACTGCGCGGCTTTCGACCGAAGGGGAGAGCCGGCCGAATTCCCGCAGCGCATAAAAGCCGGCAACGGATAAGAAGCAGATGAGGGTTGCCATCGCGATCGGTTTTCGCCGATGCAACGGCAAAACCCAGACGGTCAGAAGCCCCGCTAGCGGTCCGAACAAAAGAACCGCCACGGGAGAGGCTCGAAGGAACCAGTACTGTGTTTTTCCGGTCATGTCCGCAGCAAGTTCTGGCCAGCGCCAGCCTACGACATAGGCCGCAAACGCTGTGACGGTGATCGGCACGAGTATGAGCAACAGGCTGGGATGCGGCTTTGCCCTGATTGTCATTTTGCGGCCTCGACTCTGAGTGGTATGCCGCCATCCAGCATCGTGACCTTGAAAGCCTCCTCACCGATCCCCCGAAGTCGCCGATGCTCCAGTGAACTCGGTGCGATCCTCGCAAGCTCCAGCAGTCCCCCGAGTAAGAAGGCGCGGTCTGCCTTCGACAGTCCCGCCCGCACGACAATGCCGCCAAGAAGAAATTTTTCGCGCGCTTGCCTTTTCCGATCAGCTGTCATGAGGAACCTCCGTCGCCGCTCCAGTCCCGCCATTTGCTTGTCCACGCGGCGAAGCAGGAGAGCCACCAGACGCTTTCTTCTCGCCTTTGCGAAATCGAGCCGCGATCTCTTCGAAGATGCCATCGACCTCCTCATCGCTGATCTCCATTTCCGCTAACCCCGACTTCGTCGCAGCACGTGCGAAGCGATCAGCGGATTTGACTATCAAAATTTTTTTGCGTTCACGCAGTTTCTCAATTTGAGCATCAATGTCCAGAATTGCCGATTTCGTCGCCATAGATGAATTCCTTCCGTTAACTGGTTCAATCACCTTTTCTGCATTTAACTCACTAGAAAACAGTAGTCAAATAAGCTACCTTGCACAAGTCCCAAAACATCAACGCCGGAATTCCGGCTTGGGCCGTCTTCCGGAAAAGCGGCATCGGCCTTGTCAGGCCGATCGATTTGAGGGCGCAATATACGTCGCTGGCGCGACGTGCTCGGAAGGTCTGGAGACGACAATTGGCGATCATGTTCGTCAGAGCGCAGGTGATCAGCAGGGGAGCGGGACGCAGCATCGTCTCCGCCGCCGCCTATCGTCACCGTGCCCGGATGATGGATGACCAGGCCGGAACCTCCTTCAGCTATCGCGGTGGCGCGACCGAACTGAAGCATGAGGAGTTGGCGCTGCCGGACCGAATTCCGGCCTGGCTGCGCACCGTCATTGAAGGCAAGACGGTCGCGGCGGCGAGTGAGGCGCTCTGGAATGCGGTGGATGCTTTCGAAACGCGGGCCGACGCGCAGCTTGCCCGCGAACTGATCATTGCCCTTCCGGAGGAGCTGACGCGAGCGGAGACCATCGCCCTGGTGCGGGAGTTCGTCCGGGACAATCTGACTTCGAAGGGGATGATCGCCGACTGGGTCTATCACGACAAGGACGGCAACCCACATATCCATCTGATGACGACCCTGCGCCCGCTGACGGAGGAGGGGTTCGGGCAGAAGAAAGTGGCAGTGCTTGGCGCCGACGGCGAGCCGTTGCGCGTCATCACGCCGGATCGGCCGAACGGCAAAATCGTCTACAAGCTTTGGGCCGGCGACAAGGAAACTATGAAGGGCTGGAAGATCGCCTGGGCCGAAACCGCCAACCGGCATCTGGCGCTTGCCGGGCATGATATCCGTCTCGACGGCCGCTCCTATGCCGAACAGGGTCTGGACGGGATCGCGCAAAAGCATCTTGGGCCGGAGAAAGCAGCGCTCGCCCGCAAGGGCGTCGAGATGTATTTCACGCCGGCTGATCTCGCGCGCCGGCAGGACATGGCCGACCGGCTTCTCGCCGACCCGGAACTGCTCCTGAAACAGCTCGGAAATGAGCGCTCCACCTTCGATGAGAAGGACATTGCCAAGGCGCTGCATCGCTACGTCGACGATCCCAGCGATTTTGCAAACATTCGCGCGCGGCTGATGGCATCCGACGATCTCGTGCTCTTGAAGCCGCAGCAGACAGACCGTCAGACGGGCAAGGTTAGCGAACCGGCAATCTTTACCACCCGCGATATCCTGCGGACCGAATACGACATGGCGCAATCGGCGGAAGTGCTGTCGCAGCGCAAAGGCTTTGGCATCGGCGAGGGCAAGATTGCGGCGGCGGTTCGTTCTGTC
>NZ_AHZC01000095.1 GCF_000247475.1 Rhizobium sp. PDO1-076 | reverse complement strand
CGCGAACTGCGCACTGCGGCGATGAGCCTGTGGGCGAAAATTGCAAGAGCATGACAGATATCTCCGGATGGCGTCTTTCGCTGGCATTTCCTCCGTTAAGTTTACGATGCCCACCCACCGCATAGACGATAGCATCAAAGATCCGCGCCCGAAAAATCCCCGATTCGTGCACCAATGCTGCAAAACACCACTGGCGCTCATACAAGAGCGTCAGAAGACACAGCTGGCGTCGGCGGCGCTGATATCTTTGTGCCCTTTATGCTGGAAACCAAAAAGATCAAACAAAATCAATGCAAAATCCTTCCCGCGCACAGGTCTCTTAACAGCCGGAACACGATCGACGAACGACGAACCGAGGCAATTCCACCGCCGCACTTGTACCAGCGTGCAGTTTTCATGCGAATCTGTGCAATTGCCTGATTACATGTCGATTGGCTAGTCATTTTCGCTTAGATATAGCTTCGAATTGTATTGAGAGTCGTAAGAGGCTCACGCGAAAGCAAAAGGTCCCAAAGTGTATAGTAGATATGGAAGGCTCTACCCTTTTAGGCTCTGCAGCACTGTTAGTTACACGATTGAGCAAGGTGTCCACCGAGTGCTTAATTCAGGAGCCAGTCGCTATTTGTCTGGAATACTCCAATCTGAATTCGCGATCGGGCGAGAAACTGTCCGTGACCAATTGGTTCTTTTCTTCCGTGTGCAAATTGTTGTGATATTTGGTTCGTCCTGTCTCAGGCTAACGCGGGCGTTCGGAAAGTCAGTCGGCTACTTTCACGCGCACTCGATCGATGAACTGGGTCCGGCGCCGGATGCTCTCGGGATCAATCCTGTCGCCTCTTCTGGCGAGGTCACCCCATGATGCTTTCCCGTTCCTTCGATGTCAGCGGGATTGATCACGAATTGAAGGATTTGTTCCTTAAGCAGTCCACCCGTACCTCTTATTCCGACAATGGTATAATATACCTTCAGGAGGATAGCGCTGAAAAGTTATACCTCGTTGTGTCGGGCTACGTTCGACTTTCCTACATCATGGAGAATGGAACTACCATACTCTATGCCATCGTTCCTCCTGGTCAGAGCTTTGGAGAACTCGGTGTATTTCACCAGTCAGTCTACGTGGATACCGCGTCAGCAATAGGTCCGGTGACGGTCTTTTCTGTTCGCGCAAGTCTGTTTCACGCTGAAACGAAGCATAATAGTTCCTTCAGGAACGCGCTGAGTGCGATAGTCGCTGATCGCTACAAGACATATATCTACGTTACGAAGAGCTTGTATTTTTGCAATTTGTCCGGGCGCTTGGCGATGTCCGTACTGCGGCTGGCACAAGCGCTGGCGCAGACAACCGAAATTAACGGAAAAAAATATCTCTATCTGGGGGCGATGGTTACGCAGAGCGATCTGGGGGCCATGGCGCGCGGCTCTCGGGGAAACGTCAATCGGATTTTGAAAGCGTGGGAAAGGGAAGGCCTGATCATGATGCAGGATCGAAACATTATCCTCCTGCAACCGAATGAACTTGAACTGGTGGCTTTGAGAGGAGGAGAACTTTGATGAACGCCTCAATTTCGGACACGACTATTGGCTTCCGTATGACTGCACTTGAAGATGATTTGATCGGTGTGCGCGGCGATGAAGTCAAAAGCTGCCTTCTGGAACGACTGGCAAAAAAGACCAAAGATCTGCGTGAATTGATGAAAACTGGGCTCTCGCCCGAGGTTTATGATGCGGCAGAATGTGCTCATGCGGGCATTGCCGCTGCCTACGACGTCGTTTGCCGTTTGCCGGCAAACAAGAAGACAAATTCCGAAGACCTAGCCTAGATAAATCGAAAGGATAGAACTAATGGCAGGAACAATTGATTTCATGGGTTTTAATCCTGAAAGTTATGCCACCCCGGTGCTTCCGGGGGGCGCGGAAGTAGATAACGGCTACAAAAGCGATCGCGACGGCTTTGACCTGATCTTACGTCAGACAGAGTTGCAGACCCAGATTGCCGCAATTGAAAAAGGTATCCGCGACATCGAGCAAAATTCCAATCTATCCGACACGGAGAAGATGTTCTCGATGCAGATGGCAATGAATTCATGGTCCGCCGTAACGAACTTGCGAACCAACATGCTTAAGGACGTTGCGGACGTTTTGAAGACCATCGCCCGAAACATCGCCTGAAACAATGCGGTTACGTCAGAATGCTATAGACTAGCAAAAAGCGCCGTGTGTGCACCGCTTTTTGCTAGGCTTGGCCTTGGAAATAGCCCATTTGGAAACCTAATGCCAGCCAACGTGCGGCAATGAGTTCAGTAATGAAACATCGCAAAAAGAGCACTCAGCTGATACTCAAGGCTCTATCAGGCCCGCAATCTGGTGTTGAAGTGGCATTGGCCCACGGCGAATATACGCTCGGATCCGGTCAGGACGACGATCTTCAGTTCGTGGATGTATGCCTGAAAAGTGGGCACGCCAGAATTCGGATTGAAGATTCGAAGATTTTCGTCACTGGAGGAGCCGGTTCGGTCATCAACGAGGCAGGTTTGGTGATCGATGCTGGCGACGACCAGTGGCGCGAAATCAATCCAATGGACATACTCATAATCGGCACCAACACATTCGCAATTGGCCCGACCGATGGTCATTGGTCAGATTTATCGGCTATGCTCGACCGGGACAGGTCTGTTGATCGGAAGTCGAACAAGAATACCGCAGCGGTCGCATTCAAATACCGATTTGTTCGATTTGGATTTGCACTTATAGGAACGGTCGTTCTGATATCCGGCGTCACCTGGTTGACGGTTGCCGCCCTGATGGCAAATGAAAACACCCACACGACTGTGAATGTCCAAGATGTTGCGGCGGTACGCGCTGCTCTCAATCAGTTTCCCTTTGGCCAATCAATTGTCGTGCGCCAGGAGGTAGACGGCACGATATACGCAACAGGCTATGTGAATAAGACGAACGAGCGTCTGGCATTGCGCGATGCGATGGAACACACCGGTGCACTTGTCAACTTACGCCTTTGGGTACTTTCCTCGATCCAATCTCAGGTCGCTGATGCCATTAAAAGTTTCGGTGTGGACGTCACTTTCGAAGTATCTGCCACGGGCGTTGTCACCTTCGAGGGAAAAATACTGTCCGATGAACGGGCCAAACGATTTTTTGACTACATCGATGACGAGGTTCAAGGGATTTCGTCTGTAGAATCGAAGGTTAAGACTGCGAGTTCCTATTTCAAAGAAGTTCAAGATCTGGTCGATCGTTCAGGTGTCAATGATACGGTGATCCTGCGGCTTTTCGACGAACGAATAGAGGCCAGCGGCCTTGTCGTCACCAACAAAATAGATGGCTGGATTGGCTTCATTCACGCCTATGCTCGTCATTATGCAGACCATATACCACTGACGTCCTATGTCCAGGTTGTGAACGAGCAGGGAACCGTGGTCGCAAAGCCCGCGCCGACGCGCTTGGGTCCTCCAGGGCATCCCAACGCCCCAGGGACGACGGATTTGGACCTCACTCGGTTAAAACAAGGGGACAGCGATTTTTCGGATATATTCTTGACCCCGCTCCTAGAAATCCCGAACAAGTTAGTCGTTGCCGCAAGGGAACCTTCACAACTTGTCCCGGCGCCAGAAACCGCGCCCGCAACAGATGACCAGAAGCACGCCGACACGCCTTCGAACGAAAAATCCAATCTCTCCAATCGTGCCCTTACGTTACTCTCGCCGCCGCAGGCTGTTGGCGCTGGAGATAGCAAGGGACAAGACGATACCACCAATCAGGTTCTGAAGAACTGGGATGAAAATATTCCTAATGCGGGCGAACCCAATCAATCGCAGGGCTCAGCTCGGCAACGATATTTACCGTTAATCCTCAGCCCAATCGAAACATCGGACCTGTGTTGGGCTGGATCCGGTCTGCACATTGCCGATGTGCCCGCCATTCTGTTCTGGCTCGATTATCTAAGTTTGTCCCAGACGGTATCGCTGATTGATTTTGAGAGGCCGAACCAGCTCATGTTGCTTGAGGCCGCGCTCAATCCGGATCGGACCCGCCAGTGTGCCAAGAAGCTGGCCGATCAAACAGGGATACACTTGGATGCGATCTCGTCCTATCTTCGCGAGACGGAGCACAATCCGTTTTTCGTCCGCTATCTCGTGCGTGATTTCGCCACTTCGGAGTTGGACGTTGCCGGCGTGATGCTGCGGGACAACGATCGATTCATCCAAACCGACAGTGGCGCAAAGATTCGTGAAGGAAGCTCTCCAAACCTGAAGAGCAAACTGATCAGTATCGGAAGTCTCGGGGCGCTATTGCAGCAGGAAGACGCTGTCGCCCCCCTTATATATTCGGAAAGCTTAACGTGGAAAGTCACCAGCGAGTAGCTTGGCACCCGCTGCCTGCGAGTATGAAGTCGTAAAATACAACGTCAATGATGGCCGCTTTTATACGCTATAGCACCCAATGGAAGAAGCGATATGTCTGTAATTTCCCCAGGTGGTATAACTGAAGGCCTCCGTCTGCTGTTTGGCACTATGGTTATCTTGGCAATGGCAGGATGTTCGTCGTCTGTCGGCGTAGATGCATTGGATTTGCAAGCGGAGGCGCGTAGATTGGACCTTTCCGGTAGCCCAAGATTGGCAACGGGCTCGGCCGACACCGAGACAGGTGGACTTGATCTATCACGCATCAATCAGGACGATGCGGTCACAACGGCTGTAGGATTTGCGGCGGTGCTTGAAAACGAACCGGCGACATTTTCGATCTCTCCTCGTGAGTTGAAGCAGAACATGGCCGAACTGTATAATGTCAACGCAGCAGATAACGAGTCCGTCGAAACGGCTAAGATCTCGTTTCAAGACGCGGATCTGAAATATGTCGTGAAGCAATTGCTCGGGGGGCTTCTTTCTGCCAACTATATCATCGCTGATGACGTGAAAGGTACTGTTTCTTTCACGACCGAAACACCTGTTCCCTACTCGGCTATGCCGTCGATCGTTCGCAGTATCCTTGCACGCAGTGGTTACGTTTTGAAGGTGATTGATGGAGTGTATCAGATCGGATCGCCCCAAGCGATAGCGGAGCTCGAACTGAATGCTGCCGTTGGTACTTCGGGCGATTACGAAACCCGTGTCATTAAGATCAAGGGTGGCAATCTGAATGAAATAGCGGCTGTGGCGGCTCAGATACTTCCTGCTGGTGCCACGGTCACGCCCGTGCCCTCAAGCGACTCCCTCATTCTCAAGCTCAATCCCGTGGACGAAAAGCCAGTTATGGACCTCCTGCTAGCGCTGGTCGATAACACTCGCGGCGGCGACATTGTTGCAGTTCTACCGCTCCGCGAAAGCCCGCCAGAGACAGTCGCGGCATCCCTGAGCGCCTACTTTTCACAATCTGGCCAATCCGCACAGGATGTACCACTGATTATACCACTCGAAGAACAGCAGGCACTTCTCATTGTGGCGCAAAATGAGTATACTATGGGCAACGCCCGTACCCTTGTCGAGGGCCTAGACAAAGACAATCGCGATTTGCCATCGGTACGAATAATTGCATTGAAGAATTTGCCTGCAAATGAGATTGCGGATCAATTGAACAAAATCTTCGCTGCGAACAACGGAGCTGCAAATTCTACTTCGAATGACACTCAAGCGGAAACGACACCCTCCAACGATGAAGGCGTTGAAGGGGGGGATTCGGTAACCGCCCCGCCGACCATCAGAGACGTTCCAACAACGGATAATGTATCTCCAACCGCTGCTCGATTTGAGGCTATTCAGGAACTCAAGGCCCGAATGAATATACCTGTTGAAACGGCTAGGCAGGTTAGCGAAGGCATCTCCATCGTCCCTGATCCAAGGAATAACGCACTGCTGGTCTTTGCAACATTCCGGCAGTTCAAACGCATACGTGAGGTCGTCCAGACGCTCGATGTGCCGTTGGCACAGGTCGTCATCGAAGCTACGATTGTCGAAGTGACACTGAACGACAACCTGAAATACGGTGTGCAAGCTTTCCTTAGCGGACATGGGCTCAGCCTTCGTTCATCATCACTTCCGGAACCAACCGATACGGGAGAGGCCGGTGGCGTTGCCGCGCTCGATATTCAGGCCGTCGGCGGGATGACGGCCAGCCTAGTTCTTGAGGCGCTACAGACGGTAACGGATGTGAAAATAATCTCATCGCCGTATCTGACAGTGCTGGACGGGCGGGCAGCACGGCTTTCGGTGGGCGATCAAATCCCCTTCTTGGTGCAACAGACAAGTGCCGATCAAACCGGAACGACGACGACGACGAACCAAATTGACGTTAGAGACGTTGGTATCATTTTGGAGGTCACCCCAAGCATTCGCGCCGACAACTCGGTTTTGTTGAAGGTGCAGCAAGAGGTGAGTTCCGCTCAAGCATCCGGTTCGGGGGAGACATTAACGCCGACAATCTCCCAGCGTGCGATAAATTCTGAAGTCGTGGTTCAGTCAGGCAGGCCGGTTTTACTCGGCGGTCTGATTCAGGATCGTTCGGAAAAAACGATGAGCGGCGTGCCGGGCCTGTCCAAAATTCCAGTTATTGGCAAAATGTTTCAGCAGACTGGTAGCGTGCAGGCTCGTACTGAATTGCTGGTGATGATAACACCACGTGTCGTTCGTCGTTCGCTTCAACTCGATAGCATCACGCAGGAACTGAGAGCGCACTCTATTATCAGCAAAAACTAGATACCGTTGTCTAAGTGTCGGTCCACAAAGAACTTGAATGATATGAAACGTTTGTGATTTCATACAGTTGAATTGATTCGACGAGTGTATGGAAGGG
>NZ_AHZC01000096.1 GCF_000247475.1 Rhizobium sp. PDO1-076 | reverse complement strand
GAATGGCAGCCAGGCGCATCTGCGGCTGATGGAAACCACCGACATCCATGTCAACGTGATGCCCTATGACTATTATGCCGACAAGCCGAACGACACGATGGGTCTGGCCCGTACCGCCTCGATCATCGACCAGATCCGCGCCGAGGCCGGCAACTCGTTGCTGATCGACAATGGCGATCTCCTGCAGGGCAATCCGATGGGCGATTACATGGCCTACAAGAAGGGCATGAAGGCCGGCGACCTGCATCCGGTGATCAAGGCGATGAACGTGCTCGGCTATGATTGCGGCACGCTCGGCAATCACGAATTCAACTACGGCCTCGACTTCATGTTCAACACGCTCGGCGGGGCCAATTTCCCGATCGTCTGCGCCAACCTGACCAAGGGCGCGCTGGCGGCCGATCCCAAGCTGGATGAGTTGCATTTCAAGCCCTATGTCATTCTGGACAAGATGATCCGCGACGGATCCGGCGCGGAAAGCCCGATCAAGATCGGCTTCATCGGCTTCGTTCCACCACAGGTCATGGTCTGGGATGCGAAGAACCTGGAAGGCAGTGCCCAGACGCGCGACATCGTCGAGACGGCGCGCGCCTGGGTGCCGCGCATGAAGGAAGAAGGCGCCGATCTCGTGATTGCGCTGTCGCACTCCGGCATCGACGGTCACGGTCAGACAGAGCGCATGGAAAACGCCTCGCTTTATCTCGCCGGCGTCGAAGGCATCGATGCGATCTTCACCGGCCACCAGCATCTGGTTTTCCCCGGCCCGAAGGATTTCGTGGATGTGCCCGGTGCCGATCCGGTCAAGGGCACGCTGCTCGGCAAGCCTGCCGTCATGGCCGGCTTCTGGGGCTCGCATATGGGCCTGATCGACCTGTTGCTGGAAAAGGACGGCAAGAGCTGGAAGATCGTCGACTTCACCTGCGAAGCCCGGCCGATCTCGCATCGCGACGAAAACAAGAAGGTGGTCGCGGACGTCAAGGACAAGCCGGACGTGGTTGCCGCCGTGAGCGCCGAACATCAGGCGACGCTCGACTATGTCCGCACTCCGGTCGGCAAGACATCGGCGCCGCTCTATTCCTATTTCGCCCTTGTTGCCGACGACCCGTCGGTGCAGATCGTCTCGATCGCGCAGACCGCCTATATCAAGGACATGCTCAAGGATGGCGACCTGAAGGACCTGCCGGTCCTGTCGGCCGCAGCCCCCTTCAAGGTCGGCGGACGCGGTGGTGCCGACTATTTCACCGACGTTCCGGCCGGCGACATCGCCATCCGTAATGTCGCGGATCTCTATCTCTATCCGAACACGATCCAGGCGGTCGCCATCACCGGCGAGCAGGTAAAGAACTGGCTGGAAATGTCAGCCGGCATCTTCAACCAGATCACCCCCGGCTCCAAGGACGCGAGCCTGATCAATCCGGATTTCCCATCCTATAACTATGACATCATCGACGGCGTCACTTATCAGATCGACCTGAGCAAGCCGCCGCGCTTCGACAAGGACGGCAAGGCGATCCATCCGGAATCAAGCCGCATCGTCAACCTGCAGTTTGCCGGTCATCCCATCGATCCCGGCCAGCGCTTCGTCGTGGCGACCAACAACTACCGCGCCGGTGGCGGGGGCAAGTTCCCGGAGATCGCCGGCGACAAGGTCGTCTTTGTCGGCCCCGACACCAATCGCGACATCATCGTGCGCTACATCGTCGAACAGGGCACGATCGACCCGCAGGCCGATGGCAACTGGTCGTTTGCACCGCTCGCCGATACCACGGTCACCTTCGAGACCGGCCCCAAGGCACGTGACTATCTCGCTGCCATCAAGGGTGCGAAGATCGAGGACGCCGGCGACGGTGCGGATGGCTTCGCCAAGTTCCGCCTGACACTCTGACAGCGCCGAACGGCACCATAGCAAGAGCCTCAGCTAGGCCCGCGCCCGATCAGAGCGCGGGCTTTTTGTCTGTTCGGATCAGGAGCGTTTCACCGAGTCGATTCAAGCCGGTATGGCCAAGACTTCGTGTCGCATGTCCGGAACAATGGCGGACAAATCGGACGGGCAGTTGGAGAGGCGCTCGCGAAACGCGTCGATCATCCAGCTTGCAGCCGGCCCCGGCGGGTTGGCTGTCTTGCGGATCGCATAAAGATTGTAGGAGCCCTGCTCATAGGCATCCAGGTCGAGCTGCACCAGTCGACCGCTGATCAAATCCTCGCGGATCACCGAGGCCGGCAGCCCGCCCCAGCCAAGGCCCCGGCGCAGCAGCTGGTGTTTGGTCGCGATGTCGCTGACCCGCCAGGTCTTGTAGGACAGCACGTTGAAGTCACGACCAACCGTCAGTTCGGAGGCGTCGCTGACCACCAGTTGCACCTCCTCGCGGACATCGATCAGCGTCAACGGCCGCTGCAACAATGCCAGCGGATGGTCGGCGGCGGCGGCCGGCAACAGGTAATTGTGGCCGATGCGTTCGACGAGCAGCGAATCGTCCTGCCTGAGCAGCGCGCCGCCGATGCCGATCGTCGATCGACCGCTCATCACCAGTTCCATGATCCGGCCGAGTTCGCCGACTTCCAGCCGCAGCGACACCGACGGAAAGGTATCACGAAACTCCTTCAGCACGCCGACCATGACCTCGGTCGGCACCATCACGCTGATCGCCACGGACACCTCGGCCTCAAGGCCCTGCTTCATGCTGCTTGCCCGGGCACGCATGACCTGCAGGTCGCTGACGATCCGGCGGGCATCGGCCAGCATGGCCGTTCCCGCTTCCGACAGTTTCGGCTGACGGGCACCGTTGCGCTCAAACAGACTGACGCCGAGCTGCATTTCGAGATTGCCGATCGTGTAGCTGATCACCGACTGTGCCCGGTTGAGCTGTCGGGCGGCGGCGGAAAAGCTGCCGGCATCGGCAACCGTGAGAAAGACCTGCAACTGGTCGAGGGTGGGGTTTGCGTCCATGGGAGGCATCCAATTATTCGATACTATCGATCTACATTATCACAGTTTTATCGATGCCCCAATCATCCTATCTCGGGGTCACAGCAGCGTTACCTCCAGTCGCTGCCACGCAACGATCAAGGAAAGTCTCATGTCTTCCATTCTTCTCGTCACTTCCAGCCCGCGCGGTGCGGAATCGCTTTCGAACTCGGTTGCCACCGACCTTGCGGCGAAGCTGAGCGCCCAGACCGGTGCCGCCGTCGTCACGCGTGACCTGGCCGCTGACTCGCTTGACCATGTCGACGGCACCTTCACGGCCGCGATCCGCAAGCCGGCCGCAGACCGCAATGCTGCCGAGGCCGAAGCCGCAGCCGTGTCCGACGCGCTGGTCCAGGAACTGCTCGCCGCCGACACGATCGTCATCGGCACCGGCCTGATCAACTTCAACATCTATTCGTCGCTGAAGACCTGGATCGACCACGTCGCCCGCGCCGGCCTGACATTTACCTACACCGAAAAAGGCCCGGTCGGCCTTGCAACCGGCAAGAAGGCCTATCTGGTCCTGGCTGCCGGCGGCGTCTACTCCTCCGGCCCGGGCGCCCCGATGAACCATGCAGAGCCCTACCTGAAGACCGTTCTCGGCTTCATGGGCATCGAACTGGTCGAAACGATCTATGTCGAAGGCCTGGCCTATGGTCCGGAAGCGGCCGAAAAGGCTGTTGCCGCAGCTCATGCCAAGGCAGCCGAACTGGCACTGGCCGCCTGATACTCTGCCACACGGTTAAAGACTTCAAATCCGGCGACTGGTTCGCCGGATTTTTTATGCCATCTGTCGGCCGATAACACGATTGCGGCCGTCGCTCTTGGCGCGGTACAGCCTGACATCGGCAACGGACAGCACCGCATGCAGGCTGGTGCCGTCGATCGGTGCGCTTGCAACACCCAAGCTGATCGTGACCGGCTCGCCGTCCGGATTGCGGATGTCGGCGGCGACACGCTCGCGCAGCCGCCCGGCGATGCGCAGGGCATCCTCATGCGCCAGATCCGGCATGACCAGAACAAACTCCTCGCCACCATAGCGGAAGACGAAGTCCTGCGGCCGGACAGCCTTGCTCATGGTCTCGGCGATCTCTTTCAGCAATTCGTCGCCGACGAGATGACCGAAGCGGTCGTTGATCTGCTTGAAATGATCGATATCGATGATGACAATGCTGGCAGATTTGTCCTGGCTGAGGGCAG
The DNA here is from genome assembly GCF_000247475.1 of Rhizobium sp. PDO1-076. Taxonomy (GTDB): domain Bacteria; phylum Pseudomonadota; class Alphaproteobacteria; order Rhizobiales; family Rhizobiaceae; genus Allorhizobium. The sequence continues at coordinate 2,528 of NZ_AHZC01000096.1, read as the reverse complement.
TCGCCAGGAGCCGCGGCGCATCGATCTCCATGCGGCTGCGGTCCAAAAGACCGGTCAGGCCATCCCGACCCGTGCGCGCCAGCAGATCCTCATAGCGTTCGCGGAAGGTCAGGTCGTGGAAGACATCGCGCACCGTGCGCTGCCGACCCACCAGGCGCCCCTCGCTCAGATAGAACTGGTAGAGTGCAAACAGCGCCGTATAGATCAACACAGCGACCATCTTTGCCTTCAGGCCACCCCAGAACACGTCGGACGGTGCGCCATAGAGCAGGTTCAGCATGATGAAGAAGCCGATCTGGTCGAATGCCAGCACCACCGAACCGCAAATCGCAAAGCGCAGCACGGTGCGGCGGGGCAGCCAGCGGCCGAGCCGCTCGTAGAGCAGGATGATGCCGACCGAATCCAGGTAGAGCAGCGTCGTTCCCCAGAGCATCAGGGCGCCCATGTCCTGCAGGAACGAGAAATCGGCCCGCTGGCTTGCCGTCGGCTCGACGCTGTAATGAAGCAGGAGCAACTGGGCGATGGCCAAGGTCACCAGATTGCCGAGGAAGAGACCATAGATCGGCTGGCGGACCGTTGACGCATCCTCCTTGATATAGAGCATCAGGATCAGCATCAGCTTGCCGGCAAAGAAGATCGACGAGCCCGGGGACACGATGCCGAATGGCAGTGCGACGTAAAAGCGGCGGCCAGATAGGTCTCGACGAAGTGCATGACGCCGAGCGCGGTCAGGAAGACGCCGAGCCCGATATAGGTCCGCAGGTGCAGCAGCGTCGTCATCAGGGCGAAATACAGCACCGCCTCGGAGACAAAAAGAACCAGATTCCACATTTCCATGGCTACGCCCTGCGTCACGCTTTGAAGCCGGACCTGGCTTCCATTGTCTCTTTCGATACCGCTGATCCGACCGCAGCAGCGATGCCGTCATTCATGCCCCGAGAGACAAGGATCGCGGCAGACCTGCCACTGTGTGCCCGGTGCCGAATTCCCGCTCCGTGCCGGTACGCATAACGAAGCTTGCGACTTTTTGCAGTTCGTTCGCGGTTACCGGCGACACTATTTTTGGTGCTTCGGCCACCGGGACCGGTCGCCCGAGCAGATAGCCCTGCAATTCCTCGCAGCCTGCCGCCGCCAGATAGAGCGCCTGATCCAGTGTCTCGACACCCTCCGCCACCACACTCATCCCCAGGCCGCGCCCGAGGTCGATGATCGATCGCACGATGGCATTGGCGGTTTCCTCCGTGCCGAGGGCCGCGACAAAACTGCGGTCGATCTTGATCACGTCGAAGGGATAGCGGCTCAGATAGCTGAGCGAAGAATAGCCCGTGCCGAAATCATCGAGCGCAATGCGGAAACCGAGATACTTCAGATGCGTCAGGATCTTGAGCGCGCGGTCATCGTCATCGATCAGAACGCTCTCGGTGATCTCCAGTTCCAGCATCTGCGGCCTGACGCCGGTGACGGCAACGCAATGGCTCAAATCGGCAAGGAAATCCGGATGACGGAACTGCACCGGCGAAACGTTGACGCTGAGATGCACATCCCTGGGCATTGCGGCCAGCAGGCGGCAGGCCTCGGCCAGGACCCAGGCGCCGAGTGCAACGATCTTGCCCGAGACCTCGGCCACCGGAATGAAATCGTTCGGCTGCACCATGCCGCGCTCGGGATGGTTCCAGCGCACGAGCGCCTCATATCCGGCAATCTCGGCGGTGGCGGCCTTCACCCGCGGCTGCAGAAACAGCTCGAATTCGCCATCGGCAAGCCCGCGTTCGATATCCGCCTCCAGCGCCCGGCGCTTTTCGATCAGTTCGTCCATGCCGTCGCGGAAGATCCGGAACATGCTGCGGCCGGATTTTTTCGCGTGATACAGAGCCACGTCGGCGCGACCGATCAGTTCCTCCAGCGTAGACGCATGCTCGGGGCACAAGGCACCACCGACGCTGACGCTGCATTTGATCAACTGGCCCTGTCCTGTATCGAAGGGTTGGCGGAAAGCGGCGACCAGGCGCCGGCCAAAATCCTCGACCTGCGTCTTGAAGTGGGTATTGGCGAGAATGATGGCAAATTCGTCACCGCCCAGGCGCGCGGCCAGATCACGCGGGCCGAGCGCATGGCTCAAACGACGCGCTGCCTCGCGGATGACTTCGTCGCCGGCCGGGTGGCCATGAAGATCGTTGACATCCTTGAAGTGATCGAGGTCGACAAGGACCACGGCGCATCCCCAGTTGGACGTCGCGCGGTCGACATGCATGGACAGCGTCTCGGTGAACAAGGTCCGATTGGCCAGTCCCGTCAGCGGATCATGCTGGGCCAGATGCCGCATGCGCTGTTCGACCGCCTTGCGTTCTCTGAGATCGACAAGACAGCTGATGCGGATCTTGCGGCCGCGATATTCGATATTGCGGCCGCGCGCCTCGATCGGGATCTGCTGGCCGTCGTCACGCAAGATGGTGAATTCGCGCAGCACGTCATTGTCCGGATCAGGCTCCTCCGTCAGGCGCCGGCGCCCCTCTTCATCGACCAGATCG
>NZ_AHZC01000097.1 GCF_000247475.1 Rhizobium sp. PDO1-076 | reverse complement strand
CGCCGACGACTTCGGCATCACGGACAAGACTGTTCTCGGCGCCGAAATCCCGATCCTCGGCGTTGCCGGCGACCAGCAGGCGGCCGTCATCGGCAATGCCTGCTTTGAACCGGGCATGATGAAATCGACCTATGGAACGGGTTGTTTTGCACTGTTGAACACCGGCTCGGATCGCGTCACCTCGTCGAACCGCCTGCTGACCACGATCGCCTATCGCATGAACGGCAAGACCACCTATGCCCTTGAGGGCTCGATCTTCATTGCCGGTGCTGCCGTGCAGTGGCTTCGCGACGAGCTGGGCTTCGTCAAGGTCGCGTCCGATACCGATGCGCTGGCCATGCGCGCCGACCCCAACCAGCGCGTCTATCTCGTGCCGGCCTTTACCGGCCTCGGTGCGCCACATTGGGATGCCGACGCACGCGGCGCGATCTTCGGTCTGACCCGCAGTTCCGGACCTGCCGAATTTGCCCGCGCCGTGCTGGAAAGCGTTGCCTATCAGACCAATGATCTGCTGGAGGCGATGAAGAGGGACTGGTCGGGTGCCAGCGATCAGACGGTCTTGCGCGTCGATGGCGGCATGGTCGCATCGGACTGGACGATGCAGCGCCTCGCCGACATTCTCGACGCGCCCGTCGACCGTCCGATGATCCTGGAGACTACGGTGCTGGGCGCGGCCTGGCTTGCGGGCTCGCGTGCCGGTCTCTGGCCGGATCAGGCTGGTTTTGCCGCAACCTGGAAACGCAACCGCCGCTTCGAACCCCAGATGCAATCCTCCGAAAGAGAGCAAGCCATTGCCGGCTGGCAGGATTGCGTCAGCCGCTGCCTGACCAAGCGATAGGTTCAAGTCTACGCGATCATCGCGACAAGGGTCTCCAGTCGGTCGGCATCCTTCGGCAGCTTGTCCTGCCGGAGGCGTGCAATGCGCGGGAAGCGCATGGCGACGCCCGACTTGTGCCGATTGGAGCGGGCGATGCCTTCAAAGGCCACTTCCACGACAAAACCATGTTCCGCTTCAGCCCTGAGCGCCCGCACTGGGCCGAAGCGATCGACGGTGTTGTTGCGCACGAAGCGATCGAGCACCTCAAGTTCCTGGTCGGTGAAGCCGAAATAGGCTTTGCCCACGGGGACCAGAATATCGCCCTCGCCGGGAACCGCGGTCCAGACACCAAAGGTGAAATCCGAATAATAGCTCGAACGCTTGCCATGCCCGCGCTGCGCATACATCAGCACCGCATCGGCATTCATCGGATCGCGCTTCCATTTGAACCACGGCCCTTTCGCGCGTCCAGCCTGGTAAACGCTGTCATGGCGCTTCAGCATCACGCCTTCGATCACCGGATCGGGCGGGGAAGATCGCAAGCGCTCCAGCTCCTCCCAGCTTGAGAACGGAACCAACGGCGAAAGGTCGAAACGGGTTGCCTCCTGCGCCTCGACAAGCTTGCCCAGCCTCTCGCGCCTTGCAGGCAAGACTTCGTCGCGAACGTCCTGGCTTCCCTCGAACAGTATGTCATAGGCCCGGATAAAGACCGGATACTCCTCCATCATGCGCGCGGTCACCGTCTTGCGGTTCAGCCTTTGCTGGAGATCCGAAAAAGTTCGGACGGGCGCATTGCTGCGCGAGGTGCCTCCGACCAGCAGTTCGCCATCGATCACGCCATCGAAACGTGCCGCTTCGACAATGTCCGGGAAGGCGCCTGAGATATCGTCGCCGGACCGGGAATAGAGCCGGTTTCGCCCGTCGGAGCAGGAAAGCTGCACCCGAATGCCGTCCCATTTCCATTCGGCGGCGAAATCCGAGGGGTCAAGCACTTCAAGATCGCGGTCCTCGATCGGTGTCGACAGCATGACGGAGTGGAAAATGGCAGGCGTCGCCAGCACGGGCTTTTCGGTGCGGTCTTCCAGCCAGTCGAAAAGCTGCCGATACGGTGGCGCAAGTCCGTGCCAAAGGCCCTCGATATCGCCGATATCCTTTTCGCCGAAATTCGCCAACGCTTGCTTGGCTAGGCGCGCCGACACACCGATGCGCATGCCGCCGGTGATCAGCTTTATCAGTGCGAAACGTTCAGAGGGGCCGAGGGTATCGAGCAGCGTGCGTATCACACCGCGCGTCTCGTTCCGCCCAAGCCGTTGCAGCCTTTCGATGATGCTCGACAGCTGCAAATCGGCGCCTTCGGCAGGTTTTGCATCGGTTGGCGGCTCCCAGACCAGGGAGATGGTTTCGGCAAGGTCACCGACATAGTCGTAGGAGTAGCGGAACAGCACCTCATCCATGCGCTCCAGCACCAGTTCCTTGAGCAAGGCCGGCTTGACGCTGCCAATCTCGAGATTGTCGGTCAGTGCTGCCAGTGCATAGCCCCGGTCCGGATCAGGTGTCGCGCGGAAATAGTCTTGCAGCAGCTTCAGCTTGCCATTGCGGCTGGGCGTCAGCACCAAGCGATCGAGAAGGGCCGCGAATGCCTTCATCGCTTAGTCTCCCTCGTCTTCGTAGCCGACAAGATGCAGCGGGCGTGCCTTGATCCCGGCAAGCTCGCACCATCGGACAAGCGCCTCCTCGCGGCCATGCGTGACCCAGACCTGCTGCGGCGCGATATCGGTGATCGTTGATATCAGTTCGGGCCAGTCACAGTGGTCGGAGATGACCAGTGGCAGCTCGACGCCGCGCTGTTTCGCCCGCTGCCGAACCATCATCCAGCCGGACGCAAAAATCGACAGTGGATCTTCGAAGCGGCGCGCCCAGCGATCATTGAATGCCGATGGCGGTCCAACGACGACTGCCCCTTTGAAGGCACCGGATTTTGTATCTTCGGCGGTTGCCGGCCGGAGATCGCCGAGATCAATGCCTTCGTTGCGATAATAGTCGCAGAGTTTGGTAAGCGCCCCATGGATATAGATCGGCTTGTCGTATCCGGAACGGCGAATGAGTGAAATTACCCGCTGCGCCTTGCCCAGCGCATAGGCGCCGACCAGATGGCTGCGTTCGGGAAACTGGTTGAGCGACGTGATCAGCTTGAGGATCTCGACCTGCGGGTCGGGATGGTGGAAAACCGGCAATCCGAAAGTCGCCTCGGTGATGAAGACATCGCAGGACACGGGCTCGAAAGCCGCGCAGGTCGGATCGGCACCGCGCTTGTAGTCGCCGGAAACGACAATTCGTGTACCTTGGTACTCGATTTCGATCTGCGCCGAGCCCAGTACATGGCCCGCCGGGTGAAAACAGACAGAGACGCCATTGCGGTGGATCGTCTCGCCAAACTCTGCGGCCTGGGCGCTGTCGCAAAAGTCGTCACCATAGCGGATGGCCATGATATCCAGTGTCTGGCGCGTCGCCAGCACATGGGAGTGTCCGGAGCGTGCATGATCGGAATGACCGTGGGTCACCAGTGCCCGTCCAACGGGGCGAACCGGATCGACATAGAAGTCGCCGGGCGGGCAATAGAGCCCGTTGGGTGTGGGATGCAGCAGATGCTCTGGTCTAATCATGCTGACAAGATAGGGCGGCCAACACCGCCCTGCCAGACGCTCAAGCGGCGAAACGTGAGACGGCCAGATAGCCCGCTGTTGAGGCCGTGGCCGTGAGAAACGCCCCCCAAGCCATATCCACGACACTGACCGAAACAGACCAGCCTTTCAGGGTCGACAGATTGGTCATGTCATAGGTGCCATAGGCCAACAGTCCGAGCAGGGCGCCGTTAACGATCGCGGTGGTGATACTGCTGGCACTGACGGCGGGCAAAACTGCGAAATAGACGATGCCGGCGATGTAAAGAAGGTAAAACACACCCGCTGCTGCAAAGTTGGGGCGCGCCAGCATCAGGTCGCCGATATTGCGGCGGTAGAATCCGATGGCAATGCGCGTCAGCCACAGGAAGTCGAGACCAAAGAACACGACTGCTGTCGAAAGATAGGCGACCACATAGGTCATCGTGTCTCTCCATTCTTCGGCCTGCCGTGACCGCGCGTTTGATTAGATGCCGAGAATAGGCTGCAAGATCCGCAGAAGCCGACTTTGGAATTTCAGCGGCGCATCGGTTACCGCCAGGCAGATGCAGTCCTCTTCCGGCGTTGCCACCGGCTGGTGCGTCAGGCTCTCATCGGCTTCCTCAAGATCACCCCGCTTGAACACGCTGGCACCATCGGTGAAGGCACCCTTCAGAACCAGCGTCAGCTCACGTCCACCGTGCGAATGCTCTGGAACCGGCTTTCCGGCGGGGATCTTCAGCAGCCTGACTTGGGTTTGGCCATCCGCTGTCTTGATCGGAATATGATAGGCACCCCGTCCGAGCGCTTTCCATTTCAGTTGGCCGACATCAGCGCCGAGATAGGATCGAAGCGGTTCCGGCAGAACCGGAGGATGCGTTTGAGTTGGCGCGGTCTTGACCTCCGGCTTTTTCAACGGTTCAGACGCCGAAATTTTCGCCTTCATGTCGTCCCAACTGCCAGCCGGCGTCTCGGCTGTCGTTTCCTGTGTCGCCAGTTCAAGCATTTCGCCACCGGCATGCTCCATGAAGGAAAGCCGGTTGCGACAGCTCGGGCAGAGCGCCAGATGCGTGGCGACCGCAAGGCTCCAACCTTCTGCCAGTTCTCCGGTGGCATAGGCGAGCAGCAGTTCGTCGCTGATGTGATGTTGAACCTGGACCGTCATGCGCGTTGCTCCAGGGCTGCCCGCAATTTTGCAAATGCGAGGCGAATACGGGATTTGACCGTGCCCATCGGCAAGCCGAGTTCGGCGGCAATGGCACTGTGCGAGGCTTCTTTGTAAAATGACATCTTCAGGAGTTCGAGCTGCTCGGGAGGGAGTGTTTCCATGGCACGCCGGAGGCGATCGGCCTCCTGGCGTCCTTCATACTCGACGTCGGCAGGCGGTACATCGTCCGGTATGAAAGCCGGGTCGGTGGGATCGAATGTCGGTCGCCGTTCCTTGCGAAAGGCGTCGATGCGTTGATTGCGGGCGATCGTGAAGATCCAGCTGGAGACATTGCCCCTCAACGGATCGAATTGTTCGGCCTTGTTCCAGACGGCCAGCATCGTCTCTTGCATCAATTCCTCGGCCGCCTGTCCATCGCGGGCAAGCTTGGCCATATAGGCCCGAATTTTCGGGCTGTAGTGCCGAAAGATCTCCTCGAACGCTTCGATATCCCTGTCCCGGCCAACGGCCGCCAGAAGTTTCGAAAAATTGCGCTGCGCAAGATCGTCTGCAGAATCTGACATAGAAACGCTTGTCTTCCCCTTGTGAGGCTGTGCCACGGCAGTCTGCCGCGTCAATAGCCTGGGGCCATTCTGGCATGCATCTGCCGATATGGGAATCGTGTTGAGCATCATGGCAGCCATTACGGTGACCTTGCGTGGCTGGATCACCGTTGAGATTTTATTCCGCCGCCAACAATCCGTTCACGGCACGCAACCGTAGTGAGGACACATAAAAGTTGTGGCATTGAATTGAAGGGCGGACAATGGACACGGACATTTCTAGGGCTGTTGCCGGCGGAAGGCGCAGGATCGCGGTCATCGGGTCAGGAATCTCCGGTCTCTCCTCTGCCTGGTTGTTGTCGAAAAGTGCAGATGTCGTGCTGTACGAGACCGAAGCCCGTCCCGGCGGTCATTCCAATACGGTAGTTGCGCCGGGGGACGGCAGGGATATCCCGGTCGATACGGGCTTCATTGTCTACAACGACCGCAACTACCCGAACTTGGTCAAGCTTTTCGAGCATCTGAAGGTGCCGACTTTGGCGTCGAACATGTCGTTTTCGGCATCGTTGTCGGGTGGCGGTTTCGAATATTCCGGCTCCGGGCTATTCGGCCTGCTTGGTCAGCGCAGCAATATCTTCAGCCCGCGCTTCTGGAAAATGCTGTCGGACATAATGCGCTTCTACCGGGAAGCGCCGGGCTTGCTGAAGCGGCCGGAGCTTGAGAGCGTCAGTCTTGGTTCTTATCTGGCGTCCGCCAAATATGGTGCGTCGTTTATCGAAGACCATCTCCTGCCCATGGGAGCAGCAATCTGGTCCACCACAGCGCACGACATGCAGCTTTACCCTTTGCATGCCTTCATCCGGTTTTTCGACAACCACGGTCTGTTGTCACTCACGGATCGGCCTCGTTGGCGCACCGTCGAAGGCGGGAGCCGGGAATACGTAAAGCGAATTCTGGCCGATTTTTCAGGCGAGCTGAGGTTGTCTACTCCGGTTGCCCAAGTTCGTCGCGGTCGTGCCGGCGTCGAAGTCACCGATGTCAGCGGCCACCGGGACCAGTTCGATGATGTGGTGATGGCGACCCATGCCAATCAGAGCCTCGATCTTTTGGAAGATGCTGATAGTTCGGAACGTCGTGTTCTTGAAGCCTTTCAATATACGCCTAACCTTGCCGTCCTTCATTCCGACGAGCACCTAATGCCGAGGCGCAAATCGGTGTGGTCGAGCTGGAACTACATCGCCGATGGTCGGGATGCGGCCAGTGAAGCGCCTTGCGTCACCTACTGGATGAACAAGCTTCAGTCTCTGGACGCCGCGCATCCACTCTTCGTTACGCTCAATCCCTGCCGCGAGATCGATCCGGGGAAGATTGTCCGGACATTCAACTACGAACATCCGTTGTTCAATACAGCTGCCATCAGCGCCCAACGCGAGCTTTGGCAGTTGCAGGGCCGCCGCAACACCTGGTTCTGCGGCGCCTATTTCGGCAGCGGCTTCC
>NZ_AHZC01000098.1 GCF_000247475.1 Rhizobium sp. PDO1-076 | reverse complement strand
CTTGCCTGCCCTTGCAAAAGTGACAAGCTCACAGGTCAGCCATGCAAATTATGCATCATCCAAGTGCGATCAAAGTAAACAGGAACTTTCGAACACTTTAGGCACAACCGGAAAGAACTCCATCGCAACGGAATAGGATCGGCAATTGGGACGTCAAATGGCTTGATGTGGATCATGGCCAATCCATGCCTTCGAACTACGATCGCCATTGCACGATTTCCCTGAGGAGGATGGAAAATGTCGGACGAACCGATTCTCCGTTTTCATGGAGCAGCCGGGGCCGTCACCGGCTCATGTCATCTGCTGGAATGGCAGGATCAACGGGTCCTGATCGACTGCGGCATGTTTCAAGGTTCCAAGACAGAAAAGGAGCTGAACTACCGGCCCTTTCCGTTCCAGCCGCACCGGATTGACGCTGTCATCCTGACACATGCCCATATCGATCACTCCGGCCTGTTGCCCAAGCTTGCAAAGGCCGGGTACGAAGGGCCGATCTATGCGACGCAGCCAACGGCGGACTTGTGTTCGATCATGCTGCCGGATTCTGCCCATATCCAGGAAAGCGAGGTCGTGCATCTCAACAGGCGCAACGAACGTCGGGGCCGCGACAGTGTCGAACCGATCTACACCGCCGAGGATGCGGCCGTTTCCCTCACGCTGTTCAGGCCGGTCGCTCTGGAAGTCTGGCAGCAAGCGACGCGGTCCATTCGCTTTCGTCTATGGAATGCCGGCCATCTCCTGGGCTCGGCATCGGTGGAGATCGAAATAGCAACAGCCAATCGTCCGCTTCGGTTGCTATTTTCCGGTGACATTGGCCCGGAGCACAAGTTGCTGCAGTTCGATCCGAAGGCGCCGGCCGATTTCGACTACGTCATTTGCGAAAGCACCTATGGCGATCGCGAGAGACTTGAAACATCGGATCCGGCGCGCCGTGCGGCACTGATGGCCGAGGTCCGCGCCGCCAATCATCACGACGGCGCCCTGATCATTCCCTCTTTCGCCGTCGAGCGAACCCAGGAACTTCTGGCGGACCTTGTCTACCTCATGGAGACCAAGGCCGTGGACACCTCCCCGATCATCATCGATTCACCGCTTGCCACACGCGCCAGCGAAATCTTCGCCCGGCATGCTCGCGGGATGGAAAACGGTCAATTGCTGAGCAAGGCGCTGCATGCGAAAAACGTGAGGTTCACCCAGACGGTCGAGCAGTCCAAGGCCGTCGATTTCATCCGGGGCTTTCATATCGTGATCGCCGCCAGCGGGATGTGCGAGGCAGGGCGTATCCGACACCGCCTGAAAAACTGGCTTTGGCGAGACAATGGCACGGTTCTACTTGTCGGATACCAGGCGGCCGGAACGCTGGGTCGAATTCTCGAAGATGGAGCGGCCACAGTCCGCATCCAAGGCGACGAAATCACGGTACGTGCCCGCATCCGGAAGCTGGAGATCTACAGTGGCCATGCCGACGGCACGGAATTGTTGTCATGGGTCAAGGCAAGGCAGCCGATCAGGGCGGGGGTATTTCTCGTCCATGGCGAAGAGGTGGCTCTTGCGGGCCTTGCCCAGCGCCTGTCATCCATCCTCGTCGAAAGCCGGATCGTGACACCCCATATCGATTCTGCATTCAAGCTCACCAAGCATGCCGCGATTGATGTCTCCGAGGCGCGCGCGTTGCGCCTTGAGCCGTTGAAGGCCGGACACCACGACTGGCACAACACGTTACAGTCCTTCATCCTTAAACTGCAGGCAGAGTTGCAAAATGCCGCCAGCGACAAGGAACGAGGCGTCGTACTACGCAAACTGAAACGAGCGCTGGCCGGTGAAGATTGAGACAAGGTCGTGGCCCTTCGACACGACAATCCGCGCCATAAATTTTAACCGGAAGGTCAAAATTTCTGTTTGCGGTTCGGCCGATGACAAAACCTTCGCGGTTTAACGCAAACATTGGGGGTTTGTCCGGTGCTATAACCGACACGACATGCGAGGCTTGTATCAACGCCGGACTATCAGGCCAATGATCAACAGATTGGACAATCACCATGAAATGGTTTCAGACACTCGCCGCTGTCGCAGCATTCACCCAGCTCCTTTCAATGGGCATTGCCCATGCAGGCGCAAATCTTGACGAGATCAAATCGGCGGGCGTTCTGAAGATCGGCACCGAAGGAACCTATGCGCCATTTACGTTTCATGACACGTCCGGCGCTCTGGTTGGTTTCGATGTCGAGATCGGCAAGGCCATTGCCGAAAAGCTTGGCGTAACGGCGGAGTTCCTCGAAGGAAAATGGGACGGCCTGATCGCCGGCCTGGACGCCAAGCGCTATGACGTCGTGATCAATCAGGTCGGCATCACCGAGGAACGCAAGAAGAAGTATGACTTCTCCGAGCCCTACATCGCCTCCAAGGCCGTCCTGATCGTCAAGGCCGACAATGACAGCATCACGTCGTTTGCCGATCTGAGTGGCAAGACGGCCGCGCAGTCGCTTTCCAGCAATTTCGGCAAGCTGGCCCAGGCATCGGGCGCCGAACTCGTCGGCACGGACGGCTTTGACCAGTCGATCCAGCTCGTACTGACCGGCCGCGCCGATGCCACCATCAATGACAGCCTCTCCTTCCTCGACTTCAAGAAGCACAAGCCCGATGCACCCGTGAAGATTGCCGCCGAACAGGCCGATGCCGATTACTCCGGCGTGATATTGCGCAAAGGCGAAACAGAGCTGCAGGACGCCATCAACAAGGCTTTGAATGACATCAAGGCTGACGGTACCTATGAGGCGATTTCGCAAAAATACTTCGGCGCCGACGTATCCAAATAAAAGGCTTGGGAACTCGAAGCGCGGGGCGGTATGGAACCGGTCTGCGCATCGCTATAGTCTGATCCGCTCCAAGCGACACAAAACGCTTGGAGCGGATTGTTTCATTCGAGGGATCAGATCTTGCCCGCCTGGCTTCAACTCATGCTGGATTCGCTCCAGCCGCTTTTATGGGCGGGTCTGGTCTTCACCATTCCGCTAACCCTCCTGTCCTTCGTACTGGGTCTTGCACTCGGGCTTGTGGTTGCCGTGACGCGCCTCTTCGGGCCAAAGCCGCTGGTCGCGGTCGCCCGTTTCTACGTCTGGGTGATCCGTGGTACGCCGCTTCTCGTTCAGCTCTTCGTCATTTTTTATGGCCTTCCAAGCCTCGGCATTTTGCTGGATGCCTTTCCGGCAGCGCTGATCGGCTTCGCCTTGAACGTCGGAGCCTATACGTCGGAAATCATCCGCGCCGTGATCGCTTCGGTCCCGCGTGGACAATGGGAAGCCGCCTATTCCATCGGCATGAGCTGGAGCCAGGCCATGCGCCGCACCATCCTGCCACAAGCAGCACGCGTTGCGGTTCCTCCGCTTTCCAACACCTTCATCTCGCTGGTGAAAGACACGTCGCTTGCGGCCGCCATCACCGTGCCTGAGCTGTTCCAGACCGCCCAACGCATTGTGGCCACAACATACGAACCCTTGATCCTCTATATCGAGGCCGCCCTGATTTACCTCGCGATGAGTTCTGTCCTCTCGGCCTTGCAGGTTCGGCTGGAAAGACGCTTTGCCCGGTATGGCGGCTTTCTGGAGGCCAGAACATGATCGAACTATCCCATATCGAAAAACGCTTTGGCGACAATGTCGTGTTGAAGGACATCAGCGTCACGATCGCAGAAGGCACTGTGACCGCACTTGTCGGCCCATCCGGCGGCGGCAAGAGCACGCTGCTGCGCTGCATCAACCTGCTTGAAACGCCAACCTCCGGCACCATCCGCCTCGGTGAGGAAACCATCCGGTTCCAACCCGGCCAAAAGACCGGCTGGGATGCGACCCAGCGCCTGCGTCGCCAGACCGGCATGGTGTTTCAGAATTTCCAGCTATTCCCCCACCAGACTGCCATCGAGAATGTCATGGAAGGGCTGGTCACCGTACTCAAATGGCCGAAGGAAAAGGCACGGCATCACGCGGCCGACCTTCTGCAAAAGGTCGGCATGGCGCACAAAGCCGATGCGTGGCCGGCAACGCTGTCTGGCGGTCAGCAACAGCGCGTCGCAATCGCACGTGCGCTGGCACCCTCGCCCCGCGTGCTTCTCTGCGACGAGCCAACATCGGCACTCGACCCGGAGCTTGCAGAAGAAGTCGTCGAAGTGCTGAGCCGGCTTGCACGCGAAGGAACGACCATGATCATGGCGACCCATGACCTGCGGCTCGCCTCGCGCGTCGCAGATCAGGTGCTGTTCCTGGATGGCGGCCTGATCGTCGAAAGCGGAGCACCGAAAACGATCTTCCAGGCACCGGAACGCGATCGCACGAAGAAGTTCATCTCGTCACTCAGCGCCGGCCACAGCTACGACATCTGAAGGGCGAAGCGAATTGCCAGAGACCCAACGGATAACGTAGCCACCTCCGAGCAAACCTACGCTGACCGAAGAAAACTAGCGCGCGACATATTCAAACAACCGTGCCACAGCTTCCGCCCCTGGATCAACATGGCCATGCAACTGTTTGGAATTGATGTAGGCGGCGCGTCCGGCCTTGGCGCGTTCCAGCGTCGCGGTCATGTTTGCGCCTTCCCGCGCGGCTTTCGCAGCGGCTCGAATACCGTCGGCAAGAGCGTCGAGTGCTGGTGCCAAGGCATCAATCATGGTGCGATCGCCGACCTGAGCACCACCGATCTCCTGCATCCGCAAAAGCCCCGCCTTCAATGCATCGCGCATCGACAGACCGCTTGCTGCGCCGTCGCCGGCTGCAGTAAAGAAAATCGCCAGGAGCACGCCGGACGAGCCCCCCATTGTCTGACTGAGTTCCTGACCGATGGCGCGGTAGAGCTGGGTATGATCAGACAAAGGCAGACGATCCATCGCTCTGATCAGGGCCCTTGCAGCGCCCGCCAAAGTCGATCCGGTATCGCCGTCACCCGACTTGGCATCCAGCATGTTCAAATCCTGCTCCGCCGCGATCATGACATCGCAGCAACCGATGATGAACTGCCTGGTTTCAGCATGATCCGAGGCCAAAGGTGTGATCGGCGTCAAACCATCCGGAAGCGCGGCAACATTGATCGGCGTGATCGCGGCAAGCCCGGGCCAAGCGGAAAGCATGACCGGACGCGCAAGGGCATCAAGCTCCTGCGCCTCAACCGGCAGAAGCGAAATCGAAAAACCGCGCATGTCGAGTGAGGTCATCATCGGGGCTGGTCCAACGACATGCGAAATCTGCCGGCCAAGCACCGAATGCAGCAGCTCGTGGGTAAGGACCGACATTTCCAGCACTGACGTTCCGCCAAGATTGTTGATCAGAGCGACATGTGGCCTATCTGAAAGATGGGGCGCCAGTTTCGCGGCAACGGCAGCCATTGCGGTTCGGGCATCGGAAAAATCGATCTGCTCGACCCCAGCCTCCCCATGAATACCAAGCCCAAGCTCGACCATGCCTGGTGGAATTCGATCTTCCTTGGGAGAGCCAGGAACCGTGCAGGTATCGAGCGACATGCCGATACTCATTGTTGAAGCGACCACGCGTCTTGCCGCTGCTGTCACGGTATCGAGGTCAGCGCCAGCCTCAGCCAGGGCACCGGCAATCTTGTGAACGAACAAAGTGCCGGCAAGCCCACGCGCCTGTGGGAGGTCTGGCAGTGCAATGTCGTCATCAACAATGACCATGCTGACATTCAGTCCGAAGGCGCGGGCGCGTTCCGCCGCCAATCCGAAGTTCAGCCGGTCACCGGTATAATTCTTGACGATCAGCAGACAACCGGCCGGCCCTGTCACGGCAAGAATTCCGGCCAGCACGCCATCGACGCTGGGGGACGCAAAGACGTCTCCACAGACGGCCGCGGTCAGCATGCCGGCACCGACAAAACCGGCATGGGCGGGTTCATGGCCGGAACCGCCACCGGACACGAGAGCGACCCGCGACTTGTCCCAATCGCTGCGGATGACGACACGGATATGGGGATAGCCGTCCAGCCGCGCGAGCATGCCACGAGAAGTTGCCAGCAAACCATCGATCGCTTCGGTGACAACGTCTTCCCGTCTGTTGATGAACTGGGCCATTTTCTTCCTCCCTTAAGAAATACGCATGCCGTCCGCATCGAAATAGAGCGGCTTGTCTGGCTGGATTTTGATGATATCGCCATGGCGCAACAGGCTATGGGGCTCGGTTACGGTAACGAGTTCATGATTGCGAAATGACAGATGCAAGCGGGTCTGGTCGCCCAGATGCTCGACGCGGGTGACCAGACTGTCTTCGCCCTGACCCTGGGTGATATGCTCCGGTCGAAGTCCGATGGTGACGGCCAGCGGCGGCGCACCTGCGAAAACGTCGGCCGGGAGCAGATTAATGCGGGGCTGCCCAAGGCGCGTCGCTGCATAGGTGCTGACCGGCTTCTCATAGAGGTCACGCGGCGAACCGAACTGAATGAGTTTACCATTTTGAAGAACGCCGACATGTGTTGCCATGGTCATCGCCTCGATCTGGTCGTGGGTCACATAGAGCAGTGTTGCGCCGGAATTGGCCTGAATGCTCTTCAGCTCAATCCGCAAATCGGACCGCAGCTTGGCGTCGAGCGAACTCAGTGGTTCATCCATCAGATAGACCTGCGG